>NZ_JACAPH010000045.1:0-90989 GCF_013385805.1 Pseudomonas sp. C6002 | reverse complement strand
GATTTTGCTCTTCAACACTCACACACACCAAACAGCGCCCCCCCATTGGCCAAACCAGTCAACCAAGTTGAAAGCTTTGACCATTGCCCACCCACCGCTCTAGAGCGACTATTTCACCGGTCTACGTACCCATCCTGAAAATAAAAAACACACAGGGATTTGAAGCGATGCGTGATTACTCGGCTGCCACCACCCAGTTCAACTACCAACACACCGTCGACGCCGCCTTGTCGGGCAACCTGCAGGCCCTCAACGCCTGCGTCGAATGCTGCGACCGCCACGCATTACCTGGCCGCATCGCACTGTTCTGGGAGGGCAAGGAGGGCCGCAGCGCCACCGTCACCTTCACCCAACTGCAAGACCAGGCCGCACGCTTCGCCAACTTCCTCCTGGCCCAGGGCGTCAATCGCGGCGACAAGGTGGCAGGCCTCCTGCCACGCACCGCCGAGCTGCTGGTGGTCGTCCTCGCCACCTGGCGCATCGGCGCGGTCTATCAGCCGCTGTTCACCGCCTTCGGCCCCAAGGCCATCGAACACCGCCTGAACAGCTCCGGCGCCGCGCTGGTGGTGACCGATGCCGTAAACCGTCCCAAACTGACGGAAGTGGCCGACTGCCCGACCATCGTCACCGTCGCCGGTCCCAACGGCGAAGGCATCGTGCGCGGCGATTTCAGCTTCTGGGCCGAGTTGCCCAACTATTCCAACCTCTGCGAACCCGTATTGCTGGGCGCCGACGACCCGTTCCTGCTGATGTTCACCTCAGGCACCACCGGCCCGTCGAAAGCCCTGGCCGTGCCGCTCAAGGCAATCGTCGCGTTCCAGAGCTACACCCGCGACGCCGTCGACCTGCGCCCCGAAGACGCATTCTGGAACGTCGCCGACCCGGGCTGGGCCTACGGCATCTATTTCGGCGTGACCGGCCCCTTGTCCATGGGCCACCCGATCACCTTCTACGATGGCCCGTTCACCCTCGAAAGCACGTGCCGTGTCATCAACAAATACGGGATTACCAACCTCACCGGTTCGCCCACCGCCTACCGCCTGCTGATCGCCGGGGGCGAGCAGTTCGCCAAGTCGATCAAGGGCAAGCTGCGTATTGTCAGCAGTGCCGGCGAGCCGCTGAACCCGGAAGTGATCCGCTGGTTCGCCGATAACCTCGGCGTGACCATCCACGACCACTACGGCCAGACCGAGTTGGGCATGGTGCTGTGCAATCACCATGGCCTGGAGCATCCGGTGCACGTCGGCTCCGCGGGCTTTGCCTCGCCGGGCCATCGCATCGTGGTGCTGGACGACAACCATCAGGAGTTGCCCGCCGGCCAGCCAGGCATCCTGGCTATCGACCGCGAGCAATCGCCGATGTGCTGGTTTGCCGGTTATGACGGCGTCAAGACCAAGGCCTTCGTCGGCAAGTACTACCTCAGCGGCGATACGGTGGAGCTGAACCCCGATGGCAGCATCAGCTTTGTCGGGCGCAGCGACGATGTGATTACCACTTCCGGCTATCGCGTGGGGCCGTTCGACGTAGAGAGCGCCTTGATCGAGCATCCGGCCGTGGTGGAGGCCGCCGTGGTGGGCAAGCCATGTCCGGAACGCACCGAGATCGTCAAGGCGTTTGTGGTGCTCAGCGAGCAGTACCGCGCCGAGCCGGCCCTGGCCGAAGAGCTGCGCCAGCACGTGCGCAAGCGCCTGGCCGCTCACTCGTACCCGCGGGAAATCGAATTTGTCAGCGAGCTGCCCAAGACCCCGAGCGGCAAGCTGCAACGCTTCATTTTGCGTAATCAGGAAATTGCCAAGGCCCAGGCGGCCACGGCGTGACCCATTCTTCAAGGAAACAATGATGCAGATTGAGAACAAGGTTTTTCTGGTCAGCGGTGGCGCTTCAGGCCTCGGCGCGGCAACCGCCGAGATGCTCGTGGCGGCCGGTGCCAAGGTGATGCTGGTGGACCTGAACGCCGACGCAGTGGCCGCCCAGGCGCAAAAGCTCGGCGCGCAGGCCCGCAGCGTGGTCGCCGATATCAGCCAGGAAGCCGCTGCCGAAGCGGCGGTACAGGCCACCGTCGCCGCCTTTGGCGGTTTGCATGGGTTGGTCAACTGTGCCGGTGTGGTGCGGGGCGAGAAAATCCTCGGCAAAAATGGCCCGCACGTGCTGGCCAACTTCGCCCAGGTGATCAACGTCAACCTGATCGGCAGTTTCAACCTGCTGCGCCTGGCTGCAGCGGCTATCGCTGAAACCGAGGCGAATACCGATGGCGAGCGCGGTGTGATCATCAATACCGCTTCAGTGGCAGCGTTTGACGGCCAGATCGGCCAGGCGGCCTATGCCGCTTCCAAGGGCGCGATTGCCAGCCTGACCCTGCCGGCGGCCCGCGAACTGGCGCGCTACGGGATTCGGGTGATGACCATCGCCCCCGGTATTTTCGAAACTCCGATGATGGCGGGCATGACGCCGCAAGTGCGCGAATCCCTCGCCGCCGGCGTGCCATTCCCGCCGCGCCTGGGCAAACCGGGCGAGTACGCCGCGCTGGTGCGGCATATCATTGAAAACAGCATGCTCAACGGCGAGGTGATCCGTCTCGACGGCGCCTTGCGCATGGCAGCCAAATAAGGAGATTTTCATGACTGATCCAATCGTTATTGTCAGCGCGGTACGCACCCCGATGGGCGGGTTCCAGGGCGATCTCAAGGGCCTCACCGCTCCGCAACTGGGCGCTGCGGCGATTCGTGCAGCGGTCGAGCGCGCCGGTATCGCTTCCGATGCCGTGGATGAAGTGCTGTTCGGTTGCGTGCTGCCCGCCGGCCTCGGCCAGGCGCCGGCACGCCAGGCGGCGCTGGGTGCTGGCCTGGACAAGTCCACGCGCTGCACCACCCTCAACAAGATGTGCGGCTCGGGCATGGAAGCCACGATCCTGGCCCATGACGCGTTGCTGGCAGGCAGCGTGGAGGTGGTCATCGCCGGTGGCATGGAGAGCATGTCCAACGCGCCGTACCTGCTGGACCGTGCCCGCAGCGGCTATCGCATGGGCCACGGCCGGGTGCTCGACCACATGTTCCTCGACGGCCTTGAAGACGCCTACGACAAGGGCCGCCTGATGGGCACCTTTGCCGAGGACTGCGCCGAGCACAACGGCTTTTCCCGCGAGGCCCAGGACGCGTTCGCGATTGCGTCCCTGACCCGTGCGCAACAGGCGATCACCGACGGCAACTTCATCGCCGAAATCGTCCCGGTGCAGGTCACCGTGGGCAAGGAACAGAAAACCATCATCCACGACGAACAGCCGCCGAAAGCCAAGCTGGACAAGATCGCGACATTGAAGCCGGCCTTCCGGGAGGGCGGCACGGTGACGGCAGCCAACTCCAGTTCGATTTCCGACGGTGCGGCGGCGCTGCTGCTGATGCGCCAGTCCGAAGCGCACAAGCGCGGGCTCAAGCCTCTGGCGGTGATCCATGGCCACGCGGCGTTTGCCGATGAGCCTGGCCTGTTCCCGGTAGCGCCGGTGGGGGCGATCCGCAAGCTGATGAGCAAGACCGGCTGGAACCTCGACGAAGTCGACCTGTTTGAAATCAACGAAGCCTTTGCCGTGGTCAGCCTGGTGACCATGAGCAAGCTGGAGATTCCCCACAGCAAGGTCAACATCCACGGCGGTGCCTGTGCCCTGGGCCATCCGATTGGCGCGTCCGGCGCGCGGATCCTGGTGACCCTGCTTTCGGCCCTGCGCCAGAAAGGCCTCAAGCGCGGCGTTGCAGCGATCTGCATCGGCGGCGGTGAAGCCACGGCCATGGCCGTTGAATGCCTGTACTAAGGAACACCTATGCTGCCGAATGACGAACAACTGCAAATCAGCGAAGCCGCCCGGCAATTTGCCCAGGAACGCCTTAAACCGTTCGCTGCCGAGTGGGACCGCGAGCATCGCTTTCCCAAGGAAGCCATTGGTGAAATGGCCGAGCTGGGCTTTTTCGGGATGCTGGTCCCGGAGCAATGGGGCGGCTGTGATACCGGCTACCTGGCCTACGCCATGGCCCTGGAAGAGATCGCTGCCGGTGACGGCGCCTGCTCGACCATCATGAGCGTGCACAACTCCGTGGGCTGCGTGCCGATCCTCAAGTTCGGCAATGATCAACAGCGCGAGCAGTTCCTCAAGCCCCTGGCCAGTGGTGCGATGCTCGGTGCGTTTGCCTTGACCGAGCCCCAGGCCGGTTCCGACGCCAGCGGCCTGAAAACCCGTGCCCGGCTGGAGGGCGATCACTACGTCTTGAATGGCTGCAAGCAGTTCATCACCTCCGGGCAAAACGCCGGGATCGTGATTGTGTTTGCAGTCACCGATCCGGCTGCCGGCAAACGCGGCATCAGCGCCTTTATCGTGCCCACCGACTCGCCGGGCTACAGCGTCGCGCGGGTCGAGGAGAAGCTCGGCCAGCATGCTTCCGACACCTGCCAGATCCTGTTTGAGGATGTGAAGGTGCCGGTGGCCAATCGTTTGGGCGAGGAGGGCGAAGGCTACCGGATCGCCCTGGCCAACCTCGAAGGCGGGCGTGTCGGCATTGCTTCGCAGGCGGTGGGCATGGCGCGGGCGGCATTTGAAGCGGCCCGGGACTACGCCCGCGAGCGGGAAAGCTTTGGCAAGCCGATCATCGAGCACCAGGCCGTGGCCTTCCGCCTGGCGGACATGGCGACGCAAATCGCCGTGGCGCGGCAGATGGTGCATTACGCCGCCGCCCTGCGTGACAGCGGCAAGCCGGCGCTGGTGGAAGCGTCCATGGCCAAGCTGTTTGCTTCGGAAATGGCCGAAAAGGTCTGCTCGGCAGCCTTGCAAACCCTCGGCGGTTACGGTTACCTGAGCGACTTTCCCCTGGAGCGGATCTACCGCGATGTGCGGGTCTGCCAGATTTACGAAGGCACCAGCGATATTCAACGCATGGTCATTTCACGCAATCTCTGAGGAGTCTCTATGAGTTACGAAAGCATTTTGCTGGACGTGCAGGGCCGGGTCGGGCTGATCACCCTCAATCGCCCGCAAGCGCTGAACGCCCTGAACGCGCAACTGGTCAGCGAGCTGAACCAGGCGCTGGACAGCCTGGAAGCCAACCCGGAAATCGGCTGCATCGTGCTAACCGGCTCGAAAAAAGCCTTTGCCGCCGGTGCCGACATCAAGGAAATGGCCGAGCTGACCTACCCGCAGATCTACCTCGACGACCTGTTCAGCGACAGCGATCGCGTGGCCAACCGCCGCAAGCCGATCATCGCGGCGGTCAACGGGTTTGCCCTGGGTGGCGGCTGTGAACTGGCCTTGATGTGCGACTTCATCCTGGCGGGTGACAACGCCAAGTTTGGCCAGCCGGAAATCAACCTCGGCGTGCTGCCTGGCATGGGCGGCACCCAGCGCCTGACCCGCGCCGTGGGCAAGGCCAAAGCCATGGAAATGTGCCTGACCGGGCGCTTTATCGATGCGGTGGAAGCCGAGCGCTGCGGGATCGTCGCGCGCATCGTGCCGGCGGATGAGCTGTTGGACGAAGCATTGAAGGTCGCGACCCTGATCGCCGGCAAGTCGGTGCCCATCAGCATGATGGTCAAGGAAAGCGTGAACCGCGCGTTTGAAGTGAGCCTGTCCGAAGGCGTGCGCTTTGAGCGCCGGGTGTTCCACGCGGCGTTTGCCACGCTGGATCAGAAGGAAGGCATGGCGGCGTTTGTGGCCAAGCGTGCGCCGGAGTTCAAGGACAAGTAAACACTGTCCTGAAACGCTGAAGATCAAGAAATGTGGGAGCGGGCTTGCTCGCGAAGGCGGTGTTACAGTCACCCGATGTATCGACTGATCCACCGCCTTCGCGAGCAAGCCCGCTCCCACATGGGTTCTGCGAAATACCTGTTACAGCTGATAGTTTTTCAATTCTCTGGCAATCACCATCCGCTGAATCTCGCTGGTGCCCTCGTAAATCTGGGTAATCCGCGCATCCCGGTAGTAACGCTCCACCGGGTAGTCCTCCAGATAGCCATAACCCCCATGAATCTGCATGGCTGAAGAGCACACCTTCTCGGCCATTTCCGAGGCAAACAGCTTGGCCTGGGAGGCCTCCGACAGGCATGGCTTGCCCGCACTGCGCAATCGGGCGGCATGCAGGATCAGCAGGCGCGCCGCATTCAGGCGGGTTTGCATGTCGGCCAGCAAGTTGGCCACGCTCTGGTGCTCGATGATCGCCTTGTCGAACTGCACCCGGTCACGGGCATAGGCCAGCGCGGCCTCAAAGGCGGCACGGGCGATACCCAGCGCCTGGGCGGCAATCCCGATGCGTCCGCCTTCGAGGTTGGACAGGGCGATGGCCAGGCCCTTGCCGCGTTCACCCAGCAGGTTGGCTTCCGGTACGGTGCACTGGTTGAGGGTGACGGCACAGGTGTCCGAGGCACGAATGCCCATCTTGTGCTCGGTACGGTCCACCACGAAGCCCGAGGTGTTGGTCGGCACCAGGAACGCCGAGATGCCTTTCTTACCCAGCTCCGGGTCGGTCACTGCAAACACGATCGCCAGCTTGGCGCGCTTGCCGTTGCTGACAAACTGCTTGGCGCCGTTGATCACCCACTGGCCGTCCCGCAGTTCGGCGCGGGTGCGCAGGTTGTGCGCTTCGGAACCGGCCTGGGGTTCGGTAAGGCAGAAGCAACCGATGGCCTGGCCGCTGGCCAGTTCCGCCAACCAGGTTTCCTTTTGTGCTTGTGAGCCGTAGTTTAGGATTGGCCCGCAACCCACTGAATTATGGATACTCATCAGTGCGCCGGTAGCGCCGTCGCCAGCGGAAATCTCTTCCACTGCCAGGGCGTAGGCCACGTAGTCGACGTAGGTGCCGCCCCATTCTTCGGGCACCACCATGCCCAGCAAACCCAACTCGCCCATCTTGGCGACCAAAGCATCGTCGATCCAGCCGGCCTTTTCCCAAGCCTGGGCGTGGGGGGCGATTTCGCCACGGGCAAAGTCCCGCGCCATGTCGCGGATCATCACTTGTTCTTCTGTAAATTCAATATCTTGCATGACTTAGTTCCCGTTCTTGTCGAAGTCGCGGAAGAAGCTTTCGACATGATCAGCCTCCAACGCCTGCAGGGTTGGAGGGTTCCAGCGAGGGGTTTTGTCCTTGTCGATCAGCAGGGCGCGGACGCCTTCGATCAGGTCGCCACGGGCAAACCATTGGCGGTCCAGGTGCAGTTCCAGGGCAAAGCATTGCTCCAGCGGCAGGTGGCGCCCGCGACGCAGCATCTGCAGGGTCACGGCCATGGCCAGGGGGGAGCGCGTCTGCATCAGGCTGGCGGTGGTCAATGCCCAGTCATGGCTGTCGGCGACGGTGACTTGCTGCAATTGCTCGACGATGCTCGGCACGTCCGGCAAGGCAAAGAAGTGATCGATGGCTGGGCGTAGCGCCGCCAGGGGGGCGTCGGGCAATTGTTGCACCGCGAGGCTGGCCAGCAGGCCTTGCAGGTCCTTGAGGGGAGAATCGTGCCATTCCAGGCGGTCCAGGCGCTGGTCGAGGTCGGCGAGCCGGGCGCTGTCGAGGTACCAGTCCGCCAGGCCGCAATACAGGGCGTCGGCGGCACGAATCTGCACGCCGGTCACCCCGAGGTAGATCCCCAGTTCCCCGGAAATGCGCGGCAGGAAATAGCTGCCGCCCACGTCAGGGAAATACCCGATGGCCACCTCGGGCATTGCCAGGCGGCTGCGGTCGGTGACCACCCGCAGGTCGGCGCCTTGCACCAGGCCCATGCCACCGCCAAGGACGAAGCCGTCCATCAGTGCCAGGACCGGTTTGCGATAGTTGTGAATGGCGAGGTCGAGGGCGTATTCCTCGACGAAGAAGTCTTCGTGGAGGGTGTCGCCGCTCTTGAAGCTGTCGTACAGCGAGCGAATGTCGCCGCCGGCGCAGAAGGCTTTTTCACCGGCACCGCGCAACACCACGGCATGCACCTGGGGATCGTCCGCCCACGCCTGCAAATGCCGGCTGAGGCTGCGGACCATGTCCAGTGTGAGGGCGTTAAGGCCTGCGGGGCGATTGAGGGTCAGGTGGCCAATATGGTTGCGTACGTGCGCCAGGACCTCGTCTTGCACAATCCCGGCGCTGCTTGCCTCGGATGAAACCTGAGCAGTCATCTCTAACTCCCTGCTTTTATTGTTCTTTATCAAGATGTTCGCGGGCGAACCATCTCGCGATCGTACCAGTGCAAATTTGCCCAGTACAAGTCGGAATCATGCAGGTCGTTTTTGCATTTTTGCCTTATGGAGGAGGCTGGCCCTGGTGCTGGAAAACCGCGCCGATGGTGCGCCGCCGGGCATACCGCTCGCTGGCCTGGATCAGCTCCTCCAGCTCCTGCGGGGTAACGTCCAGGAACTGCTCGCGCTCGGCGAGGGCCTGCTTGAGGTCCTCGGCGCTGATCCCGGGGTTTTCGGTGGCCATTGGCATAAAGATCGGCGCAGCCGGTTCGCGGGTGCCCTTGGGGTAACGCGTGCGCGTGGCGTTGTTGTAGGCCAGCGCGCAGGCCAACAAGGCTGTGGCTCCCAGCATGACTGCGGCAAGTTCGTGCCAGCCCATGGCAATCGAGGCGGGGTCAGCCAGTACCAGGCTCATGGCCAGGCCGCCCGCCGGTGGATGCAGGCAGCGCAGCCAGCAGATCAGGATCACGGTCATCCCGGCAGCCAGGCATGCGCTGCCCAGCGTTCGGCCCAATACCCGGGCCACCAGCAGCGCAACGATCCCGGCACACAGGTAGCTGCCGATGATCGACCAGGGCTGGGCCAGCGCGCCGGATGATACGGCAAACAGCAGCACCGCCGAGGCTCCCAGCGGGCCTATCAGGTGCAGGGCCACCTCGGTGCCGAACACCTGGGCGCACACCCAGACGCTGAACAGTGTGCCCAGGGCCATGCCGATGGCGGCACGACTCCATTCGGCAGGGCGGGTATTGATGGCAGCGGGTAACCAGCGAGCGAGCATTGACAGACGATCCGTGAAAAGCGGGCGAAAAAAAAGGCTTGCCTGGTTTCCCGGAAAAGCCCTTTAAAGAAGTTCCTGCATTTGGGGGAGGAACCTGCGCAGTGTGCCAATCGATGAAGACTGCTGCCAATGCATATTAATGCAGGTCAAGTGCAGTATTTTTGCAGTAAAACGTGTCAGCCAAACGGTATCAGGCGGGTTGGCGGTGGCATGGGGTTGCTGATCTTGCCCAGCACACGGTCATCGGTTTCCTCGTTGATCAGCAGGTTTTGTACATTTTCCCGCAGCGATGGATTGCTGGCCAATGGCCCCTTGAGCACCACCAGTGCATCACGCAGTTCCATCAGCCGATCCAGTTTTGGCAGCGGGATGTAACCCGCATTGACTCTGTCGCGGGACAAAGGCGCGACAGCGTCAGAGGTTGAGGGGGCGGGCAATCGACGGTCGGACACAAAACATTCCTCTAAATGAAATAAACGGCAGCGCTGAATGCTGTTTAAAGGGTCTTTATTGTTATTTCGACTGTTCGTTTAAGCGGGGCATGTCTTGATTGATGGCTTGCTGCTACGTTCGTCGAGTTTCTTTCGAAAGTAACAGGAATGCCTTACACCGCACCTTTGGAACTTCTGAAAATAGTTAAAAGGTATTAAATAATTAACTCGCTTGGCAGGCGAGTCTACAGTCGAGGGCTAGGGGCGGGAAGAGGGCGTCTTATCGGTAGCAGCGTATAGATGCGTAGGATGTTTCTCGATAGTTGCTACGCTAAAAGTTTCGAAGTTGAATGGGCAAAGAAGTTTCTTACATACACTTGGATTTATAACTACTGAATGTACTGGCGCGGGATAAGCGGTTGGTTCCGCTTATCTCGCGCCCTGTATCAAGGTTGTGCGGGTTTGATCAAATGCAGCAGTACGTAGGGGTTCTTGTCGAACTGGCCGGTCAGTACCGGCTGCAGTGAACGAAAACGCGGGTCGCTCAACGCTTCATAGTCCGACTGGCTCATGATCAGCCATGCAGGAGCCTGGATCGGCGCCAGGTCGGCAGGCAACTGGGTAAACAACGGCACCCGGTCGCAATCGAGGTTGACCATGAACTTGATGGCTTTTGCGTCCTTGCCCAGTGCGTGCAATACCAGCGGCGCCGGTTGTAGCTGGGTCAGCGCATGGGCCTGGAGGGTAAAGGTGCGCGTGTCATACAACCGGCGCTCCAGCGGCTCGACCATCACGATATACGCCAGCCACACCGCCAATACCGCGGCGAATGCCGGGCCCACGTAGCGAAGCCGCCGGTTGAACAGCAAGCCCAGCACCAGTACCTGGATCGCGATCAGGATCCCGAACACCGGATTGAGGCTGCCAATCTGCTCGGGGAAGCGGTGACGCGCCACGAACAAGCCTGCGATCAGCAGCCCCGGAATGACCGTCCACAACCCCAGCATCAGCCAGCGCAGCCCGGCGAACAGTCTGCCCCGCGACACCTGGAACGGATACGCGGCGATGATCGCGGCCAGGGGCAGCATCGGCAGCACATAGCGCGCTTTTTTCGCCTGGGGCACCGACAAGCCGATCATCACGATCAAGCCGGCGGCGAGGCAGTACAGCACCAGTTTCAGCGCCGGGCCCTTGTCCTCGCGGCCACCGGCGACAATCGCAATCAGCGCGAGTATTGCCAACGGATACGCCGGCGCGTAGTTGCCCAGCGAACTGCTGAAGTAATACAGCGCGCTGCCGGAGCCTTCGGTGCCGTCCATGCGACCCAGGAACTGCATGCGGATCACGTCCTGCATGAACATTTCACCGCCACTGAGCTTGGCCAGCAGCAGCAGCAGGCCCACGCACGCCGCCAGTAACGCCAACGCCAGCAGGCCGAAACTGAAGAGCTGGCGCCATTGCCGATTGATCAGGTAATAGCTGCACAGCATGCCGGTGGGGATCACCAGGCCGATCGGCCCACGGATCGCGAACCCCACGATCAGCAGCGCAAACAGCCAGTGCAGGCGCTTGCCGGCGCCGAAGTGGTCGTGGGCGTAACCCAGGTAGAAGACTGTCAGGGCCACTGCCGCCAGCATCTGGTCGAGGGACACCGCGCGGGTTTCGCTGATGAAGGTACTGCTGAGCAGCATCACCGCGATGCTCAGCAGTGCCCAGCGCCGGGAGTAGGGCGCGGTCAGCCGGTAGAGCAGCACCACGATCAGTGCCGAAGCGATGGCCGTGGGCAGCCAGGCCGTCAGGCTGGTGACCTGCCCCAGGGGCACCGACAGCAGCCAGGTCAGCAGCGTCGAGGTGGCCAGGTAATCGGCATAAGGTTGCCCGTACGTGGTCGGGAAGAACCCCGGCCCGTGGCGCAGCATCTCCTGGGCGAACAGCACGAAGCGCGAGTCAAAGCCGATGATTGCCTGGTTCCAGTTGCCCGCGACAAACAGGATCAGGGCCAGCAGCCCCAGGATCCATGAGTGGCGGCGGATCGTCGGGCTGAGCAGGGGCCGATGAGCTTTGTCCACGTCTCAGGCTTCCTCGGCCTGAGGCGCCCAGTTTTGCTGGGGGATCGGCAAGTTGCAGGAATCGCCGCGGCCCATCGGGAAGTACTGGATGCCTTTGCGTGCCAGGCGTTCGCCGTCGTACAGGTTGCGGCCGTCGAAGATCACCGGGGTTTTCAGGCGTTGCTGGATCAGGTCGAAGTCCGGTGCCTTGAACTGTTGCCATTCTGTGCAGATGATCAAGGCGTCAGAGCCACTCAGGGTGGATTCCGGGGTGCCCATCAGCATCAGGCGCGGGTCATCACCGTAGATGCGCTGGGTTTCCTGCATGGCTTCCGGGTCAAACGCACGTACATTGGCGCCGGCGGCCCACAAGGCTTCCATCAGCACCCGGCTTGGCGCATCGCGCATGTCGTCGGTGTTGGGCTTGAACGCCAGGCCCCACAAGGCGAAGGTCTTGCCGCGCAGGTCGCCCTTGAAGAATGCATTGGCGCGTTCGAACAGCTTGCTCTTCTGGCGCTGGTTGATGGCTTCCACGGCTTCCAGCAGGTCGCTGGAGCAGTTGGCGGCCTTGGCGCTGTGGATCAGGGCGCGCATGTCCTTGGGGAAACACGAGCCGCCATAACCGCAGCCTGGGTAGATGAAGTGGTAGCCGATACGCGAGTCGGCACCAATGCCCAGGCGCACGGCTTCGATGTCGGCGCCCAGGTGTTCGGCCAGTTCGGCGATCTGGTTGATAAAGCTGATCTTGGTGGCCAGCATGCAGTTGGCGGCGTACTTGGTCAGTTCGGCGCTGCGCAGGTCCATGAAGATGATGCGGTCGTGGTTGCGGTTGAACGGTGCATACAACTCACGCATCACCTCGCGCACTTCCTCACGTTCGCAGCCGATGACGATCCGGTCCGGGCGGCGGCAGTCGGCAACGGCCGAGCCTTCCTTGAGGAATTCCGGGTTGGAGACGATATCGAACTCCAGGTGGCGGCCGGCAATGCGCAGGGCTTTTTCCATGTGCGCACGCAAGGTGTCGCCGGTGCCTACGGGTACGGTGGATTTTTCCACGAGGATCACCGGGTCGATACGGTGGCGAGCCACTGCATCGCCCACGGACAGCACGTATTTCAGGTCGGCCGAACCGTCTTCATCGGAGGGGGTGCCCACGGCGATGAACAGCACTTCGCCATGTTCGACGGCGAGTTTTTCATCATAGGTAAACGTCAGGCGTCCGCCTTCGAGGTTTTCCTTGACCATGGCCGCCAGCCCCGGCTCGAAGATGCTCACGTGGCCCTGTTGCAGCAGCTTGACCTTGTTCTCGTCAACGTCCATGCAGATGACATCGTGGCCGACTTCGGCCAACACGGTGGCCTGTACGAGACCGACGTAACCGCTACCAAATACACTGATTTTCATGGGGCATTCCTGGGACTTGTGGTGCTAGCACGACGAGAGTTGATAGTCAGGACTCCGAGAATGACCAAGGCCACTCCCGCAGTTTTTGAAAGCGAAAAATGTTCGTTGAACACCGGCAGGCTGGCGGCCAGCAGGTAGACCAATGCGTAGCTGATGCTGAGCAGCGAGTAGGCACGGCCCAGCGGCAGGTCTTTGAGCGCGCCAAGCCAGCAGAGCATCGACAGGGCATAGGCGATGATCGCCAGGATCACCACGCCCAGTGCGCCGAGGTCGATGGCACCCGTGTTGAGTGCTGTCAGCCATTCGGTGGGCAATGGCAGGCGCGTCATGCTCCAGCGCATGCCCAACTGGGCACCGCTGACCAGTGCCACGCTGCCCAGGGCCAGGGCAAAACCGCGAGCGCGACTCATACCTGACGCCCCAGCAGCACCACACCGGCAATCACCAGCAGCACGCCGAACCAGTGGCGACCATCGATGTGTTCGTGGAACACAAAGCGCGCCACCAGGGTGACCAATACAAAGTTGAGGCTCAGCATCGGGTAGGCGATGCCGACTTCCAAACGTTGCAGCACCAGCAGCCACACCAGCAAACCCAGGCCCAGGCACACCAGCGCCGACCACAGCCACGGCGAGCGCAGCTTCAGGGCCCAACCGTCGGGCTGGTCACGCCAGCCTTCCACGGCAAACTTCTGGGACACCTGGCCCATGCAGGTCAGCAGGCAGGCACCTAACAACAGCAACAGAGTGGTCATGGCGCGCTCTGCGGGAAGATCAGAATCACGATATTGCCCTGCTCGTAACGCTTGCCGTCTTTGGGCAGCAGGTCCACTTCCTGGCGTTCGTCGTCACCCTTGACCCGCATCACCACGCCCACCGAGCCTTGCTTGCGCGCATCGCTCATCCATTGCTGGACGCTGGCGGCATCGATCTTGCGGTAAGCGGTGTCCGGGAAGGCGATGCCGTATTTCACTTCGCCAACGGTGTTGTAGAGCATCACTTCAGGACGCTGCAGGCGCCATGACAAGGCCGATGCGGCGCCGAGGTCGTTGCTCAGCAATGCAGTGGTCGGCTGCAGCTCCTGGAGGTGGTCGATGATGAACTGGTCGGGGGTCTTGTTATAAACCACCGAGTGCGGCAACGCGGCCGGCACCAGCGCCACCAGCAACCAGCTGCCGATCACCGGTGCGGCCCACATGTGCAACGGGCGGGCGGCTTGCAGCAGGTTGGCGATGATCCAGCCGAACAGGAAGACGAACACCAGCACCAGGCTGAGTGTTTCCTGGCCGTGCTCGTACACCGGTTTTTTCAGCTGGAACCAGGTCAGGGCCAGCAACGCCAATATGCCAATGACCAGATTCACCCAGCCGTTGATGCGCAGTACGCGGCCACGGGCCTGGGCCAGTTTGTCGGCGAGGGTATGCCCCATCAGCAGCGCCAGTGGCAGCAGGCACGGCATGATGTACGACGGCAGCTTGCCCTTGGCCAGGCTGAAGAACGCCAGCGGCATCAGCAGCCACAGCAGCAGGAAGGCGACCTTGCTGTTGCGTTTTTCCAGCCATGCCTGCTTCACGGTGGACGGCAGCAACGCCATCCACGGCAGGGTGAACGCAACCATCAGCGGCAGGTAATACCAGAAGGGCTCGGAGTGCTGGGCGTCGTCGCCGGCAAAGCGCTGGATGTGCTCGTGCCAGAAGAAGAAATTCCAGTAGTCCGGTTCCTGGGCATGCACCATCAGCGCCCAGGGCAGGCTCACGACAATCGCCACCACCACGGCCACCAAGCCATAGGTGAGCAGTTCACGAATGCGTTTTTGCCAGAGCACGTAGGGCAGGGCGATCAGCACCGGCAGCAACCAGGCAAGGAAACCCTTGGTCATGAACCCCATGCCGCAGGCGAACCCGAGCAAGGCCCACGACCACAGGCGGCCGCGGGTGGTGGTGCTGTCGAAGCAGAACCACAGCGCCGCCCCGGTCAGGTTGACCCAGAAGGTGAACTGCGGGTCGAGGTTGGCATAGCCCGCCAGGAACGCGACGCTGACAAAACTCATGTACAGCACGGCGCTGACCAGGCTCTTGCGCGGGTCGTTCCACAAACGCCGGGCCACGAAATACACCAGCAGGATGCTCAAGCCGGTGCTCAAGGCCGAGGCAAAACGCACGCCGAACAGGTTCTGCCCGAAAATCGCCTGGCCCAGCGCGATCATCCAGTACCCGGCCGCCGGTTTCTCGAAGTAGCGAATCCCCATGAAGTGTGGCGAGGCCCATTTGCCGGTCAGCAGCATTTCCTGGCTGATCTGCGCATAGCGGGTTTCGTCGGGGATCCACAGGCCGTGGGTGGCCAACGGGATCAGGTAGAACACCCCGAAGGCCAGCAGGAGCAGGGGCAGGGCCCAGCGCCGGATCATGCCTTTTGCACTCCGAGCCAGCCTTCACGGCCGCTCAACGCACCACGCACCAGCTGTTGCTGGGGCAGGGTGGTGAGGTCGGCGGGCAACAGGTCGCCCAACGGTTTGAACGCGATGCCGCGCTGCCCTGCCTGGGCGAGCAACTGGCGAAAATCATTGGCCATCAGAATCCCTTCTACTTCTGCGTGGATCGTATAGACGTTGAGCTTCGACGGCTTGAAGCGGTCGAGGATGTAGCTATTGAAATCCTTGGCGGCCACCACCGGGCCCACGACTTCGTCGAAGGTCGGCATGTCCACCGGAATTTGTGGCGTGCCGGCACTGCCATCCGCCAGGGTCGGCCGGAACAGGCTGGTACCGCGGCAATCGCTGTTGTAACGGAAATTGAACTGTTGCTTGGCTTGCACCACGCGCTCATCGGCACGCCAGCCGGCGGCGGCTGAGCAGTCGATGGGTTCACCGAGGATGTCGCTCAAGGTGTCGACGCCACGGCGAATCTGCTCGATCAGCTGTGCATCGCTCCAGCGCCCGGTGTTGGCTTGCCAGCCGTGATGATCCCAGGCGTGCAGCCCGACTTCATGCCCGGCGGCCTTGGCCTGGCGCATCAGGTGCCCCAGGTCGCGGCCAATGGGTTTGCCCGGCCAGGCGGTGCCGGCCAGCAAAATGTCCCAGCCGTACAAACCGGCCGCGTTGGAGCGCAGCATCTTCCACAGGAACTGCGGGCGGATCAGGCGCCACAAGTGGCGCCCCATGTTGTCCGGCCCGACGCTGAAGAAGAAGGTCGCCTTGACCCCGGCTTCATCAAGCGACTCCAACAACCTTGGCACCCCTTCACGGGTGCCTCGGTAAGTGTCGACGTCGATGCGTAGACCCGCTTGCATCAACGCTTGTCCGCGATTTCGAGCATGGCTTCACGCAGGAAGAAATCCAGAGTGTTGCCGATGGTTTCGCTCATCTCCACGGTAGGCTCCCAGTTCAGCAGGCGCTTGGCGTTTTCGATGCTTGGCTTGCGGTGCGCCACGTCCTGGTAACCGGTGCCGTAGAACGCCTTGCTCTCTACGTCGCGGAAACCGGCAAACGGAGGGAAGTTGCTGCGCAGCGGGTGAGCTTCGAACTGACGCAGCAGTTCTTCGCCCAACTGACGGATGCTGGCTTCGTTTTCCGGGTTGCCGATGTTGATGATCTGGCCGTTGCAGTTGTCGTTGTCGTTATCAATGATGCGCGCCAGGGCTTCGATACCGTCGGCGATGTCAGTGAAGCAACGCTTCTGCTCGCCACCGTCGAACAGACGGATCGGCGTGCCTTCCACCAGGTTCAGGATCAGCTGGGTGATGGCGCGGGAGCTGCCGATACGGGCCGAGTCCAGGCGGTCGAGGCGCGGGCCCATCCAGTTGAATGGACGGAACAGGGTGAACTTCAGGCCCTTGTCGCCGTAGGCCCAGATCACGCGGTCCAGCAGTTGCTTGGAGACCGAGTAGATCCAGCGCTGCTTGTTGACCGGGCCCACCACCAGGTTGGAGGTGTCTTCGTCGAAGTACTGGTCCTGGCACATGCCATACACTTCGGAGGTCGACGGGAAGATCACGCGCTTGTTGTACTTCACGCAGTAGCGAACCAGTTTCAGGTTCTCTTCGAAGTCCAGTTCAAATACGCGCAGCGGGTTGCGGGTGTATTCGATCGGGGTGGCGATGGCCACCAGCGGCAGGACCACGTCGCACTTCTTGATGTGGTACTCGATCCACTCGGAGTGGATGCTGATGTCGCCTTCCACATAGTGGAAATTCGGGTGGCTGCGCAGGCGCTCGATGGCGTCGGAGCCGATGTCCAGGCCGTAGATTTCGTAACGGTCGTCACGCAGCAGGCGCTCGGACAGGTGGTTACCGATGAAACCGTTCACACCCAGGATCAGCACGCGGGTACGACGGGGCTTGCGGCCGGACTCGGCGCCGCGCAGTACGGAACCATCCACCAGGCCCAGTTCATCCGCCAGGGACGGGCCGGCCAGGTACAGGCCGTTCTCGTTGCGCTGGCCGAACTTGACCACCAGGGAGTCTTCACCGCAGGCGATGCGCAGCGGGTTGACGCTGATCACGCGGCCTGGCGCCAGGCCTTCGTTGCCCTTGACGACTTCGGCGCTCCAGACGATCAGCTTGTGCTCGCCCACGGCGCAGAAGGCGCCCGGGTACGGTTGGGTAACGGCGCGAACCAGGTTGAACAGCTCTTCAGCCGGTTTTTTCCAGTCCAGCTTGCCGTCCGCTGCGGTGCGACGACCGAAGTAGGTGGCCTTGCTTTCGTCCTGGGCGGTTTCGGTCAGCTTGCCTTGCGCCAGTTGCGGCAGGGCGTCGCGCAGCAGGTTGGTGGCGGCGTCACGCAGTTTGGCGTGCAGGGTCAGGCCGGTGTCGGTGCGCTCGATCACGACTTTCTGCTGGGCCAGGATCGCGCCGGCATCGGCACGCTTGACCATGCGGTGCAGGGTCACGCCGGTTTCGGTTTCGCCGTTCACCAGCACCCAGTTGGCCGGTGCGCGGCCACGGTACTTAGGCAGCAGGGAGCCGTGCAGGTTGAACGCGCCTTTCTTGGCGGTGGCCAGCAGGGCTTCGCTCAGCAGGTTGCGGTAGTAGAACGAGAAGATGTAGTCCGGGTTCAGCTTGGCGATGCGCTCGATCCACAGCGGATGGTTGGCGTCTTCCGGGGCGTGTACCGGGATGCCATTGCGGGCGCACAGCTGGGCGACGGAACCGTAGAAATTGTTTTCCTTGGGATCATCGGCATGGGTGAACACGGCAGCAATTTCGTAACCCGCATTGAGCAGGGCTTCAATGCCAGCACAGCCAATATCGTGGTAAGCGAAGACAACAGCGTTTGAATTCATGACGAAACCTGATCGGAAGGAGAAGTAGAGGTGTGGGAGGACGTCAGGCCGTCGACCGTAAAGGTCTCGGCCGGTGCTGCCGGTTGGTTGCGCAGCACTTTTTCGATAAAGAACCGTGGGCGGGCCCGCACATCGCTGTACATGCGGCCCAGGTATTCACCCAGGAGGCCCATGCCGATGAACTGGCCACCGGTGAACACGAACAATACGGCGAACAGCACGAACATGCCGTCGCCGGCCCAACCGGAGCCGAAAGCGATACGCAGCACGATCAGTGCAAAGGCGAAGAGCATGCCCAGGGCCGCCAGGCTGAAACCGACGATGCTCAACAGGCGCAATGGCGTGGTGGTCATGCAGGTCAGCAGGTCGAACATCAGGCTGATCAGGCGCATCGGGCTGTATTTGGACTCGCCGTGTTCACGCTCGGCGTGATGCACCAGGATTTCTGTGGTGTGGCGCGCAAAACTGTTGGCCAGGATCGGGATAAAGGTGCTGCGCTCGCGGCAGGCCAGCATGGCGTCGACGATGGTGCGGCGATAAGCACGCAGCATGCAGCCGTAGTCGCTCATGGCCACGCCGGTGGAGCGTTGCACGGCGAGGTTGATCAGGCGCGACGGCCAGCGGCGAAAGGCCGAGTCCTGGCGGTTGTTGCGTACGGTGGCAACCACGTCATAGCCCAGGGCGGCCTGTTCGACCAAACGCGGGATTTCTTCCGGCGGGTTTTGCAGGTCGGCGTCCAGGGTGATCACCACGTCGCCCCGGCAATGCTCGAAGCCGGCCATGATTGCGGCGTGCTGGCCGTAGTTGCGGTTGAGGATCACCGCCACCACGTTGCTGCCTTCGAGCGCGGCGGCGTCTTCCAGCAATTGCGCGGAGTTGTCGCGGCTGCCGTCGTCCACCAGGATGATTTCGTATTCGTAAGCCAGTTGTTTGCAGGCGGCCATGGTGCGGCGCAGCAGTTCAGGCAGGCTTTCTTGTTCGTTGTAGACCGGGATAACGATCGACACGCAATGAATTGGATAGGGTTTCAAAGATTCATTACCTCGGGGGTTAGAGCAACTTGGAGCGTAAAGACAGCAGTTATCGTCAGCCTCGGATGCCGGGCATCCGATCAAAGATAGCGTTGATTTGTGGCATTCATTCGACAGTCCTGACAGGTCACAGTGGGTCTTCCATGGCTTACGTGAGTAAAGACCAAAATGCTCAAAGGTAAAGCGGAATCAACGAGTTAACCTGCAAAGTACGGTTCGTTCTCAAGTCGTGCCGCCAAGATTAAGCGCAAAAATGTTCAACGAATATGAAACGCAGATGAAAAAGTCGTTTTTTTGGCAGGTAGACAGCTAGGGTTCAGGTAAACAGCAGAAGTACGGACAACGCCGTGCCGATGAGGGGAGAAGGGCCGGTAGGCTTTTTCCGCGCGCGGGCTGGTTCCTGAAGAATCTTCTCTGCAATGCCGCGCAAGTGCCGGTAAAGTAAGCCATCTCTTGCCAGGGCAGTCGGATGAATAGCGTGCAGCGTTTACGGCCAATGTTGATGGTGTTGTTGATGACGGTGGCCTGGGCCACGAGTGTGCGGGCCGATGACGGCGTGGCACTGACGTCCATCGACCAGGTGCCCGATGGCGTAGAAGTGCGGGGTAAACAGGTCGGCGCCTTCGTCTGGAGCGACAAACAGGGCAAGAACCTGGTGGTACTCGCAGAGCAAGTCAGCGAACGCGACGACGACGGTGCGCAGTCGGCCTTTGTCTACGCCGCCCAGTACCTGCTCGACGGTGACCGGCCCAAGCGCCTGTGGATGCTCTACGACGACGTGCAGCATTGCGAGTTCGATGCCGGCGCGCACTTCAACAGCGACGCCACCCAGGTCACCGACCTGCTGGGCGATGGCATCAGCCAGGTCACCGTGGGGTATAGCCGCACCTGCACCAGTGACGTCAGCCCCAATGATTTCAAGCTGATCATGCACATCGGCAAGTCGCAGAAGTACCGCCTGCGCGGCATCGACCGCTATGGCGCCAGCTGGTGGGATGAAGACGCCGGCGCTCTGCAAGGCATGCCGTTGCCCAAGGATTGCAGCATCGCCGCCCAACAGGCGCTGGTCAGCCAGTACAAGGAGCAGGGTACCGAGCTGCCGCTTCCTGGCTGTTACGGCGACGAAGAAGATTTTGCCAAGGCGCCCAAACCGTACCTGGAGTTCATGCGCCAGCACTGGTTTGCCTTGATGCAGAAGCAGGACACCGACTGGAGCCAGCAGCAGACGCCAGCCCCGGCGGAAGACGATCAGGAATAGCCCCGGGGATTGACCTGCGCTAGACTCGGCGCTCGCCAATTCACTAAATATGTCGATTAAACAGATGGTTAGTCGACATATTTAATCCAAAGGCTGATCTACCTTGACTGAGTCTACCCGCAACCCGCTGACCCTCTATCTCACCCGCCTGGCGCCCTCCAGCCAGCTGACCATGCGCTACGTGCTGCAGGACGCCGCCGACCGCCTGGGCTTTGAAGACATCAACCTCGAAGACATCGACTGGCACCTGCTGCAGCCCGAACACGTCATGGCCCTGGTGGCGGTGCTGCGGGAAGACGGGTATGCGCCGAACACCTCATCGCTGTACGTCAACGCCGTGCGCGGGGTGATGAACGAAGCCTGGCGCATGAGCCTGATCAGCCAGGACCACCTGCTGAAGATGCGCTCGGTCAAGGCCATGGCCGGCACCCGCCTGAGCCAGGGCCGCAACCTGCGGCGTACGCTGATTCGTGAGTTGATGGAAGTCTGCGCCGCCGATCCGCGCCCGCAGGGCCTGCGGGATGCGGCGGTGATCGGGATCCTGTATGGCTCGGGCATGCGCAAGTCGGAATCGGTGAACATCGAACTGGGCCAGGTCAACTTTGACGAGCGCAGCCTGCAGGTTACCGGCAAGGGCAACAAGCAATTGATCAAGTACGCACCGGCCTGGGCCTTTGCCAAGCTGGAGGCGTGGCTGGCGTTTCGCCGCAGCCAGTTGAAACCGGGGGAGCAGGACGATGGTTTCCTGTTCAACCGGATTCGCCGGGGCAGCCATATCACCCGCGAGCGCATCACCAAACACGCGATTTACTACATCGCCCGCCAGCGTGGGGAACAGGTCGGCGTGAAAATCATGCCCCATGATTTCCGCCGTTCGTTTATCACGCGGGTCATTGAAGAGTACGACCTGTCGATCGCCCAGAAGCTGGCGCACCACACCAATATCCAGACCACCGCCACCTACGATGTGCGCGACGACAATGAGCGGCGCAGGGCCGTGGATCGGTTTGACCTGTAGGGCCGCCCGTAACCTGGCCCGCCAACTGCCTTGAACTCTGCCCGGCAGCCGCGCTCGCAATAGTAGGGCGCGGGTTTTGCCGCGTGCCGTGTTTATTCAGTCGAAGGAGCAGACCATGGATACCTACAACATCAACAAGACCGGCACCGGTTGGGCGTTGACCAAGCAGGGCTCGGCACGGCCGTCGAAAACGGCAGAGACCAAGGAGGCGATCGTTGAGTTGGCGAAGGAGTTTCTCAGCGACAAGACGGCGTCGCTGAGAATTCACAGCATGGATGGGCGGATTCAGGAGGAAAGAACCTATCCGCGCAAGGCTGACCCGACACGATCTCCGGGCTGACCGAGCACCCAATGTGGGAGCGGGCTTGCTCGCGAAGGCGGTGGTTCAGTTACACATGCATTGCCTGACACTCCGCCTTCGCGAGCAAGCCCGCTCCCACATTGGATTTGCATCCGACCCTAGAGAATCGGCTTGCCACCCGTCACCGCATACCGCGAGCCCGAGATGTAACTCGCCTCATCCGACGCCAGCAACACATAGATCGGCGCCACTTCCACCGGCTGGCCGGGGCGGCCCAGCGGTGTCTCGTTGCCGAAGCTGTTCACGTCTTCGTCCGGCATCGTCGAGACAATCAACGGCGTCCAGATCGGCCCCGGCGCCACGCTGTTCACGCGGATGCCCTTGCTGCCCAGCAGTTGTGCCAGGCCACCGGTAAAGTTCGCAATCGCGCCCTTGGTGGCGGCGTATGCCAGCAACGTTGGCTTGGGCATACGGCAGAGACCAAGGAGGCGATCGTTGAGTTGGCGAAGGAGTTTCTCAGCGACAAGACGGCGTCGCTGAGGATTCACAGCATGGATGGGCGGATTCAGGAAGAAAGAACCTACCCGCGCAAGGCTGACCCGACACGATCTAAGGGCTGACCGAGCACCCAATGTGGGAGCGGGCTTGCTCGCGAAGGCGTTGGATCAGTCACAGATGCATTGCCTGACACTCCGCCTTCGCGAGCAAGCCCGCTCCCACACTGGATTTGCATCCGACCCTAGAGAATCGGCTTGCCGCCCGTCACCGCATACCGCGAGCCCGAGATGTAACTCGCCTCATCCGACGCCAGCAACACATAGATCGGCGCCACTTCCACCGGCTGGCCGGGGCGGCCCAGCGGTGTCTCGCTGCCGAAGCTGTTCACGTCTTCGTCCGGCATCGTCGAGACAATCAATGGCGTCCAGATCGGCCCCGGCGCCACGCTGTTCACGCGGATGCCCTTGCTGCCCAGCAGTTGCGCCAGGCCACCGGTAAAGTTCGCAATCGCGCCCTTGGTGGCGGCGTATGCCAGCAACGTTGGCTTGGGCATATCGGAATTCACCGAGCTGGTATTGATGATCGACCCGCCGGCCTTCATATGCGGCAGCGCCGCCTTGCAGATGCGAAACATCGCGGTGATGTTGATATCGAAGGTCTTGACCCATTCCTCGTCGGGTATCTCTTCGAGGGTCTCGTGGGTCATCTGGAATGCGGCGTTATTGACCAGCACGTCGATCCGCCCGAACTGCTCGATGGTCTGGTCGACAATCGCCTGGCAGTTGGCTTTTTGCGCGAGGTCGCCGGGCAGCAGCAGGCATTGGCGGCCGGCTTCTTCAACCCAGCGTGCGGTTTCCTTCGCGTCCTCGTGTTCGTCCAGGTAGGTGATGGCCACATCGGCACCTTCGCGGGCAAAGGCAATCGCCACGGCGCGGCCGATACCGCTGTCGGCGCCGGTGATCAGGGCGATCTTGTTGGCCAGGCGGCCGGAGCCGGTGTAGCTCTTCTCGCCGCAGTCGGGATAGGGGTCCATCTTCTTCTGCGAACCGGGAACGGATTGGGCCTGGCTGGCGAAAGGTGGGCGTGGGTAGTCAGTCATCTCAATCTCCATAGATCACAACGGGTTCTATGGATTAGTGATTTTCAGCTGCCGGATAGTTGTAATCGATGCCGGCCGAGCCCGACGAATGGTTTGCGCTCAACC
Organism: Pseudomonas sp. C6002; assembly: GCF_013385805.1. Taxonomy (NCBI): domain Bacteria; kingdom Pseudomonadati; phylum Pseudomonadota; class Gammaproteobacteria; order Pseudomonadales; family Pseudomonadaceae; genus Pseudomonas; species Pseudomonas sp. C6002. Next base: position 67,555 of record NZ_JACAPH010000045.1, on the reverse strand, counting down.
GTGCTGGCAGGCATCGCCCAGGCGCATGTAGTCCAGTTCATGACGCACGCCGTGGCTGTCGATGTAGACCATATGACCCTTGACCGGCCCGCACTCGGTGGAGGATTCGGTACTGACGCGCACCACCTTGGCGATGTCCAGGTCCTGGGAATAGTCGTACGCCTCGCTGGCGGGGGTGTTGGCACTCACAGTGGGTACCGGGGTTTCGCCCTGGGCGAAGGCAAGTGTGCTGAACAGGCCCAGCACGGCGATAAGCAGATAACGCATGAGAACCTCCGACACCACGAAGGTGGTGGCTTGACTGTGGGGTTCATTCTACAAAGCACCTGGCGCGGGGATGAACGCTTGCGGGCCAATAGAAGACATCAGCCAAATCGATGCAGCAAGCCTCTTATAACCGGTTATAAACTCATAGCATCTTCGCCTAAACGCAGCCCTATAAATATCCGTCTGCCGTTGCTCATCCCTGTAGACACATACAACAGGGAGTTCCTCGATGTTTTTATTCAAACAACAACTACCAAGGCTGACGCTGGCGGCGGCGCTGGCGATGGGAGTGTGCACGACATCGGTGATGGCCCAGGAAGTGGCCGGCCAGGTGTTTACCTTCGATATCGCTGGCGGCCCGCTTGATACGGTGCTGCTGGATATCTCCCGGCAGACCGGGGTGATGATTTCGTTCAATCAACAGTGGGTGCAGGGCAAGCGCAGTGCCGCCATCCGCGGCGATTTGGGCAGCCTGCAAGCGGTGGACAAGGCGTTGCAGGGCAGTGGCCTGCAAGTGAGCGACAGCGAACAGGGGCTGACGGTGCATCCAGCACCCGTGACGTCCACCAGCGTCGCACCGGCCGAGGGCAAAAGTACTGATTACCGCCTGGAAAAAGTCACGGTGACCGGCTCGGCGATTCGCCGGGTGGACGCGGAAACGGCAGTGCCGGTAACCATCCTGCGGGTCGAGCAATTGCGCGAGCAGGGTGTGAGCACCACCGAGGAGTTGATCAACCGCATTTCGGCCAACCAGTCTGCCGTTGGCTCCGGGCGTTCGGTGGGTTCCAGCAGCGGCGGTGCGGCGTATGCCGACTTGCGCGGGATTGGCGCGAACAAAACCCTGGTGCTGCTCAATGGCCGGCGCCTGAGCAACAACGCCGTCAACACCACCAACGGTTCCGGGGTGGATTTGAACACCATCCCGTTCGCCGCCATCGACCGCGTGGAAGTCCTGCGCGATGGCGCCTCGGCGCTGTACGGTACCGACGCGATTGGCGGGGTGATCAACTTCATTACCAAGACCAGCCTCACCGGTGGGCAACTTTCCACCAACTACGATTCGCCCACACGCTCCGGCGGCGGCGACAGCCATAACTTCAGTGGCAGCTACGGTTTCGGCGACCTTGAAGAGGACCGCTTCAACGTGTTCGGCGTGGTCAGCTACGACAAGCAGACGCGCCTGGCGGCCAAGGACCGTGACTTCACCTACAACTACCAGCCAGGTCGCGGCCTGGATTTCACCTCCGGCACCGCCGCGCCGGCCAACTGGAGCCAGGGCAGCAACGCGACCAACCCGCTGGCCGGCTCCGGTTGCAATTCCCCCGGGCTGCTGTCACGCAATGGCATCTGCCGCCAAAGCCTGTGGAGTTACCTGGACCTGGTGCCGGAAACCGAAAAAACCTCGGCCTTTGCCAAAGCCACCGGCAAGCTGGCCGATGACCATACCGTCAGCCTCGAATACTTCTGGGCGCGCAACGAAAACCGCACGCAGATTGGCCCAGGCACCCTGATGGGGGCCCAGGTCAATCCGGGTACGCCTTTCTATCCGGGCAACGGCATCACCCCGGGCCCCACGGGGTTCGCCCTGGACCCGACACAGCCGGTAGACGTGAACTGGCGTGAAACCGATGCCGGCGCGCGCAAGCACGAAGATGACAACACCAGCCAGCGGCTGCTGCTGAGTTTCGAAGGTAATGTGGCGAACTGGGACTACAACGTCGGCGCGTCCTACAACCAGAACAAAGTGGTGCAAACCATTCTTGATGGCTATGTAAACGACCAGACCATCAGCCAGGGGATTGCCAACGGTGTGATCAACCCGTTCGGGCCGCAGAGTGAAGCGGGCAGGGCGTTGCTCGCCTCCAGCCGCGTCGATGGCGATTACGCCACTGCCGTGGGCCGAGTGAAGAGTATCGACGGGCGCGTAAGCCGTGAAATCGGCGACTGGTTCGGTGCGGGGCCGACGGGCCTGGCGCTGGGCGGTGAATATCGCAAGGAGGATTTCCACCAGGATTTCGCCCAGTTTGCCGAGACCGTGCAGAGCCTGGGCGTAGACCCCAATGGCGCGGTGCGCGGCAATCGCAGCGTGTCGGCCGAGTACGCCGAGGTCAACGTGCCGGTGCTCGAAAGCCTGGAACTGTCTGCCGCCGTGCGTCATGACAAATACAGCGACTTTGGCAGCACCACCAACCCGAAATACTCGTTCCGCTTCCAGCCGTTCAAGGAACTGGTGGTGCGCGGTGCCTACAGTGAAGGCTTCCGTTCGCCGTCGCTGTACGAGTTGTACAACCCGACCTACACCAGCTACACCGTGGCCAACTACAACGACCCGCGCCTGTGCCCGGGCGGCACCCCGGCCAATGGCGGGATCGGCAACCGCGACTGCGCCCAGCAGTTCCGCCGGCAAAGCGGGGGCAACGGCAGCTTGAGCCCGGAAACCGCACGTAACGTGACCTTTGGTTTCGTGTTCCAACCGATCGAGCGCCTCAGTGCCGGCCTGGATTTCTGGTGGATCACCATCGCCAACCAGATTGCCGAGTTTCCTGAGTCGTCGGTATTCGACGACCCGGATGCCTACGGCGACCGCTTGATTCGCAAGGCGGATGGCTCCATCGATCACATCGTTACCGGCCTTGCCAACCTGGGTAAGACCAAGACCAACGGCGTGGATGTGAGTTTCGACTACCGCTTCCCGAGCACCGCCATCGGTGACTTCGGCATCGGCCTGCAAGGCACCTACGTCAACGAATACAAATACCAGCAGGAGCTCAAGGGCGACTACATCGACAAACTCGGTGATTTTCGTGGCGGCGAGTTCTCCACCGCGGGCGCCGTTGCACGCTGGCGCCACAGCCTGACCGGCACCTGGGCGCGGGGACCGCTGGGCGTCAGCCTGACCAACCGCTACACCAGTGGCTATCACGACTCGGACCCCGACACCCACGACTCCGTAGGCTCCTACAACGTCTGGGACCTGGCGGGTACCTACAACTGGAGCAAGTCCCTGGCCGTCACGCTGGGCGCGAAAAACCTGTTTGACCGCGCGCCGCCGTTCAGCAACCAGACCTATGCGTTCCAGAGCGGGTACGACCCGAAATACGCCGACCCGTTTGGCCGCATCCTCTATACCCGGGTCAGCTATAACTTCTGATTGTTCATCAGGTCCAGACACTGCTCTATAAAAACAGGCGGATCCACTGCACCCATCCCGTAGGTGCAGCGGGATTCGCCGGTCCATAACCTTATTCCAAAACGGTATTTCCAGGCTTTTCATAAGACTCCTTATGATCACGTCATAACTCGTTATGACAAGTGGTCCTGATGAACGAATCAACCGTCGCCTTATCCCCTCTGTCCAGCGTTCCGCTGCATGCCCAACTGCGGGACCTGCTGCGCAGCCGCATCCTTGATGGTGAGTACGCGCCGAACACCCAGATGCCTTCCGAGAGCGAACTGGGCACGCGCTTCAAAGTCAGCCGCATCACCGTGCGCCAGGCCCTGGGTGATCTGCAAAAGGAAGGCCTGATCTACAAGATCCACGGCAAAGGCACCTTTGTTTCCAAACCCAAGGCTTATCAGAACGTCAGCACCCTGCAGGGGTTGGGCGAGTCCATGACCGAGCGCGGCTATGAAGTGATCAACCGCCTGCGCAGCTACCGCTTCGTGCCCGCCGACAAGCTGGTGGCCGAGCGCCTGGGCGTGGAGGAGGGCAGCACTGTCGCGCAGATCAAGCGGGTACGGCTGATCAACCGCGAGCCGGTGTCGCTGGAAATCACCTACCTCAGCCAGGCCCTGGGCGAACGCCTGGAAAACGCCGACCTGGTGACCCGCGACATCTTCCTGATCCTGGAGAACGACTGTGGCTTGCAACTGGGTCACGCCGACGTGGCGATTGACGCGGTACTCGCCGACAGCGAGCTGATCCAGGCGCTGAACGTCGAGGCCGGCTCGCCGATCATGCGCATCGAACGCCTGACCCACACCGCAGACGGACAGCCCGTGGACTTCGAACACCTGTATTACCGTGGCGACGCGTTTCAGTATCGCCTGCGCATCGACCGTCAGCGAGGTAGCCGCCCGTGAGCCGCCAAACCCTGGAACTGGAATACGACATCGTGGTGATCGGCGGCGGCACTGCCGGCCCCATGGCGGCGATCAAGGCCAAGGAGGCCAACCGCGATCTGCGCGTATTGCTGATCGACAAGGCCAACGTCAAGCGCAGCGGCGCCATCAGCATGGGCATGGACGGCCTCAACAACGCGATCATTCCCGGCCACTCCACGCCGGAGCAGTACACCAAGGAAATCACGATTGCCAACGACGGCATCGTCAATCAGGCGGCGGTGTACGCCTACGCGACCCACAGTTTTGAAACCATCGAGCAGTTGGACCGCTGGGGCGTGAAGTTCGAGAAGGACGAAACCGGCGATTACGCGGTGAAAAAAGTCCATCACATGGGCGCCTACGTGTTGCCGATGCCTGAAGGGCACGACATCAAGAAGGTGCTGTATCGCCAGCTCAAGCGCGCCCGGGTCAGCATCACCAACCGCCTGGTGTGCACCCGCTTGCTGACCGACAGCGAAGGCGCGGTGAATGGCGTGATGGGTTTTGACTGCCGCACTGCGGACTTCCAGGTGATCAAGGCCAAGGCGGTGATCCTCTGCTGCGGCGCGGCCGGCCGCCTGGGCTTGCCGTCCTCGGGTTACCTGATGGGCACCTATGAAAACCCGACTAATGCCGGCGACGGCTACGCCATGGCCTACCACGCCGGAGCCGAACTGGCGAACCTGGAGTGCTTCCAGATCAACCCGCTGATCAAGGATTACAACGGCCCGGCCTGCGCCTATGTCACCGGCCCCTTGGGCGGCTATACCGCCAACAACAAGGGTGAACGCTTCATCGAGTGCGACTACTGGAGCGGGCAGATGATGTGGGAGTTCCACCAGGAACTGGAAAGCGGCAACGGCCCGGTGTTCCTCAAGCTCGATCACCTGGCGGAGGAAACCATCCAGAACATCGAGCAGATCCTGCACAGCAACGAGCGCCCCAGCCGTGGCCAGTTCCACGCCAACCGGGGCACCGACTACCGCAGCCAGATGGTCGAGATGCATATCTCCGAGATCGGCTTTTGCAGCGGGCATTCGGCGTCGGGCGTGTGGGTCAACGAGCGCGCGGAAACCTCGGTCAAGGGCCTGTATTCAGCGGGCGACATGGCGGCGGTGCCACATAACTACATGCTCGGCGCGTTCACCTATGGCTGGTTTGCCGGCACCAACGCGGCAAGCTTTGTGGCCGGGCGCGAATTCAGCGCGGTGGATGCCCGGCAAGTGGCCGCCGAGCAGGCTCGGGTCTATGCGCCACTGGACCGCGAAACCGGTCTGCCGCCGGCCCAGGTCGAGTACAAGCTGCGGCGCTTCGTCAACGATTACCTGCAGCCGCCCAAGGTCACCCGCAAGATGGAAATCGGCTTGCAACGCTTCGCCGATATCGAGCGCGACCTGGACCAGATGAAGGCGCACAACCCCCATGAATTGATGCGCGCCATGGAAACCAGCGTGATCCGCGACTGCGCCGAAATGGCTGCCCGCGCCTCGCTGTACCGCGCCGAAAGCCGCTGGGGCCTGTACCACTACCGGGTCGATCACCCGCAACGCAACGACGCCGACTGGTTCTGCCATTGCCACCTGAAAAAGGGCGAGGACGGGCAGATGGTCAGCTTCAAGAAACCCGTCGAGCCCTATGTGATCCCGCTGGATGCCGAAGAGATGCAGGCTTACGACCGCCTGCGCGTAGGGGCTGACGCCGCCTGAATGTGCCCCCCCAAGCTCGCTCACCACAGGACACCGTGAAATGGCCTATCAGCCCCAGGAAATATTCTTTCGCTCAAACGCCCCGGTAACGGTGGACGAGGACAAGTGCATCGCCGAAAAAGGCTGCACGGTCTGCGTCGACGTGTGCCCGATGGACCTGTTGGCGATCAACCCGGCAACGCAGAAGGCGTATATGGCGTTCGATGAATGCTGGTACTGCATGCCCTGTGAAAAAGATTGCCCCACCGGCGCAGTCAAGGTCGAGATTCCGTACCTGTTGCGCTGAGACCTGCCGCAAACGCCATCCGCCAACCCCGGACGCAGCCCTAGCCACACCCCCTCGTTTCCCACCGCGCCAGACCGTGGCGGAGACGATTCCTTCAACCATGATTCGAGGGGAACTACCCAATGTTATTGCGCGCAACCCTGGCCGGCCTGGTGCTGGCTTGCTTGAGCCTGTCGGCCCAGGCACAAACGATCCGGGTGGCCATCGGCACCCAGGACACCACCATCAACTGTGCCGCGGGCGGCTTGCTGATCCGCGAGCTGGGGCTGCTGGACAAATACCTGCCGCACGACGGCAAGTACAAGGACGCGACCTACGACGTGCAGTGGAAAAACTTCACCAGTGGCGCGCCGCTGACCAATGAAATGGTCGCCGGCAAACTGGACTTTGGCGCAATGGCCGACTTCCCCGGTGCCTTCAACGGCGTAGCGTTCGAGGCGGCGGGCAAGCACAGCCTGTTTATCAGCGTGTTGTCGGGCAACATCAAGGGCAGCGGCAACGGCATTGTGGTGCCGGTCGCTTCCAGCGCCGAGTCCCTGGCGGACCTCAAAGGCAAGACGATTTCCGTGCCGTTCGCCTCCACGGCCCATGGCATGTTGCTGCGTGCTGTTGCGGCCCAGGGCTGGGACCCGCTCAAGGACGTCAACATCATTGCCCAGGCGCCCGAAGTGGCAGGCTCGGCGTTGCAGGCCAACAAGATCGACGCCCATGCCGACTTTGTGCCGTTCGGCGAACTGTTCCCCAACCGTGGTTTCGCCCGCAAGATCTACGACGGCTCGCAATCCAACACCCCGACGTTCCACGGCGCGCTGGTGGACGAAAGTTATGCCAAACAGTACCCGGAAGTGGTCGTCGCCTACCTGCGCGCGAGTATCGAGGCCAATCAGTTGCTGGCCGCAGAGCCGGAGAAGTACAGCGAGCTGATCGAAAAAGTCACCGGCGTCGAAGCCGAGGTCAACTACCTGTTCCATGGCCCGCTGGGCGTGCAGACCCGTGACTTGAGCTGGAAACCCGAATACCGCCAGGCCGTGGGCACCGCGATCGACACCCTCAAGCTGCTGAAAAAGGCCGACCGTGGCCTGGACCTCAATACCTTTATCGATGACCAGTACATCCGTGCCGCGTTCAAGGCCTCGGGCCTGGACTATGCGGCGCAATTGGGCAACTACGCCCAGGCCCCGCTGAAGGCCAACGACGCTCTGAGCGGCGCGCCGGTCACTGACTGGAAGCACGTCGCGCAAATCTGGGTCAAGGGTGAGCCCAAGGTGCGCGATTACGCGTCGGCCGAGGCGGCGTTCACCGCGCTGGACAGCCTGAACAAACAAGGCAAGGCGGTGCGCGCCGTGTATGCCCAGGCCGAAGACAGCGGCATCAAGCTACTGGCGAGCCAGGCCTGGTTTGCCACCAACCAGCACGGCCAACTCAGTGCATTCCTGCTCAAGGGCCAGGCGCAGCAATTTGCCCAGGCCCAGGGCGGCAAGGTGTTCAATTTCACCGACGCCGGCGCGCAGGCCGTTGCCGGTCGCTGAGGGGGCGTGTTCATGACAAGCACCCCATGGCGCTGGCTGCCCAAGGCCGCTTCCTTGCTGTTGTGCCTGCTGTTCTGGCAGTTGGCGGCCAGCCAGCACTGGAACCTGTGGCTGGTGACGTTTGCCAATGTGCCCACGCCGGGCTCCGTGCTGCAGGCGGCCCTGGGGCTGGCGGACTCGGGCAAGCTTGTGCGGCACTTGAGCGCAAGCCTGACCCGGGTGTTCGAGGGCTACCTGGCGGCCGCGCTGGTGGGGATCGGCCTGGGCATCGCGATTGGCCGCTGGAAGTGGGCGGAAGACCTGCTGTTGCCGCCGCTGGAGGTGATCCGGCCGATCCCGGCGGTGGCCTGGATTCCGCTGGCGATCCTGATGTTCCCGTCGTCGGAGCTGTCGATGATCTTTATCACCTTCACCGGCGCGCTGTTTCCGGTGCTGCTCAATACGGTGCATGGCGTGGAAGGCGTCGATCCTCGGCTGATCGCCTCGGCGCGCAGCCTGGGGGCAGGGCGCCGGGCGATCCTGCTGGAGGTGATTTTGCCGGGCGCCGCGCCGAGCATCGTCACCGGCCTGGCGATTGGCATGGGCACTTCGTGGTTCTGCCTGGTGACAGCGGAAATGATCTCCGGTCAGTACGGCATCGGCTATTACACCTGGGAGTCCTACACCATCCAGAACTATGCCGACATTGTCGTTGGCATGCTGTTGATCGGCGTGCTGGGCATGGGCAGCAGCCTGTTGGTCAAGCGTCTCGGCGCACTGTTCACTCCCTGGCATCGACCACGAGGTAAAGCCTGATGAGTCATCTTGAAGGCCGTGTCGACATACGCGGCTTGTCCATTGTATTGGGCGAACAGCAGCAGGCATTCGAGGCGGTGAAAGCCCTGGATTGCAGGATCGAGCCGGGGCAGTTCGTGTGCATCCTCGGCCCGTCCGGGTGTGGCAAGTCAACCTTGCTCGGCGCGCTGGCCGGGCATCTCACGCCAAGCCAGGGCACGCTGGAAATGGATGGCCGGCCGGTTGCCGGGCCGTCCCAGCAACGGGGCATGGTGTTTCAGCAACACACACTGTTCCCTTGGCGTACGGTGCGCGAAAACGTTGCCTTCGGCCTGAAGATGCGCGGCGTAGGCAAGGCCGAGCGCCTGGCCGCCGCCGATGAGATCCTTCACCTGGTGGGCCTGGAAGGTTTTGCCGAGCGCTGGCCCAACCAGCTGTCGGGTGGCATGCAGCAGCGGGTGGAAATTGCCCGGGTATTGATCAATCGTCCCGGCCTGCTGTTGATGGATGAACCGTTCGGCGCGCTGGATGCCCTGACCCGCATGAAGATGCAGGCCTTGCTGCTGGACATCTGGACGCGCATCCGCACCACCGTGGTGTTTGTTACCCATGACATCGACGAAGCGCTGTTCCTGGCCGACCGCATCCTGGTGATGAGCCCGCGCCCCGGGCGCATCATCGAGGATTTCCAGCTGACTTTCCCAAGGCCGCGCAGCACCGAACTGATGACCACGCCGGAATTTACCCACCTCAAGCGCCATTGCCTGGAGCTGCTGCACCACGAAGATGGTCGCCAGTTACCACGGCTGAACCCGCTCGGGCTACCCAACGATCACCCAAGACCGCGATTTGCCATATGACCTATGAAACCGAAAACCCCGACATCCAAGCCCTGCGCCCGCGGCTGCAAGCGCCGGATGCCGGCATGCGCCGGATCGCCCTGATTGACTTGGCTGACCTGGAAGACCCCGACGGCCTGGTGTGGCTGGTGGACAGCCTGCGCCACGACCCGGCCACCGACGTGCGCGCCCAGGCTGCCAGCCTGCTGGAGGCGTGGGAAGAAGACGCAGTGGTCGAGGCGCTGTGCCAGGCGCTGACCGACACTGAAGCGTCGGTACGTGATGCCGCCGCCCAGAGCTTGAGCGTACTCAAGTCGACGCAGGCGGGCCGGCTGTTATTGCCATGGGCCACCCACGCCGACGTCAGCGTGCGCACGGCAATCTTCCGTGCCCTGCGCGAGTTGCGCCTTGAAGCGGCGGCGCCGTCGGCAATGCTGGCGCTGAGCGATACCGATGCGGGGGTGCGCCGCGAAGCGGTCGGTGTGCTCGGCTGGCTCAAGCACCTGCCGGCATTGGACGCCCTGGCGAGGTTGGCCAGCAGCGATCCGGACACCGAGGTCCGGCGTGCCGCCACCGGCGCCCTCGGCCTGGCCAGTGATGAGCGGGTACTGCCGGCGCTGTATGAAGCGTTGCAGGACGCCACCTGGCAAGTACGGGAAGAGGCCGCGACCACCTTGGGCAAAGTCGGTAGCACCCGCGCGGGCGACGCCTTGATCACGGCGCTGGCCGATGACTACTGGCAAGTCCGCCTGCGCGCTACCCGCAGCCTTGGGCGCCTGCGGTATGCACCGGCGTTGTCGGCGCTGCTCCTGACGTTGGGCCACAGCATCAGCAACCTGCGCAAGGAAGCCGCCCTGGCGCTGGGCGAGTTGGGCGACCGACAGGCCCTTGGCCCGCTGCGTGATGCGGCCGACGATGGCGACCCGGAAGTACGCAAGGCGGTGCGCATTGCCCTGGCACAACTGCAATGAACTGTGCACCGAACGGCATTGGCCGCGATGATGATGGGCGCTTGAGGCTGGAATGGCGCGACGGCGTGCAATGGATCGACCACGCTCGCCTGCGCCGTGAATGCCCGTGCTCGCAGTGCCGGGCCTTCCGATTGAGAGGCATGCCGCCGCTGGTGTCGGACCGTGTCCGGGTGCTGGAGGTCCATCCCCAGGGGTATGGCGTGCAGTTGATTTTCAGCGATGGGCACCAGCGGGGGATTTACCCGTGGGCTTATTTGGCGGCAATGGGGCTCCAGACCGGGGCGCCAATCTCCGCTGGTCAGGTGCGCGACTGAGGTTGCAGGTGTGCCGGCAGGCGGCGCAGCGTCCACCACACCGTCAGCATCGCTGCCACGGCGCTGAGGGCGATGCCGATCAACATCGGCGCCGGTGTGTGGTCTGCGAACAGGCCGGCCAGGGACATGGCTACGGCGGCGGTGATCATCTGGATCGCGCCCAACAGCGCCGAGGCCGAACCGGCCACGGCACCGTGATCTTCCAGGGACAACACGCCGGCCGCCGGCAACAGCAAGCCGAGAAAGCCAAAGCCAATAAACAGCAGTGCCATCATTAACGGCAGGCTGTTGCCCCACAGTGTGGTAAGTGCCAGCAAGGTCATGACGGTCGCCACGCCCGCCACCGACCAGCGAATCAACGGCGCGAGGCCGAAGCGTGCACTCAAGCGCGCGGTCAACTGGCTCAGGGCAAAAAACGACGCCGCGTTGAGGGCAAAGCACAGGCTGAATTGCGTTGGCGTGAGCCCGTAGTACTCGATGTAAACGAATGGCGCGCTGCCGATGAACACGAAGAACGTCGCCAGGCCAAAACCGCCCACTACCGACAACCCGGTAAACACCGGATCACGCAGCAACGCGCCGTAGCTGCCGAACGCATTGCCCAGGGTCTTGCCCAGGCGGCGTTCGGCGGGGTGGGTTTCCGGCAATTGCACGGCGGTCATGATCAGGCACAGCACTGCGGCCACACCCAGTACCCAAAACACTTCGCGCCAGCTCCACACTGCAATGATCACGCTGCCGGCCAGCGGTGCGAGAATCGGTGAAATGCTCACCACCAGCATCAGCAACGCCATCAGGCGCGCGGCTTCATGGCCGGTGTACAAGTCACGCACAATCGCCCGTGGAATCACCATCCCGGCGCAGGCGCCAAAGGCCTGCAACGCCCGGAAGCCGATCAGCACCTCGATGGAGGGGGCGAGGGCGCAACCAATGCTGGCCACGATGAAAATCGCCAGGCCGGCATAGATCGGCGGCTTGCGCCCGAACACATCGCTGATCGGGCCGTAGAACAGCTGGCACACACCGATGATCATGAAGAACACCGTCAGGCTCATCTGCACCGCGGCAGGCGAGGCATGCAGGCTGGCGCCGAGTGTCGGCAACGCCGGCAGGTAGCTGTCGATGGCAAACGGGCCGACGGCGGTGATCAACCCCAGCAGCAGGGCGAGGTGGGCGATACTTCGAGACATGGTGGTTCCGGGCGGCGGTAAAAAAGAGGGGCCAGCTTAGTGATCGCCCTCGGCGCATACAAGCCGGTGTTTACAGACTCGCTACAGAGTCACCAGCGGCAGGGTGTCGTGAATAGGCAATGGATACGGGAGATAGACGTAACATACTGATTTAACTCAACTAAATATCCATTTAGTCGAGTTGGATATTTTGCGAATTTAAGGCTGGGCGAGGGCGGTCGTTCGGCGCTCACTGATGCGTTCAACCGCCAGCATATGGTCGGTGCCCCATTGGCAAAGCGGCCCCAATGCCTGGGCCAGCGAGCGTCCGAAGGGAGTCAGGGAGTATTCGACCTTTGGCGGTATCTCCTTGTAGTCGATGCGCGCGATGATCTCATCGCGTTCCAGCTCCTTCAATTGCTGGATCAGCACCTTGTCCGTCACGCCGCCAACGGCGCGCCGCAGTTCGCCATAACGGTGAACTTCATGGGCCAGGTGATACAGGACCAACGGTTTCCATTTCCCGCCAATCACCGCCAGGGCGGCGTCGAGCCCGCAGTTAAAGGTGCTGTTTGACATGTTTTTGCCCTCAGGCTGAGGTACTTACCAAAAGGTGCATACTATTCAAAAAAATAGCGCAGATCTACGCTTGGGCCTCAACATTTGAGGGAAACACTCATGAACAGGCTCAACGGGAAAATCGCCATCGTCACCGGTGGCAACAGCGGGATCGGCTTGGCCAGCGCCATACGCTTTGCGGCCGAAGGTGCACAGGTCGTTATCGTGGGACGCCGCCAGGATGAACTGGACAAAGCCTTGGTCCTGATCGGGCATGACGCGATCGCGATCCAGGGCGACATTTCAAACCTGCGTGATCTTGAGCGGGTATTCGCGCAGATCAAGGCTGACAAAGGTCGTGTTGATGTGTTGTTCGCCAATGCGGGCCTTGGGGATCTGGAGCCCATTGGTGCGATCACGGAGGAATCGTTTGATCGCACCTTTGGCGTGAACGTGAAAGGCACGTTGTTCACCGTACAGAACGCGTTGCCATTGATGAGCGCCGGTGGCTCGATTGTGCTGACAGGTTCGACGACGGCCTCGATGGGCACCGCAGCGTTCAGCGTCTACAGCGCGTCGAAAGGCGCACTGCGAAACTTCGCGAGAAGCTGGGCGCTGGATCTGCAAGGCACAGGTATTCGCGTGAACGTGCTTTCACCTGGGCCGACAACGACACCAGGTTTGGACAGAGCGCTATCAGGTACCGGCCAGAAGGATGCGATTGTCGATTCGATGGTTACGCGTGTACCGCTGGGTCGTATGGGGCAGCCAGATGAAGTGGCGAATGCGGCATTGTTCCTGGCATCGGATGAGAGCAGCTTCATGACGGGCAGCGAGATGTTCGTGGATGGCGGTTTCGCTCAGGTGTGATCCAGGCTCATCGACCAAATCGAGACAGGCTGGGTTTGGTCGATGAGGAGCGTGGTGCACTGGTTGAAATCTGGCTGGCACTGACCCTGATAACGGATCATATGATTGCGCATAATGTATATTATGTTAAATGACGTATAGCGCCCGGGATTTGTTTGAGCAGGAAATGCGCTCGAGTGGCTAACGCACCTTGCCCTTTCAGATCAAACCGACCGGCCATGTACTTGGGGACAGTCAGTGCCAGCGCGACGACAGCCAACACCAGCGGTAAAAGCGAAACCCACAGCACTGTATTCCAGCCATAAGCCGACAGCAGCCCACCCGACGAAAAAGACCCGACCGCCATCACGCCGAACACGATGAAATCGTTGAGCGATTGAACGCGTGCTTTCTCTTCATGCCGATGGCATTTCCAGCACCAGTGCGGACGCGCCCAGCAATCCAAAATCCCACCAAGCCCCAGCAGGATCAGCGACCCGTCGAATTGCAGTCCCAGATTGGCCGAGGCATTGCTAATGCCTGCAGAGGTGCATGGCCAATTCCGAGCGGACACCCTCCTCCAAGCTCTTCAGCCGTCGGCATCGGCAGTCTGTTGGGGCAGTGTTGAGATCATGGTTCTTCATGGGTGTCGAGTACCGACAGCAAGGTCGTCATCACGGGTCAATGCGCGCAGCGGCGTGCTCACCTGCGATGCTCAATACCATGCGGAATTTGACGTCGCCGGACTTCATCCGTTGGTAGGCTTCATTGGCCTGTTCGAAGGGCATCACTTCGATCCTCGGGCGTACGTCAGCCAGCACGCTGAAATCCAGGGTCCTTTCGTTTTCGTAGGGCGAGCCGGTGATCGAACCCAGCAGGCTGCGCTCACCCACGACCAGGTGGCCGGTCGACACCGGCAACGGATCTTTGCCCGCTCCAAGCAGAACAAGACGGCCTTGTGGTGCGAGCCCGGCCATGAGCGCCGATACGGTAGCAGGGGCGCTGATAGTACTCACGATGGCCTGAGCGCCGCCCATTTCCTTGAGCTTCGTCGCCGCGTCTTCTTCATGGGTGTCGATGTAGACATGGGCTCCCAGGTTCCATGCGTCGTCGGCGATATCAGTGCCGCGCCCGATGGCAACCACGCGAAACCCCATCCGGCGCGCATACTGCAGGGCCATATGCCCCAGGCCGCCAATACCAAAGATGGCAACCGTATCGCCCGCCTGCGCGCCGCACTTCTTCAACGCATTGAACGTGGCGATGCCGGCGCAAAGCAACGGCGCGGCTTCCTCGGCAAGGAGTTCGTCAGGAATCGATACCAACCCGGAGGCTCGCGCCAGCATCATTTCGGCATAACCACCGTCGCAAGTAGCGCCGACAAAGGGCTGGTGTTGGCACAGCTGAAAGTGCCCCTGGCGACACGGTACACATTCGCCGCAAGGCCCGCCCAGGCGGCCCACGCCCACACGCTGGCCGACTTTCCAGAGCGATGGAACGTGCTCGCCCAGCGCGGCGATGCGGCCGACCACTTCATGACCCGGCACACGCGGCGGCTGCAGTGCAGGGTCCGCCCCTTCGATGTCGCCAATATCGGCACCACAGATGCCGCAGGCCTCCACGGCAATCAGCACCTGCCCACTACCAGGGGCAGTTGTTGGACGGTTAACCAGCTCCAGAAAACCCGGTCGGGTGACTTGCATGGCACGGTATGTAGCGTTCATAGCCCTCGGCTCCTGAAAAGATAAAAAACGGAGAAGTGTCAGGCCGAAACAACAACGAGTGCCGTCTTGCCTTGCGATCTCAGGTCAACGCTTCGATGGATTCAACGCAGCCGCACTGGCATGTTCAGTCAACGCCTTCACGCCCAGGCCGGCGGCCTCGACGGCCCCGGCCAAATAGCCGGAAAACTGCGGCGACCACTCACTGGCGATGCCTGTCAGGCATCCTTGCCAGGGTCCCGAAGTTGCCTTGGCCGAGGGCGCTCGGGCATGCTGGGCCGCGGCATTTATATCGACTGCAGTGGCCGTAAGCGGGTCTTGCGCCCAGTCCTTGATGGCTTCGGCCTTGAGCGTCGCCGCCAGAGGGCCAAACATCCGGACCAGTTGCGCACGGCAGTGCGTGCGCAATACCTCGTCGGAGACCGTGCTGCGTACACGCGCCGGCACGCCCAGGAAGCCAAACAGCGCTGCGCTGCCACCCAGCATGGAGGCGTCATGGATTTCACCCAGTGGCCCACGTGCACTGCGGCCTTCACCGGACAACCCCTGCTCCCGCCAGAACGGTGTGTCATAGATGGCGACGTACTTGGCTTGAGGTGCCATCCACGTCGCCGTTTCACGCCACTGCAGGGCCAGCGATGCAGGCAAGGCCGGTTCGAATGCGATGGTGCTTTCGACCAGTCGAGGCGGCAGCGCCAGCAAGACATGCTCGGCCTGCCAGGCACTGACATGGCCTGCGGCGTTTTCGCTCTCAAGCTCGATACAGCCGTGGTGTTTGCGAAGTCGGCGCACCGTGTGGCCGGTGATGATGTTTGCCGGGGCGAGCTTATCTCGCAGGGCTTCGGTCAAGCGCCCCATGCCACCGGCCAGGCGCATGGACGCGGGCGAGTTCACGTAGCCATGCATGCGCACAGCAGGCTCCTCGGGTGAGCGCTCCACCATCATGTCGCCCTCCTCGAACTGCTCAAACTGCTCCAGGCCCAAGGCCTCCACCAGCCGGCCAAGCTCGTGTTGGTAGCCAGGCCAGAACCAGGTAGGGCCCAGGTCGAAGCGGTCGATGCCGTCGGTGTTCGCGCCAATGTGGGTAACGGCCTGGCCGGTGGCGTCGATGGACGCAATACGGCCGCCGAGGGCTTCCCTCCCCTCCAGCAACACATAATCGGTTATGCCCTGGCGTTCCAGCAGGTAGGCGGCGTACAGGCCGCTCAAACCGGCACCAACGATAGCAATGCGTACCGTGTGCTTGCTCATTCCTCTGCCGCCACATCGGCCAGGTGGCCCGTTTTGAGGTACAGGGTGGCGCCTTGGTCGCCAGCGTAGAGATTCGCAGACTCACCAGCAGGCAGGCGCACCCAACTGCCGCACTCGTATGCCTTTCCATCCAGCGTCACGTTGCCCGCCAGCACCAGCAGTTCAGCGCCATCAGGCAGCGTCTCGAAAATCGCGTCATGCGGTGCCAGACGTTGCAGACAGACCTGCTCCGTTTCATCACGGAACAGCGTGCAAACCTCGCGCCGGCCCTCCCGACGCCACGCGGCAGGGTCACGGGTATCAATGCGCACATGGCGCTGCTCGCGTCCCTGCATCTGCTGAAGCTTGACGAAAATGACGGCGCCCCCGGCGCTGGAGGGTTGATGGCTGGACCCGGGGGGATTGCGCAAATACCAACCCGCCGGGTAGTCCCCACTTCCGTCGGAGAAGGTCCCCGACAACACGAGAATCTCCTCTCCCCCGGGATGGGGGTGGCGAGGGAAACGGGAGTCAGGGGCATACCGCACAAGGCTGGTGGCACGGGCTTGTTCCGCGCCCACGCGGTCCAGCATCACGCGCTCGACGCCATCCTGGGGCGAAGCCACCCATTGACACTGCTGGGACGCCACGATGGCGCGGCGAGTGAAATCGGCATTGATCAGCATGAGGGTTATCCAAGCGGGGACAAAGACACCGGCCAACCCGTCCGTGGGTGGTCGGTGCTTATTGATAGGGCTTACTGACTGGGCAGCTGTTGATAGGCCTCGACGACGCGTGCCGAGTACGTCAGCGCAGCACCCGCGTTCAGGGCAATCGCCACACCGAGGGCTTCGGTGATTTCTTCAAGCGTGGCACCGTGCTCCACCGCCTTCTTGGTGTGAACGGAAATACACCCGTCGCAGCGCGTGGTCACAGCCACCGCCAATGCGATCAGCTCGTGGATCTTCGGTTCCAGATGCCCCGTCTTGACCGCCGAATTGTCGATCATCATCAGGCCGCGCATTACGTCGGGGTTTTGTTTGGCGTAGTCGCCCACGCGCTCCATCAGGGCGTCGCGGTAGCCATTCCAGTCTTGCATCATGGTCTTTCTCCAAAAACAGATTGAAGCCTTGTGTGGGGGCACGCCTGGCAAAGAACTCAGTGCGTCAGCGGCGCAGGTCAGTTACGGCCAGCCATGACACCGCCATCGACGTCCCAGACGGCGCCAGTAACCCAGCCCGCCTTGTCCGAGAGGAGGAAGGCAACCACTTCGGCGACATCCTGAGGCGTGCCCACACGGCCAATCGGGTGGAAGCTGTTGAAGCCTTGCAGCGCACTGTGTACTTCGGCTTTTGGAATGAAGCCTTCGTAGATAGGGGTCTGCACCACGGCAGGCGACACCGCGTTAACACGGATGTTCTTGCTGCCCAGTTCCATCGCCAGGTGCTGGGTCAGCGAGTGCAGACCCGCCTTGGCCATCGAGTAGGCCGACGACGGTGTGGCCGCGATCGCCTGCTTGCCCCACATCGAACCAATGTTCACGATCGCGCCCGGGCGGTTCTTGGCGACCAGGTTGGCGGCAACCTTTTGCGTGATGAAGAAGGTCGCTTTGTTGATCGACATGTACTGGGCGTAATCGGCTTCCGAATGCTCCAGGAATGGCTTGGGGAAGAACACGCCAGCGGCGTTGACCAGCAGGTCGATATCCGAATGCTGTTCGTCCAGGGTTTTGATCAGCGAAGCGACGGCGGCGTCGTTGGCCAGGTCGGCGGTCAGTGCCCATACCTGGCCCAGTTCAGCCAATTCCCGGCGGGCTGCTTCGGTTTTTTCCGGGCGGTTGCCCACGATGACTACGCTGCCGCCTTCGGCCAGTACGGTGCGCGCCGTCTGCAGGCCCATGCCGCTGGTGCCACCGACGACCAACAGCTTCTTGCCCTTGAATTGATTGCTCATCTTGAAAATCTCTCTGTGCGCCCGCCGCCAGGCAGGACTTGAATGGAAGAAAAACTATTGTTTCCAACGGCACTCTCATGCCTATGCGCTCACCCATCAAACAGATCAACAGTCGGCATGGAGGCGATTTTTCTCCTCTTCCGGCCCGCAGACAAACGAGATAAAGTGTCAGCCCCAGAAAGAAAAACTTTATCGATATGAAATCGCCCGTCCATCTCAACGCCCTGCGTGCTTTCGAGGCCAGCGCCCGCCATCAGAGCTTTTCTTCGGCGGCGGTCGAACTCAATGTCACACCCGCCGCTGTCGGTCAGTTGGTCCGTACGCTGGAAGACTGGCTGGGTAGCCCGCTGTTTGTGCGCGGTAGCAGCGGTCGGGCACGCCTTGTACCTACTGAGGCGGCTGAGCGTGCATTGCCAGACATCCGGGCAGGTTTCGACAGGCTGGCGCTGGGGATGGAACGACTTAGCGAAGGCTCGATCAGCGGCGTACTGACCGTGGCCGTCAGCCCGGCTTTTGCCGCCAAATGGCTTTTGCCTCGTATCGACCGCTTTCAGGCGGTGTGCCCCGAAACAGACGTGCGTCTGGATACCAACCTCAAGCCGGTGGATTTCGTCGCCCAGCGGATCGATATCGGCGTGCGTTATGGCACGGGGCGTTGGCCGGGGCTGACCGCCGAGAAGCTGATGGACGAAGAGGTGTATCCGGTGTGCTCGCCACAACTGTTGCGCGAGCATTCGCGTTTGCAAAAAACCAGTGACCTGGCACAGGAGACGTTGATTCACGACCTGTCGATGGATAGCCATACCGGCTTTCCGAGCTGGGAAACCTGGATGCAGAAAGCCGGATCGAAGGACTCCCTCTCCCTGCGAGGCATGCAAATCAACAATTCTGCCGCCGTGTTGCAAGCTGCGGTTGAGGGGCATGGTGTTGCGCTAGCCCGCAGCGTCATGGCGCACGACGATCTGGCAAGCGGACGCTTGGTGAGGCTGTTCCCAGAGATCAGTGTTCCATCGGAGCTGGCCTACTACGTCATTTATCGGCCTGAGTGCGCCAGCCTGCCCAAACTGACGAGGTTCCGGGACTGGTTGTTGGCAGAAGCACTGCAGACGGTAAAGCGTGAGATCAGCACCCACTAGGCTGTACTACTCGCGATTCCTCAACGACGACGCTACCAGCAAATCCCGCGTATAGGCATGCTCCGGCGCGTCGAACAATTGCTCGGTACTCCCCGCCTCCACCACCACGCCATCCTTCACCACGATCAAGTCGTGAGCCAACGCCCTTACCACCGCCAGGTCGTGGCTGATAAACAAGTAGGTCAGCCCATGCTCCTCCTGCAACCTGCGCAGCAAGCTCACCACCTGCTTTTGCACGGTGCGGTCGAGGGCTGAGGTGGGTTCGTCGAGCAATATCAAATCCGGCTTGATCACCAGTGCGCGGGCGATCGCGATGCGTTGGCGCTGGCCGCCGGAGAATTCGTGGGGGAAGCGATGGCGCGTATCGGGGTCGAGTCCGACGTCGCGCAACACGGCAATCACTTGAGCTTCGCGCGCGCAAGCATTGAGGTCCGTGTGTACGCGCAGGCCTTCTTCGATGATTTGCTGCACGCTCATGCGCGGACTGAGGCTGCCGAACGGGTCTTGAAACACCACCTGTAGTTTGCGCCGCCAGGGACGCAGGGCCTTGCCTTTGAGCGCGTCGAGGGCCTGGCCCTGGAAGCGAATGCTGCCTTGGGCGTCGATCAACCGCAGGATCGCCTGGCCAAGGGTGGATTTGCCCGAGCCGGATTCGCCAACAATGCCCAAGGTTTTGCCACGTTGCAGGCGCAGGTCGATGCCGTCCACCGCCTTGATCGGCGGTTTGCGCCGCAGCAGGCCGCCTTGCGGGAACCAGACCTTGAGGTTGTCCACTTCCAGCAGGTTGTCCGCCGTCTCACGCACCACCGCCCTGCCCTCGGGCTCGGCCTCGAGCAACTGCCGGCTGTAGGCGTGCTGCGGCGCGGCAAACAGTGCCTGGCAGTCGGCCTGTTCGACGATCTGGCCGGCGCGCATCACCGCCACGCGCTGGGCGATGCTGCGCACCACGTTGAGGTCGTGGCTGATCAACAGCAGCGCCATGCCCAGGCGTTGCTGCAGGTCTTTGAGCAGCGCAAGAATGCGTCGCTGCACGGTCACGTCCAGGGCCGTGGTGGGCTCGTCGGCGATCAACAGCAGCGGTTCGCAAGCCAGGGCCATGGCGATCATCACCCGCTGGCGCTGCCCGCCGGAGAGCTGATGCGGGTACGCTGCCAGGCGCTGGCGCGGGTGCTGGATGCCCACCAGTTCGAGCAACTCCAACACGCGCTCACGCGCCGCCGCACCGCCCAGGCCTTTGTGCAGCAGCAGGGTTTCGGACAACTGCCGTTCGACGCTGTACAGCGGGTTGAGCGAGGTCATCGGCTCCTGAAAGATCATCGCGATGCGATCGCCGCGAATCTGCCTTAAACGCTCCGGCCGCGCGCCGAGCAGCTCTTCGCCCTGGTAGCGAATACTGCCCTGGGTACGCGTGGTGTGGGGCGGCAGCAATTGCAGGATCGAGTGGGCGGTCACCGATTTGCCGGAGCCCGACTCGCCCACCAGCGCCAGGCACTCGCCCGGGTGAATATCCAGGTCGATGCCACGCACCGCTTTGTGCCCGTCGAACGCCACTTTCAGGTTACGAATTTCAATCAACGCGTCAGTCACGGCACAGCTCGCTTATCAGGATCGGGGGTCGAAGGCGTCGCGGCAGGCTTCGCCGATAAACACCAACAGGGACAGGATCAACGCCAACGTAAAAAACGCGGTCAGCGCCAGCCACGGGGCTTGCAGGTTGTTTTTTCCCTGGCCGATCAACTCACCCAGGGACGCACTGCCCGTGGGCATGCCGAAGCCAAGAAAATCCAGGGCGGTGAGGGTCGAAATGGCCCCGGTCAAAATGAACGGCAAGTAGGTCAAGGTGGCAGTCAGCGCGTTGGGCAGAATGTGCCGCAACATCACCTGAACATCGCCCACACCCAGGGCTCGCGCGGCCTTCACGTACTCCAGGTTGCGCCCGCGCAGGAACTCGGCGCGCACCACATCCACCAGGGTCAGCCAGGAAAACAGCGCCATGATCCCCAGCAGCCACCAGAAACCCGGTTCGACAAACCCGGACAAGATGATCAGCAAGTACAGGACCGGTAGCCCCGACCAGATCTCGATCAGGCGCTGCCCCAACAGGTCGACCCAACCGGCGTAATAGCCTTGCAGCGCGCCGGCGGCGACCCCGATCAAAGTGCTCACCACGGTCAGTGCCAAGGCAAATAACAGCGATATCCGGGTGCCGAAAATCACCCGCGCCAATACATCCCGGGCTTGATCATCGGTGCCGAGCCAGTTGCTCGCGCTGGGCGGCGCCGGCGAAGGGGTCGTGAGGTCGTAGTTGACCGTGTCGTAGCTGAACGGAATAGGCGCAAACAGCATCCAGCCGCCCTGCCCTTCAATCAGTTCATGCACGTAAGGGTCACGGTAATCCGGCTGAAACGCCAACGTGCCGCCGAAATCCTGCTCGGTGTAGCGCTCGAAGGCCGGGAAATACAGTGAGCCCTGGTACGCCATCACCAGAGGCTTGTCGTTGGCCAGCAGTTCGGCACCCAGGCATACGGCGAACAGCGCCAGGAACATCCACAGCGACCACCAGCCGCGGCGATTGCGCTTGAAGTGCAGCCAGCGGCGACGGGTAATCGGAGTAAAAACCGGCATCAATGCGACCTCGCGGAAAAATCCAGCCGGGGGTCCAGCAGGCGGTAGCACAGGTCGCCCAGCAACTTGATGACCAACCCGACCAGGGTAAAGATAAACAGCGTGCCGAAGACCACGGGATAGTCCCGTGCCACTGCCGCTTCGTAGCTCAGGCGACCGAGGCCGTCGAGGGAGAAAATCACTTCAATCAGCAACGAGCCGCCGAACAACATCGCGGTGAGCGCCTGGGGCAGGCCAACCACGATCAGCAGCATGGCGTTGCGAAACACGTGTTTGTACAGCACCTGTTTTTCGCTGAAGCCCTTGGCCCGCGCGGTCACTACGTACTGGCGGCTGATCTCGTCGAGGAAGCTGTTTTTGGTGAGGATGGTCAGTGTGGCAAAGCCGCCAATCACCAGCGCCGATACCGGCAAGACAAGGTGCCAGAAGTAGTCCACGACCTTGCCCGCCCATGACAGGCTGGCAAAGTTCTCCGAGACCAGGCCGCGCACCGGAAACCAGTTCAACAGGCTACCGCCGCCGAATACCACGATCAGCAGCAAGGCGAACAGGAACGCCGGCATGGCGTGGCCGATAATGACCGCCGCACTGCTCCACACATCGAAGCGGCTGCCATGGCGCACGGCCTTGCGGATGCCCAGCGGGATCGACACCAGGTAACTGATCAGCGTGGCCCAGAAGCCCAGGGACAAAGTCACCGGCAGTTTTTGCAGGATCAGGTCGGTGACCTTGGCGCCGCGGAAGAAGCTATCGCCAAAATCCAGCCGCGCGTAGCTGCTGAGCATCAACCACAGCCGCGCGCCAAGGGGCTTGTCGAAGCCGTATTGGCGCTCGATATCGGCCACCAGCGCGGGGTCCAGGCCACGAGTTGTGCGCGATTCATTGCTGCCGGTTTCCACCCGTGTGCCGGCCACCGACGCTTGGCTGCCGATGCCTTGCAAGCGCGCGATGGCTTGCTCAACCGGGCCACCCGGGGCGGCTTGCACGATAAAAAAGTTGACCAGCAGGATGCACACCAGCGTTGGTACGATCAGCAATAAACGGCGCGCGCTATAGGCCAGCATGTTGGGAAGCCTCAGTCAGTTGACGCATCTGTGCGGTGGTCAGCGGTGTCGGGCTCACTTCCCACCAGGTGTCGATGCCCACGTCATTGAGCGGCGCTGTGCGGGGCCGACCAAAACGGTTCCACCACAGCGAGGACGAGCCCGGCGGGTAATAGTTGGGAATCCAGTAGAAGCCCCACTGCAACACGCGGTCGAGGGCATGGGCGTAGCGCACCATGGTCGGGCGGTCGTTGGCGCGGACAAGGCCATCGATCAAGGCGTCCACCGCCGGGTTGCGCAGTGCCATGTAATTGTTGGAGCCAGGGTCATCGGCACTCTCGGAACCGAAGTAGTTGGTCAGCTCGCGGCCCGGCGATGGGCTGACCGGGTAGCCGTTGACGATCATGTCGTAGTCCCGTGCGCGCACGCGGTTGGCGTATTGGGCCGAGTCGATCATGCGGATCGTGAAGCCGATGCCGATCTGCGCCAGGTTGCGTTTGTAGGGCAGCAGCAAACGTTCGAAGCCTTTCTGGGCATTCAGGAAGGTGAACTGCAACGGCGTGCCCTCGGCGTTAACCAACTGGTCGCCGCGCGGGGTCCAGCCCGCCTCGGCCAGTAACTTCAGCGCTTGCGCCTGCTGCGGCCGAATGCGCCCGCTGCCATCGGTGCGCGGCGGCTGGTAGACCTGGGTGAACACCTCCTCCGGCACTTGCCCGCGCCAGGGTTCCAGAATGGCCAGCTCCTGGGCATCCGGCAGCTGGGTGGCCGCCAATGCGCTGCGGGAAAAGAAGCTGCGCTGGCGCAGGTACAGGCTGTGCATCATCTGCCGGTTGCTCCAGTCGAAATCCCACAACAGGCTCAGCGCCTCGCGCACGCGGCGGTCCTGGAACTGCGGTTTTTGCAGGTTGAACACAAAGCCCTGGGTGCCCTGCACGGCATTCGGTGCCAGTTGTTCACGTTGCAGACGACCGTCGCGCAAAGCCTCGCCGTCGTAGCCCACCGAATAACTGGTGGCGGAAAATTCGCGATTGAAGTCGTAACCCTGGGCTTGCAGGATCTGGCGCGACACGTCGCCGTCGGCAAAAAACTCAAGCCGCAGGGTGTCGAAGTTGTACTGCCCCTGCGTCACCGGCAGGTCTCGCCCCCACCAATCCTTGACCCGTTCGAAGGTGACACTGCGGCCGTTGTCCACGCTGCTGATACGGTACGGGCCGCTGCCCACCGGCGGTTCAAAGCCGCCGCCGCTGGCGAAATTGCGTCCCTGCCACCAATGTTCCGGCAGCACCGGCAGTGAAGCGAGGTCCAGGGGCAAGGTGCGATTGTCGGCGCTTTTGAAGGTGAACCGCACTTGGGTCGGCGATTCCACCAGCACCTGGTCCACATCGGCAAAGCTTTGGCGATACGCCAGGCTGCCTTCGGTGGTGAACAGCTTGAAGGTGTAGGCCACGTCCTGCGCGGTGATGGGCGTGCCATCGGCAAACCGCGCCTTGGGATTGAGGTAGAAACGCAGCCATGAATGGTCATCTGCCAGCTCCATGCCTTGCGCGACCAGCCCGTACACGGTGTACGGCTCATCCTGCGAACGGTACGCCAACGGGCTGTAGAGCCAACCCTGGATCTGGGTGATGCCGGTGCCTTTGTCGACATACGGGATCAGGTGATCAAACGCCCCGCCTTCCATCGACGAACGACGAAAACTGCCGCCCTTGGGCGCGTTCGGGTTGACGTAATCCAGGTGTTTGAAGTTGGCCGGGTACTTGGGCGCTTCGCCGTATACCGTCAAAGCGTGCGTCGGTTGAGCGAGCAGTGACGGGGCCCAAAGCCCCGCCAGCAGCGCCCACACCATGAAGCGAAACAGGCTCACAAACTCAACTCCTTTTCCAAAAACACTGAAGGCTCACTTATGCAGGGTTGTGCGTCGACGCCAGGGTTTTTATAGAGCACCGGTTAGACCGTTAGCGCATGTGCTTATGCGCTACTTGCCGAAGTGGTAACTCACGTCCAGCCAGACCTGGCGGCCATAGGGGTCGTAGTTGCCGCTGGGGTAATACGGCCAGCCGGCGGAGTCATCGTGCTTGACCTGATTGAGCAGGTTGTTGACGGTCAGGCCGACACTCGCCTGCTCGTTCACCTGGTAACGGGCGCTGGCGTTGAAGGTGGTCCAGGGCGACAGGCGCCCATCGCCGGCGCCATTGGTCACGCTGCCGTAGCGAATGCCGGTCAGCGTGGTGGTGAGGTGCTGGTAGTCCCAGGTCAGGCTCGCGTTGACCTTGCTGCGCCAGTCGTGGTTGTCGGTGCTGGAGCGCAGGTTCTGGGTTTGCGCATCGTCCGATTCCTTGAGGTAGTGGGACAGCACCAGGCTGTAGCCAATCGCCGAACTGAACGCGCCGTACTGGCCTGCGCCCCAGCGAATATTACTCTTGAGGTCCAGGCCGCTGACCCGCTCGCTGGCGGCGTTGATCGCATTGACCTGCACCCGTTGCAGCACGTTCGGGTCCACTGCCGCCGTGCTGGCATTGCGCTGGATGCGTGCCAGGACGTCGGCGCAAGTGGTCGCATCAAGCTGGCCGTTGCGGCACTGGTTTTCCTGTTGCAGCAAGCGGTTGATGTCGACGGTGGTCAACAGGTCCTTGATTTCGACGCGCCAGAAGTCGGCGGAGAAATCAAACTGATGCGAGGGCGACCAGACAAAGCCATACGTCCAGGACTTGCCACGCTCGGAGGCGAGGTCCGAATTACCGGTCTGGGTGTAATCCACGCGGCCCCGGTCACACGCCCCTTCTACGCCCTTGCTGCAACCGTAATAGTCGATCTGGTCAGGCGTGTAGCCATTGGTCGCGGCCTGGTAGAGGTAGTTGAGGTCGGGTGCGCGAAAGCTGGTGCCGTAGCTGCCACGAAACAGCAGGCTGGTCACCGGGCGCCATTCCAGGCCCAGGTTGTAGGTTTTTTGTTGCTCGGTGCGGCCACTGAATTTGTATTGGTCCCAGCGCCCGGCCGCCGAGGCGAGCAAGGTGTCGGTAACGGGAATGCTCAGCTCGCCACCCGCGGCGTAGCGGTCACGCGAACCGCCTGAATTGGAGGCCGGCGTGGTGTTGTAAAACGTGCCGTCATTGAGTTGGTCGTCGACATCGACGCTGTAGGATTGCCGCCCCACTTCGGTCACACCGGCAAAGCCCACCGGCCCGGCGGGCAGCTCGAACAGGTCGCCGTTGATGTTGGCGCTGAAGGTTTGGGAAACCGATTTACTCTTCTGCACCAGGTTGCCGCGAAACTGATCCCACTGCTCCGGAGTCAGCGGCTGGTCCAGCCGCGAAGGGTCTGGCGCGAAGACCGGGTGCCCGTCCTGTGTGCCCAGTTGCGGCCCGAGGTAGTAATCGCGGATGCCGCTCAAAGGCGTGTAGCGGGTGGTGCGGTCGCTGGTGTACTCGGAGCGGTTCGCCGCAATCTGATAACCCCAATCACTGTTGGTGAACTTGTCTTCCAGGCCCAGGGTGCCGGTCCAGGACACTTCGCGCCATTTGCTGTTGTTGCTGGTCTTGCCACCGATTTCCTCGCTGGAAAAGTTGCGTGACCAGCGCTCCAGGTTGCCGGTGTTGCGGTTGATAAAGTCCGGCGAGGTGAAGCTTGGGCCGCGCGTGTTGTTCTGCGTGTGATCAAAGCCAAACATCAAGTCGGCAAACACTTTGCCGGTGTCGCTGAAATGCCAGGTGCCGCGCGTGTAGCCATCATAGTTTTCCTTTTGCGCCTGCAAGGTCCAGTAATCGTTGTAGTACTGGTTGGTGGTGCAGCGGGTGCTGCTGCCACCGAGCTTGCCGTTGTAGATACCGCCGTAGGCACCGCAGCCGGGGCCGAGGTAGGCGCCGCTGTCGAGGTTACGGCGGTAGCCCACATCCTTGGCCGGGCCGTCGCTCATAAAGCCGCGCTGGTTGGCCCAGATCGGTTGGCGCTGGGTCAGCTCCAGGCCGAATACCCCGTCAAAATCGCCCCAGGTGTCGCCGCCGCTGATCTGCAGGCGCTGGTTGTCTCCGCCGCCACGCTCGGCGGCGCCACCACGCAGATTGACGTCCACGCCGCTGATTTTGTCTTTGAGGATGATGTTCACCACCCCGGCAATCGCGTCGGAGCCATACACCGCCGAGGCGCCGCTGCTGAGGATCTCGATACGCTCGATCATCACCGCCGGGATGTTCGCAAGGTTGGTGAAGTTGACCGCGCCGTCGTACGCCGTGGGGTAGTCGGCCACGCGCCTGCCGTTGATCAGCACCAGCGTGTGGTTCGGCCCCAGCCCTCGCAGGTTGAGGGCACTGGCGGCCGGTTGGAAGGTGTTGCCGTAGTCTTCGCCCTGGGTCATGCCGGTGTTCTGGGTTTGCGAAGCGATGGCGTCGTAGACGTTTTTGTAGCCCCTGCGGGTGACTTCGTCAGCGGTGATGACCGTGACCGGCGACGGACCTTCAACCTGGGCACGGGCAATGCGTGACCCCGTGACCACGACCTTTTCCAACGCTACATCGCCCGGGACTTTCGCCGCCGTGGGCGCCGCCTTGACCGCCGCTGCAGGTGGCTTGGCCGCCCGGCGCAGGGTCCAACCGCCGTCGCCACTGGGCACGGCGTCGAGGGCTGCACCGTGTAGTGCCTGTCGCAGCGCTTGCTCGGTGGTGAAGGTGCCCCGCACCGGCGCGCTGGTCAGGCCTTGCACAAGGTCTTGCTGGAAGGAAATGATCTGCCCGCTGCTGCGCGACAGGGTCAACAGCGCTTGGTCGAGGGGGCCGCTGGCGATATCAAAATCAAAAGTCTGGGCGGTCGATATCGCGGACAGCGGCTGTGCCAGCACCGCCGTGCCATGTCCCGCCAAAGTCAGGCCAATCGTCAGAGACAGTGCCGCCAGAGATGCGCGACTGAGAGGTTTGCGTTGCATGGTTGAGGTTCCCATCATTGATATGCCGTTGATGGGTTGAACAACAGATCGGGGTTTTTTATAGGCGGCCGTTAGGCTAAAAAAGCATGGGTTTATAACGGCCCGAAACAACACTCCCAGGCAGATACACCCTGGCCTGTATTGGGTTGTGCAACAGTGGCGGGGGTTTTATAGGGCTGGGACAATTATTTTTATCGGCGCTCGATACTGACCCAATAAGGGCTGTGATAATCGATCTGCACCGGCAAGGATTTGGCCAGCAATTGCAGGGCGCCCTGGCTGTCGTCCAGCGGGAAAATCCCGCTCAGCCTCAGGCTCGCCGCCTCGGGGCTGACGCGGATGATGCCGCGCCGGTAGTCACGCAGGGCTTGCACCACTTCACCCAATGAGCGGTCACGCACTTCCAGCAAGCCTTGGGTCCACGAGGCCTCGCCGCCGCTGGCGGTTTCCAGGTCGAGGATGCCATGGGCATTGAACGTGGCTTTCTGGCCGGCACTGATCACCTGCACAGCGCCGTCGCGCGTGGTGATTTCCACTTGGGAATGCAGCATCGTGATTTGGGTTCGATCCTCGCCCTGCTGTACCAGAAACCGCGTACCCAACGCGCGCATGCGGCCGTGTTCGGTCTCGACGATAAACGGTCTGAGACTGTCCTTGAAAACGTCCACCAGCAGCTTGCCGTCGAGCAACTGCAACAGCCGTTGCCGAGCATCGAAATGCGTCAGCACCTTGCTGCGCGCATCCAGGGTCAATGCACTGCCATCCTCCAGCGTGAGGTTCAGGCGCTCGCCCGTACCGGTGCGCAAAGCGCCCAACGGCAACCAGCTGTCGGACAGCCGCGTGATCAGACTTCCAAACGACACAACGCCAACCAGCGCCAGGGTATTGCGCAAGAAGCGCCGGCGGCCCGACGGTGCGTTGAGGGTGTGCAACAGGCTGTCGCGGGGCATGCGGCGCAGTTCGTCATTGTTCAGCACGGCCGGAACGCCGCCCATCATGTTGAAGATTTCGGCACGCCGTGGGTCGCCCTCACTCCAGCGACGGAACGCCTGGTGCTCCTGAGCACTGGCGTGCCCGGATTGCAGCAACGCCATCCACTGTGCTGCCTCGTCGATGATCGCCTCATCCGGCGCGCTGTGGCTCATGGCTGTGTCATCGCCAGGTAACAGCGCTTGAACGCATCGGCCATGTATTGCTGAACCCGGCTGACCGAGACCTGCAGGCGCTCGGCAATCTGCGCATAGGTCAAACCGTCCAGCTGGTGATACAAAAACGCCGCCTTGGCCTTGGCCGACAAACCGTCGAGCAAGCGGTCGACTTCCAGTAGCGTCTCGATCAACAGCAAACGCTCCTCGGGCGACGGGTGCACCATCATCGGCGCCTGGGCCAATGCTTCCAGGTAGGCACGTTCCAGGTCCTGGCGACGCCAGCCCTCATACATCAGGCGCCGCGCGATGGTGGTCAGCAACGCCCGCGGCTCGCGGATTTGCGAAGGGTCGGGCAATGCCAGTACCCGCAGGAAGGTCTCCGATGCAATGTCCTGAGCCCCATGGGCGCACCCCATGGCCCGGCTTACCCGCGTGCAAAGCCAACTGTAGTCACTTTTGAACATCTGCCCAATCAGACCGAAATGTGGGTTCTGATTTACACCCATTGCATGCTCCATGCGAATAAAGGCCATTCAGCCTGGCGGTTGATGAGCAATGGAAAGCCATCGCTGGAGGCGGACTTTGCATGAGGGGAGCATAGGTTAGGAAAGAATAAAAAATAACAGCAGCCTGTCAAATTGGCATATGCAGAAAAATCAGATACGGGCCAGCGCCCTGGCTGTCAGGTCAGTGCGAAGACACATAGACAGAAGGCTGCGCCGGCGCGGGCAGCGAATAGGTTGCTTTCATCCATTCGACTTCAGCATGGGGTGTGCGGCCGAAGTAGCGCTTGAACTCTCGGCTGAACTGCGATGCGCTTTCATAGCCCACGTTAAAAGCCGCAGATGAGGCCGACATGTCGTCGCGGAGCATCAACAACCTTGCCTGGTGCAGACGAGTCGATTTCAGGTACTGCATGGGTGAGGAGTCGGTGACTGTTCGAAAGTGCAGATGAAAGCTGGGTACGCTCATACTTGCCTCCTGGGCCAGGCACTCGACGTCCAGCCGCTCCTGGTAACAGCTGTGTATCTTGCGAATGGCGCGGGTCACCTTTGCGAAATGGCCTTGCTTGCCAAGGGCCGCCCGCATGGACCCTCCTTGTTCACCTGCGATGATCCGGTAGTAAATCTCGCGCACCAGCGACGGGCCGAGGATCGGCCCGTCGACCGGATGGCTCATCGCTTCGAGAAAGCGCAGTGTGGACTCGCGCAACATCTCGTCCATCGGCGAGGAATACATGCCTTTGGGACGTTCGTGGGTCGGACCGGATTTTTCGTCAATTTCCAGGATCAGTTCGCCAGCGAGTTTGAAATCCAGGCGCATGTATACCGCCAGCATCGGTTCCTCTTCGCTGGCGTCGGTTTCCATGGTGAAAGGCACTGGCACAGACACCACCAGGTAGTGCTGGGCGTCGTAAAGGTAGACCTCGTCGCCCAGATAGCCGAGCTTGCGCCCCTGGCACAGGATGACGATGCCAGGCTCGTAGAGCACTGGCGTGCGGGTCAGCGGGCGATTGGAGCGCAGAAAGCGTATGTCTTCCAGTGCGCTCAGGTTGTAGCCCTCCAGGGGGGCCAACTGCTCCATCAGTTGGACCATGCGCCGGGTTCGCGCGGCAAAATGATTCATAGGCCCCTCTTGCGGTTTCACGAAGCGTGACCATCCGTAGAGCGTGTCAGTGCTTCCCATTGGTCGATGTCACGCAGGGATTGCGTCAGCTTTTCGCGCACAAAGCCTATCGCATCGCTGCCGAGCAGCAGGTGGGCCGGTGGGTTGTCGCTGGCGATCAACTGCAGCATGGCTTGCGCAGCTTTTTGCGGGTCCCCCAACTGGTGGCCGCTTTTCGCTTCGCGCGCCTGGCGTACCGGATCAAAGCTGGCATCGTAGTCGGCGATGCTGCGGGGCGTACGCTGCATCGAGCGGCCGGCCCAATCGGTGCGAAATGAGCCTGGCGCCACAGCGGTGACAAAAATGTTGAATGGCTTGAGTTCTTTGCTCAGGGTGTCGGAGATGCCTTCCAGCGCGAACTTGCTGGCGCAGTAGTAGGCGATACCCGGCATCGTGATGGTGCCGCCCATGGACGTGATGTTGATGATGTGCCCGCTGCGGCGCTGGCGGAAGTACGGCACAAACGCCTTGGTCACGGCAACGGCGCCGAACACGTTGACGTCGAACTGACGACGCATTTCTTCCAGCGGCGACTCTTCGAAAATGCCCTCATGGCCGTAACCTGCGTTGTTCACCAGGACATCCACCGGGCCGTAGCGGGTCTCGATCTCGGCAACGACGCTGTCGATCCGCTCAAAGTCGGTGACATCCAGGATCACGCCATGAGCACGCTCCGCTGATAATGCCTCGTACGTTTGCAGCGCGGCTTCGTTGCGAACGGTACCAATGACACGGTGGCCTGCAGCCAGCGCCTCGGTCGCGAGGGCCTTGCCAAAGCCGCTGCTGATGCCGGTGATGAACAGGGTTTTGCGAGTGCTCATGGAAATTCCTCTCGGTTATTGAGTGCTAATGGTAGCCAAGCCACCGCTGGCGACCTATGCCGGATCATCTATGAGGCTTGCCTATTCCTATTCGCTTCTGCTCGTACTCTCAATTGTCCCGGTGTGGCTCGATTGGCGCAGGCTGATGCGTGGTCCGGCCCGCCCCAGTGGGTGTCACTGAGGCGGTCGGCACCACTCCACGTTACGTCAGCCAGACATCGACCTGCCGCTCCGCGCCCTCTATAAACACCAAGGCCTCGACCTGCCCCGCTTCTATCAGGTCTTGGCTGACGCCTTTTATCCGTTCAAGTTGCGCGGCGCTGTCGACCAGCTCAACACGTGCTACCGGAGCCTTCATGGATTGGCTGGCGTCAGACTTTGCTTTGCGAATTGCAGACAGCACGCTGCTCAGGCTCATCAATAACTGTTCAACAGCCGCGTCAGGGCAAGCGCCCCCTTGCGGCCAGGGCGCCTTGTGCACTGAGCTGCAATTCCAGGATTGCCAGACCTCCTCACACACAAAGGGCAGAAATGGCGCAAACAGTCGCTGCTGCACGCTCAGCGCATGTGCCAATGCATTACGCGCCGAGTAGCCGTCGGGTCGATAGGCACGACGTTTGACCAATTCGACGTAGTCATCGCAAAACCACCAGAAGAATCCTTCGATACGCGACAACGCCCCGCTGTAGTCATAGGCCTCCAGCGCGGCGGTAGCGTCCTGGACTACGCCACCCAAGCGTTCAAGCATGGCTTGATCCAGCGGCTGGTCGATATCCCCGGTGTCATCCTTCGCAAAGCCTTGAACCAACCTCGAAAGATTGAACAGCTTGACGGCCAGGCGGCGGCCGATTTTCATCTGCTGCTCTTCAAAGGCTGTGTCACTGCCGAGCCGCGCCGAGGCAGCCCAATAGCGCACGCCGTCACTTCCATACTGGTCGAGCAAGGCTTGAGGGGTGACCACATTCCCCTTGGACTTGGACATTTTCTTGCGATCAGGATCAAGGATCCACCCGGAAAGCGCGACGTTGCGCCATGGCGCGCAACCGTGTTCAAAATGGCTGCGTACCAGTGTCGAGAACAGCCAGGTTCGGATTATGTCGTGACCTTGGGGCCTGAGGTCCATCGGGTATATTTTGGCAAACAACCCATCGTCCTCTCCCCAGCCGCCGGCAATCTGAGGCGTCAGGGAACTGGTGGCCCAGGTGTCCATGATGTCTTGTTCACCGATAAACCCGTTGGGTTGACCACGCTGCTCGGGTCGATACCCAGGCGGTGTATCCAGGCCCGGATCAACAGGCAGGCTTGCCTCACTGGCGATAATCGGAGCGCCATGCTCGGCTTCGCCTTGTGCGTCCAGGCGATACCAGAACGGAATCGGCACGCCGAACGTACGTTGGCGACTGATTAGCCAGTCTCCATTCAACCCCCCTACCCAATGCTCGTAACGCCTGAGCATGTGCGGCGGATGCCAGTCCAACGCCTGGCCAGCGTCGAGCAACACGTCCCTCAGGCTCGCGTCGCGTCCGCCATTGCGCAAGTACCATTGCCGCGTCGCGAGAATTTCCAAAGGCCGGTCGCCTTTCTCGAAGAACTTTACCGCGTGGTTAATCGGTCGTGGTTCATCTCGCATGGCGCCGCAGTCACGCAACATCGAAACGAGCTGCGTACGAACCTGGGACAGGGTACGGCCGGCCAGGCCTGCGTAGGCCTGTTGGCTGCGCGGAGTCGTCAACCAGGAGGGCGTCTCAAGTAACAGGCGCCCATCCTTTCCCAGGACTGACCGTGTGGGCAGCTGCAACTCCCGCCACCAAATCACATCGGTTAGATCGCCAAAGGTGCAGACCATCGCCAACCCGGTGCCCTTGCCGGGGTCACCCAAAGGGTGGGCCAGCAGCGGAACGTCCAGGTCAAAAATCGGCGCGCGCACGGTCTGCCCGAACCTCGCCTGATAACGAGCGTCGTCCGGGTGAGCCACCAGCGCCACGCATGCCATCAGCAACTCAGGTCGAGTCGTAGCAATCTTCAGTTCGGCACCATCAGCCGCGTCGAAGCCGAGTTTGTGATACGCACCCGCAACCTCGCGCTCCTCAAGCTCTGCCTGGGCTACGGCCGTCTGGAACGTCACATCCCAGAGACACGGAGCCTCCTGGCTATACAGTTCGCCACGCTGGTAGTTACGCAGTAACGCGCGCTGACTGGCTCGTTGGGAGCGTTCATCAATGGTGGCGTATGAAAGACTCCAATCAACGGACAAGCCCAGTTGCACGAACAGTGCACGGAACGCTTGCTCATCGATGGCCGTCAGCTCATGGCACAACTCGATAAAGTTGCGCCGACTGATGACGGCAAAGTCAGCCCGTTTTAATGGAATTGACTCGGAGGGTTTGAAGCCAGGCTGGTAAGCGGCCAACGAGTCGCAACGTACGCCGTAGAAATTCTCGACCCTGCGTTCGGTCGGCAAGCCATTGTCGTCCCAACCCATGGGGTAGAACACAGCCTTGCCGCGCATCCGCTGGAACCGGGCGATGATATCGGTGTGGGTGTAGCTGAAGACATGGCCAACATGCAACGAACCTGAGGCTGTCGGTGGCGGCGTGTCGATGGAGAATACAGCGTCGCGTTGGGCGCTGTGGTCAAAGGCATACGTGCCTTCGAGCTGCCAATGCTGAGACCAGCGTGTTTCGAGGTTTTCAAGCGAGGGGGTGACGGTTTGATCGTTTAGAACTTCATCACGTTTAACGGTGACATAGCTTCCTCCTGTCAACATCATGGGGCGCAACAACGGTTGTGCGCCGAAGCAAACTTTATATTCAATCGCCTGCGGAAAGTAAAGCCCTTGAACCAGGCCATTTTTTCCACAAAATAGCGTAAAAACAGTCCGGAAGATTTCTCACATTCAACAGGTACCCTATGCACACCCCCGTCACAATCATCGGTGCTGGCCTGGGCGGTCTCATCCTGGCCCGCGTGCTGTACGTCCACGGTATTGCCGCCACCGTCTATGAAGCAGAGCCGTCGGCAACCGCACGCGCCCAAGGCGGGATGCTTGATATCCACGACTACAACGGCCAACTGGCCTTGCAGGCAGCGGGCCTGACGGACGAGTTCCGCGCGCTTATCCTGAAAGGTCGCGAGGCGACTCGGGTGCTTGATTGGCAGGGTGCCACTCTGTTGGATCAACCCGACGACGGCACAGGCGGCCGTCCCGAGGTCATGCGTGGCGAGCTGCGCAAGATGCTCCTCGATTCACTGCCCGCCGGTACTGTGCGTTGGGGCCACAAGGTCAAGAGCGTGCGCGCCCTCGGCGAGGGTCGCCACGAAGTGACCTTCGCCGACGGTACTTGCGTTGCCACCCACCTGCTGGTTGGCGCGGACGGAGCCTGGTCAAAGGTCCGGCCGCTGCTCAGCGACGCTGCCCCCGAGTACATGGGCCGCTCGTTGATCGAAACCTACCTGTATGACAGCGACGCCCGGCACCCGGCCACCTCCAGGGCGGTAGGTGGCGGTGCGATGTTTGCACTTCAACCGGGAAAAGGGATCCAGGCGCACCGTGAGACGAGCGCCACGCTGCACACCTACGTAGTGCTCACCGAATCCCAAAGCTGGTTTGCCGCCATCGATTTCACCGACACGCCAACGGCGGCGGCACGGATCGCGCAGGAATTCGCAGGCTGGTCCCCTGCCCTCACGGCGCTGATCACCGACAGTGACACCGAACTGGTATGGCGCCCGCTCTTTATGCTGCCGGTTGAGCACCGCTGGGACCGGGTGCCGGGCGTAACGCTGATCGGTGATGCCGCACACCTTGCGGCCCCGAATGGCGAAGGTGCCAACCTGGCCATGTACGATGGTGCCGAACTCGGCAAGGCCATCGCCTCATACCCTGATGACGTCGAAGCCGCCCTGGGCGAATACGAACAGGCCATGTTCCCGCGCAGCGCGCAAATGGCTGCCGAGGGGAATGAACTGCACGAGTTGCTGTTTGGTGACGATGCACCCTATAGCCTGGTCAGCATGTTCAACGGGGCAAGTGCCTGAACAGGGCTCGGGTCAATCACACTGGAAGGACTCAAGGACGTTATAAATTTCGGCAACCACCTGCCGTGTTGCGCCCTCAATGGTTCCTTCATTCCGGCATAACACCCAGCCGTGATCCGCAACCGCTCGCTCGAACGCCTGGGTACAGGCGACATGTTCTGCCAGCGTGTGGATCACGGTACTGCTCAGCCCACGTCGGCGTGCCGCGGCCCGTGCCCATGAAATATCAGGGTCGGTGACGACCCCGATATGCAGGTCCGGCACTTGCACGTTTCGATCAATGTTCAACTGCAGGATTTCTGCCAGCGGGACTTCCCGGCGAAACGCGGCATCAGACGGGTACCAGCGGTCGATCAGGACGATGCTGCCTGGAGGCTGTCTAGCCAGCACGTGCCGGGAAATCCACGCGCGGCTATCAGCGAAGCGTTCACAAACCTCCCACTCCAGATCCAGGCCGGGATGCCTGGCGAGTCTGTTAACGAGGGTCATTGTTTCACTTCTGAAGGGATCGCTTTTTCTCTCGCAAAGCCGGATCACCATTCTGTTGTCAGCCCTAAGCGCTTTTGTTACGGCCTCCAGCAATGTGGTTTTGCCAGTACCCTTGGGGCCATCCATGGAAACAAACAACGGACGGCCAGCCGCCTGGCTCAACACGGCTTGTCGGTCCGGCTGCGCATGGTTTCGGCAATCACCCTGGCCAGTGCAGATTGATCGAATGGCTTGGGTAAGCGCGTCAATGTGGTCTTGAGGTCCAGGGAGATCTCCGCAAAGCCTGAGGAAAGAATGATGGGAAGGTTGGGATACAACGACTCGATGTTGCCGGCAAGCTCGATCCCGGTCATGTCCGGCATTGCCATGTCTGTCACGACCAGGTCAAAGCACGCGCCTTGCGCCAGGAACGCCAACGCAGCATGGCCGTCTCCTGCCGACACAACATGATGGCCCAGGTCTTCAAGCATCGCCCCGGTGCTGATCAGCACCAGCGGGTCGTCATCTACCAGCAGAATCTCGAGGCATTGCTGATGGGCTGCATCGGGTGTATCTGCCGTTGATGCCAGCGCCGCAGACTGTGTGGTGTCGGTCACCGCCACCGGTAACCAGAGCTCTGCGGTTGTGCCCTCTCCTACCCGGCTCTTCAGCACAAAGTGGCCCTGTGACTGTGCCGCCAGGCCATGCACCATCGAAAGCCCAAGCCCGGTGCCTTTTCCCGCTCCCTTGGTGGTGAAGAACGGCTCCATGGCCCGTTGCAAGGTCGCGTCATTCATCCCGGGGCCGGTGTCGGTGACAGAGATGCAAATCAGCCTTTGCGAGTCATTCGCCCCGCCGGGAAACGAATCCTCCCGCGCTGAAATCAGGATCCTGCCCCGACCTTCCATTGCGTCCCGAGCGTTGATCACCAGGTTCATCACAGCCATTTCCAGTTGGCTCATGTCGACCAATACCGGCCGCAGGATCAATGGGAACTGTGTGTCGACGTTGATGCCTGCGCCCAACATGCGGGACAGCAGGTCTGACATGTTGCGGATCAGATCGCCCACATCCACAGGCTGAGGGTCAAGCTCCTGGCGACGGGCAAAGGCCAGCATGCGCTGAGTCAGCGTTGCACCCCGCTGGGCGCCCGCGATGGCATTATTCAGTAAGGCGCAGGTTCTCGAGTCCTGCGGGACACGCTTCTTGGCGAGTTCAAGACTCCCCAGAATCACCATCAAGAGGTTGTTGAAGTCATGGGCGATGCCGCCGGTGAGCTGGCCCAGGGACTCCATTTTCTGGGATTGGAATAACGCCTCTCGGGTTTCCTTGATCTCCTGTTGAGCCTGGACGCTTTCGGTAACGTCCCGGGTGATCTTCGCAAACCCCACCAGCTCACCCAGTTCATTCTTGATCGGGTCGATAACCACATGGGCGAGGAATCCCGTGCCGTCCTTGCGCAGGCGCCAGCCCTGCCCTTCGTAACGACCTTCCCTGACCACCGTTTCAAGGGCGCGCTGGGGGACGTTGTGGTCTACGTCCTCACGCTGGAAGAACATGGAGTAATGCCTGCCGATGACTTCTGCCGGCCGGTAACCCTTGATGCGCTGGGCGCCGGCGTTCCAGGTGGTGATCACGCCGTTGGGGTCCAGCATATACAGCGCGTAGTCGGTGACGCCTTGCACCAGCAGGCTGAATTGCTGCTCGCTCTGGCGCAGCGCCTGCTCCGCGGCCTTACGCTCGGTCAGGTCCCGTGTGACCTTGGCGAAGCCAATCAACGTGCCGTCGTCGGCGCGTATCGGGTCGATGATCACCAGTGCCCAGAGACGAGTCCCATCCTTGCGGATGCGCCAACCTTCGCCCTCGAAGCGCCCTGACTGCTCGGCGCTCTTGAGTGCCCGGCCCGGCAAGTCCGAGGCCAGGTCTTCCGGGGTGTAGAACAGCGAAAAATGCCTGCCCAGCACTTCACTCTGTTCGTACTGCTTGATCTTTCTCGCCCCGGAGTTCCAACTGCGAATCAAGCCGTTCGTATCAAGCATATAGATGGCATAGTCGACCACTGCGTCGACGAGCAGTCGATACCGGTCGTCCTGATTGAAAGGCCCTTGCGCAGGATGGGATGGCATCAGGAAAGTCTCGGGACAAATGAGTGGCTTGAACCCTCAGTATGTCTAAAAAAATCCCCGGCTCACCAATTTATTCATCTGGACAGTTGTTTTGAGTCAACCGCCGCCGTTGCGCGCAAACCGTGGAATCTTCAATCCCAGGCTTTCCCGCAAGGTCGTACCTTCATAAGCCGTGCGATACACGCCGCGCTCCTGCAACAACGGGATGACCTCGTGCGTGAAGCGCTTGAACTGCTCCGGATGGCCGATGTAGATGTTGAAACCATCCACCGCGCGGGCTTCAAGCCAGTCAGCCATTTTCCGAGCGACGGTATCCGCCGATCCGACAAACGCCCCCGGGCGCAGTTGCCGCCCGAACTCCACCGCCTGGCGCAATGTAAAACCTTTCTCCCGTGCCTGATCGGCAATGCGTTTGGCCGCGGTAAAAAAGCTGCTGCGTGCCGCCTCCAGGCTCTCCTGCGGGAACGGCGCATCAAGGTCGTACTGGCTGAAATCATGCCAGCCGAAATTGCGTCCGAACTC
Source organism: Pseudomonas sp. C6002 (assembly GCF_013385805.1). Lineage (NCBI taxonomy): Bacteria > Pseudomonadati > Pseudomonadota > Gammaproteobacteria > Pseudomonadales > Pseudomonadaceae > Pseudomonas > Pseudomonas sp. C6002. Next base: position 28,778 of record NZ_JACAPH010000045.1, on the reverse strand, counting down.
CTTCAGCGCCAGCTCGAAACTGTGGTCGGCCTGATGGTAGTGCCGCTCGATTTCACGCGCCTGTTCATCGGTATCGCCTACATAAATCTCGGCGCCGGGCATCACCAGCAATTGCTCCGGGTCACGGCCATGTTGCAGCGCCCTGCTCTTGATATCCCGATAAAAAGCCTGGCCCTGCTCGATGCTGGCCGCATGGGTAAAGATCACATCGGCCGTGGCCGCGCCGAGGTCGCGGCCTTGTTCCGAATCGCCAGCCTGGAAAATCACCGGTTGGCCCTGGGGTGAGCGCTGGATATTCAGCGGCCCGACCACGGAAAAGTGCTCGCCCTTGTGATTCAGGCTGTGGAGTTTAGCGGGGTCGAGAAACCGGCCGGTGGCGCGGTCACGTACGAAGGCATCTTCCTCATAGGAGTTCCACAGGCCCTGCACGACCTGGACGTGTTCGGCCGCCCGGCCATAGCGGGTGTCGTAGTCATAATGTTCGTCGCGGCTGTAGTTGCCGGCGGTACCGGCGTCGCCGCTGGTGACCACGTTCCAGCCGGCGCGGCCTTTGCTGATCAGGTCGAGTGAGGCCAGGCGCCGCGCGACGTTATAGGGCGAGTTGTAAGAGGTCGTCAGCGTACCGACCAGGCCCAGGTGCCGGGTGCTTACGGCAAGTGCCGATAACAGCGTCAGCGGCTCCAGCCGGTTCAGGTAGTGGGATGGCGAACCCGGTGTGATGAATTGGCTGTCGACGATGAACATCAAGTCGAACAATGCCGCCTCGGCCTGGCGTGCAATGTCGATGTACCAGTCGACGTTGACGCTGGCATCGGCCGGCAATTGCGGGTCGAGCCACAGATTGTGGCGGCCGGGCCCGCCGCAGCCCATGGTCAGGGTGCCGAGTTTGAGCTGTCTTTTAGTCATGTCCAACGTATTCCTGGAAACGTTCAGGGCTGGGTTCTGGCGACGGCTGGTTGCAAGGACGCCGCGAAGGAGTCGTCGAACAGCTTGGCTGCCGGGTAAGACTTGACCAGTCCCTGGCTTGCGAAAAAGTCCACGGTCTTTTGTGCTTCTACAGGCGACTGGGCTGTCACCGGTTCGACCGTCGTGCGTGCCCGGGCAAACCAGGCGCGGGCAATGTCGGCATCTGCGCGGGTGCGCTTGGCCCACACATCTGCATACGCGTCGGCGTTGGCCGGGCTTTGGCGTGTCCAGTCACGGGCTTTCTTCAGGCGTTGGAGAAAATCGCTGATTTGCGCACGCTTGTTATCGACGGCCCTGGTGCTGGCGGCGACGAAACTCTGGGCCGGGATCAGCCCGTCTGCGGTCGCCAATACCCGTGCGCCCTGGCGTTCCTGTTGGGTGACGTAGGGTTCCCAGGTGGCGATGACGTCGACCGAACCGCCTTCCAGTGCGTGGGAAGCATCCAGTGCACTGAGGTAACGCAACTCCAGGGCGTCTTTCGGCACGCCCGCCTTATCCAGTGCGGTCAGCAGGAGTTGCTGGCTCCAGGAGCCTTTCCAGATGGCGGCGCGCTTGCCTTTGAGGTCCGCAAGGCTGTGGATCGAGGAATCCTTTTTCACCAGGATGGCCACGCCCTCGAGGTTTTGCCGGCTGATGGCAATCACCTTGATCGGTGCGCCGAGTGCACCGAGGAACAGCACGGGCGCATCGCCGAGCAGGCCGATGTCGAGGCTGTTGGTATTGAGGGCTTCCGCCACCGGAGACCCGGCGGTGAATTGCTTCCATTCAAGGGTGTAGGGCAGATCATCCAGCACCCCCGCCGCTTCCATCACGGCCTGGGCGTTGTAGCTTTGGTCTCCGACCACCAGCGTTTGCGCGTTCGCGGTCAGGCACAGCAGCGTGGCGGCCAACCCGGCCGCCAGTTTTGTCAGGTAACGCACGTTCGTCTCCAGATGCCTTCTCAAGCATTGAAAGTCGATCCGCGCGTGCGGTCTCGGCAGTGTTCGTAGGGAGGGCTACGATGAGGGGCTGACGGCTGCATGTAAAATACCTATAACGCATAACCTAATTCGATATTAATGCGTTAAATGCATTTTTGGGGGTGGTCGGCGCGCACGGACATTGCGTACCCGCCTGCACCACCTACACTGATTTGAATTCGGCGACTCTCGCGCCATTTTTTCAGCCGTATGGCCCGATGCCCGCGCACTCATTGCTCAACAAATAAAGCAGTTAACCAACTGATTAATCAGAGTAAATATGAAAGAGCAGCCTCGGCAGCTTGCATCGGCACCGCAACCAGTGGCGCACAGCCGCGCCCTTTTTCGACCACCCCACCTACTGGCTCCCTTGAGCCTGCTGTGCATCGCCCTCGCCGGGTGCACCGTCGGGCCCGATTTCGCGCGTCCTGAGGTGCCGGCGAACGCCGATTATTCACGAGAAAAACTCACCTCCACCGCCAAGGCCGATATCGACACCGGCGGTGCGGCGCAGCGGTTGATCGCCGGGATGGATATTCCCGGGCAATGGTGGACGCTGTTCCGCTCACCGGAACTGAACGCGCTGGTGGAGGAAGCCTTGCGCGCCAACCCGGATGTCACCGCCGCGCAGGCGGCATTGCGCCAGGCCAACGAGCTGGTCTATGCCGACCAGGCGTCGCTGTTTCCCTCGGTGAGCGGCAACGTGCAGAAGGCCCGCGAGAAAGTATCGGGCGTCACCTCGGGCCTGCCGGAGTCGCCGATTCTCACGGTGAGCTCGGCGTCGCTGAGCGTGTCCTATGCCCCGGATGTATTCGGCGGCACGCGCCGGCAAATTGAATCCACCTCTGCCCAGGCCGAGTACGAGCGCTTCCAGTTGGAGGCGACCTACCTCACCTTGACCTCCAATGTGGTGAACACCGCAGTCAGCCTGGCCTCTATACGCGACCAGATCGCCGCCACCGAAACCATCATTCGGCTACAGAGTGATCAGCTCGACGTCCTGCAGGCGCAGCGCCGGCTGGGTGCGATCGGCGACACCGACGTGCTCACACAGCAGACCGCGCTGGCGCAAACCCGTGCCACCTTGCCGCCCCTGCAAAAGCAGTTCGCCCAGACCCGCAACCAGTTGATGGCCTACCTCGGCCGGTTTCCCAACCAGGACCGGGACGAGCGCTTCAACCTCGCCTCCCTGCACCTGCCCGAAGAACTGCCGCTCAGCCTGCCTTCGGCCATCGTTGTCCAGCGGCCCGATGTGCGTTCCGCGCAGGCGCAACTGCATCAGGCCAGTGCCAATATCGGCGTGGCCGTCGCCAATCAGTTGCCGCAGTTCAGCATTACCGGGTCGGTGGGCTCCACGGTGGCCAGCGGGACCAAATTATTTTCGGCGGGCAGTGGGGTCTGGAGCCTCGCCGGGTCGATCACCCAACCGATCTTTGATGCCGGCGCACTCGAACATCGCAAACGCGCTGCCGTGGCCGCCTATGACGAGTCGGCAGCCCGCTACCGTGGCACGGTGATCGGCGCGTTCCAGGACGTGGCCAACGCACTGCGGGCGCTGGAGGCGGATGCCGATGCACTCAACCAGCAGGTGGTGGCCGAGCGCTCTGCGCAAGCCAACCTGGACCTGGTGCAGGCGCAGTTCAAACTCGGTGCCGTGGCGTACATCAACCTGCTCACGGCCCAGCAAACCTACCAGAACACCGTGCTGGCCCGGGTCAGGGCGCAGGCCTCCCGCTACAGCGACACCACCGCGCTCTTCCAGGCATTGGGTGGCGGATGGTGGAACCGTGCCGATGTGGACCCTGCCACCAAGGGCCGGCCTGATCGGTTCGGCCTGCCTTCGTGGAACGAGATCATGCCGGCCAGGAACGAGGCAGCGCCTGCCGATTCGGCACGGTTCAACTGAACTGAACTCTTGAAACAGCGAGAACATCCATGGCTGACGTCATAACCGCCTCTCCCCTGCCCACCGAGCCTGGCGCACCGCGCAAGCGCCGACTGTGGCGGCCGATGATCATCATGATCGTGGTGGTGCTGGTGATTGTGGCGATCATTGCCGGGGTGAAGTTCGTGCAGATTTCGGCGCTGATCGCCCAGTCGAAAATGCCCCTGCCCGCCTCCGTGGTCACGGCCATGAAGGTGCCGTTCAGCGACTGGCAACCGAATGTCAGCGCCGTGGGCTCAATGAAAGCGGTCAGGGGGGTGGATGTGACCACTGAAGTGGGCGGCATCGTGCGCACCATCGGCTTCACGCCCGGGCAAGAAGTGGCGGCTCAGGCGCTGCTCGTCCAGCTGAATGCCGACTCGGACATCGCGCAACTGCATTCCCTTGAGGCCACGGCCGACCTGGCGGTGATCGTCCTCAAGCGTGACAAGGCGCAACTGGCGGTTAACGCCATCTCCCAGGCACAAGTGGACACTGACACCGCCGACCTCAAAGCCAAGCTCGCCGCCGCCGAACAACAGCGCGCGCTGGTGGCGAAAAAAACCATCCGCGCACCGTTTGCCGGGCGCATCGGTATAACCAGCGTCAACCCTGGCCAATACCTCAACCCCGGCGACAAGATCGCCACGCTGCAAACCTTCGATCCGATCTACATCGACTTCACGGTGCCCCAGACTCAAATGGAGGCCATTGCCATCGGCCAAGGGGTTTCGGTAACGGCCGACGGCCTGTCGAATCAAACCTTCACCGGCAAGATCAGCACGATCGACACCCAGTTCGACGCCACCACGCGCAATGTCACCGTGGAAGCCACCGTCGACAACCCCAAACAGAACCTGGTGCCCGGGATGTTTGCCCGCGCCGTGGTCAACTCCGGTGCGACGCAGCGCTACCTCACCGTCCCGCAGACATCGGTGACCTACAACCCTTACGGCACCACGGTATTCATTGCCACATCGAGCAAGAACGACAAGGGTGAGGAAGTCCTCACCGCGCAACAGACCTTTATCAAGACCGGACCGACCCGGGGCGATCAGGTGGCGATCCTGTCGGGCGTGAAGGAAGGCGACCTGCTGATCACCAGCGGCCAGATGAAGCTCAAGAATGGCTCGCCGGTGAAGGTCGATAACAGCGCCGCGCCGCTGAACGATCCTGCGCCGACTCCCCAAGAACACTAAAGGTGTCCCATGAAGCTTACCGATACCTTTATTCAGCGGCCGGTCTGGGCGATTGTCGTCTCGCTGTTCATCCTGATCCTGGGGCTGCGCTCGATCTTCGAATTGCCGGTGAACCAATGGCCACGCACCGAAAATACCGTGGTCACCATCACCACCGCCTACTACGGCGCGGACGCCTCCACCGTTGCCGGCTTTATTACCCAGCCGCTTGAATCGGCCATCGCCCAGGCCCAGGGCATTGACTACCTGTCTTCAACGAGCATCACCGGTGTCTCGACGATTACCGCCACGCTGCGGCTGAATTACGACGCGAGCAAGGCCCTCACCGAGATCAACACCCAGGTCAACTCGGTCAAGAACCAACTGCCGGCGCAGTCCCAGGAGCCGGTGCTGACGGTGGCGGTCGGGCAGACCACCGACGCCATGTACCTGGGTTTCTACAGCGACACCCTGCCCACCAACAACATCACCGACTACCTGGTGCGGGTGGTCAAGCCCAAGCTGGACTCGATCCAGGGGGTGCAAACCGCAGAAATCCTCGGCGGGCGCCAGTTCGCCCTGCGCGCCTGGATGGACCCGAACAAACTGGCGGCGCATAACGTGACCGCCCAGGACGTGTCCACCGCCCTGGCCAACAACAACTACCTGTCTGCCGTCGGTTCCACCCGCGGGCAAACGGTGACGGTCGACCTGACGGCCGGGACCGACTTGCACACGGTGGATGAATTCAAGCGGCTGGTGGTCAAGCAGAAAGGCGATGCCCTGGTGTACCTGGAGGACGTGGCCACCGTCACCCTCGGCGCCGAAAGCTACGACAGCAGCGTGGCGTTTTCCGGCAAGCGCTCGGTGTTCATCGGCATCAAGACGGCGCCGACTGCCAATATCCTGACGGTGGCCGACAGCGTGCGCGAGGCCTTCCCCGAGCTGCAATCCCAGTTGCCCACCGGGGTACGCGGCGAGATCGTGTATGACTCCACGGAGTTCATCAACACCTCGATCTATGAGGTGGTGAAGACCCTGGTCGAGGCGATGATCATTGTGTCGGTGGTGATCTACCTGTTCCTCGGCTCGTTCCGCGCAGTGATCGTGCCGCTGGTGGCGATCCCGCTGTCGCTGGTCGGGACCTTCTTCATCATGTACCTGCTGGGGTACTCGATTAACCTGCTGACCCTGCTCGCCCTGGTATTGGCGATCGGCCTGGTGGTGGATGACGCGATTATCGTGGTGGAAAACGTCGACCGGCATATCAAGGAGGAAGGCAAAGGCTTGCTGGAAGCTGCGCTGGTTGCCGCCCGGGAACTGGGTGGGCCGATCATCGCGATGACCGTGGTGCTGATCGCCGCCTACGTGCCCATCGGGCTGCGCAGCGGCCTTACCGGTGCGCTGTTCAAGGAGTTCTGCTTCTCACTGGCGGGTGCCGTGACCGTGTCGGCCGTGGTGGCGTTGACACTCTCGCCGATGATGACCTCCCGGCTGTTCAAGTCCGGGCAGGAAGAAGGCCGGTTTGCCCGCAAGCTCGATCAGTACTTTGACTGGTTGCGGGGCCGTTACCACCGCGTACTCTCGGGTGGCCTGAACGTATGGCCGGTGCTGGTGACGTTTGGTTTTGTGCTGTTCCTGCTGGTGGCCGCCAGCGGCATGACCGCCAAAGGCGAACTGTCGCCCACCGAGGACCAGGGGCTGGTGTTCATGCAGATCAAGGGCCCGCCCACCGCCTCGCCGCAGCAGATGGAGCGCATCGCCGACCAGGCCTTCCAGATCGCTAATAAAGAGCCGGAATACGCGCAGATGTTCCAGCTGACCGGGTTGCCTATCCTCAACCAAGGCCTGGGCGGTGTACTGCTGAAAAACTGGGGCGACCGCTCGCGCTCCCAGGCCCAACTGATATTGGAACTCCAGCAGAAATGGAACCAGGTGCCGGGCGCCACCATTGCGGCCTTCCCGCTGCCATCGCTGCCGGGCGCCCAGGGCTTGCCGGTGCAGTTCGTGATCACCACCACCGACTCGGTGGAAAACCTCAACGAAGTCGCCCAGGCCGTGGTGGCCGAGGCCCAAAAACAACAGCTGTTCTATTTCTCCGACATGGACCTGAAACTCGACAAGCCACAAGCCAAGCTGGTGGTGGACCGGGAAAAAATCGCCGCACTGGGCATGACCCAGGCCGACGTCGGTGCGGCGCTGTCCGCGGCACTGGGCGGCAACTACGTGAACTACTTCTCCACTGCCGGGCGCTCGTACAAAGTCATTCCCCAGGTGTTGCAGGTTGATCGCCTCAACCCGGACCAGATTCTCGATTACTACATCCGCACCCCATCCGGCAGCATGATCCAGGCGCGGACCGTGGCGCATATCGAAACCTCGACCCAGCCGGAATCCATCAACCACTTCCAGCAACTCAACTCGGCGACCCTGTCGGGCGTCAGCGGCGTGGCCCAGGGCGAACTGCTGGCGAAACTGAACACCATTCTGACCAATATTGCGCCGTCGGGTTACACCTCGGACTTCTCCGGCGAATCACGCCAGTTCATGCAGGAATCCGGCGGGTTCTTCGGCCTGCTGATGTTCTCGATCCTGATCGTGTACCTGGCCCTGGCGTTTCAGTTCGAGAGTTTCCGCGACCCGGTGGTGATCCTGTTCTCGGTGCCCCCTGCACTCTTCGGCGCGCTGGCGTTTATCACCATGGGGTTTGCCTCGATCAACGTGTACACCCAGGTGGGCCTGGTGACGTTGCTGGGGTTGATCACCAAGCACGGGATCCTGATCGTGCAGTTTGCCAACGAGTTGCAGCGCGCCGGTCACAGCAAGCGCGAGGCCATAGAAGAAGCCGCCGGCGTGCGTCTGCGGCCGATCCTGATGACCACCGCCGCCATGGTGCTGGGCGTGGTGCCGCTGGTGTGGGCCTCCGGTGCCGGGGCTGCGGGACGGCATGACATGGGCCTGGTGATCTTTGCCGGGTTGTCGATCGGTACCGTGCTGACGCTGTTCATGGTGCCGGCGATGTATATGTTCATTGGCTCCACGCACCATCAGGAGGCGGAACAGCCGGTCCCCGTGTAGGAGCGAGCTTGCTCGCTCCTGCAGTGGATCAGTGGGTCAGATCACTACCCGCAGCGCCAAGCCTTCATACGCATCCAGGGTGATGGTGAAATCACCCTCGGGTGTCAGATCGCCCTCCACCCGCTCATTGATGATGTCCACCACCGGCCCGGGCGCAATATCGGGCAGGTGCAGGGTTTCAGTAATCGGCGTCGAGCCGAAGTTCAGCGCCGTGATCTGGGTACCTTTGCCCGCCGGCAGCTCGTGCACCATGATCAACAGCCCCGGGTGCTGCACATCCGGCACCAGGATCTGGCGGCTGGCGGCGATGTCGTAGGCTCGGCGCACCGCGAGGATTCTTTGCAGTTGCGAGGCAAATGAATCCGGGTCGGCCAGTTGGCTGATCAGGCTGCCATACAAGGTTTTCGGGCGCGGCATCTGCCCGGCGGATTGCTCCGCATCCGGATTCAGGTCCACCAGGTCATAGGCGCCGCGATGGATCCAGCGTGTGTCGCCATCCAGCATCAAGTGGGCCACCTCCTGCGCCGGTAACGGCAATGCGCCCACCAGGTCCCAGCCGGACAATGCAAACACCCCCGGTTGCATCGCGTTGTACATCACCAGCAGCAGGTGAATCTGGCGGATCTGCTGGATATCCGCCGGGGTAATCGCCTCAAGGTCGCGAATGCCCAGCGCCGCCGTAATGATGCTGGCGGTGGTGCAGGACACGCCGTTGGTCACGAACTTCAGGTTATACGGCGCGTGTTCGCCAGCCAGGCGTTCGTACATCTGCTCACGGATATGCTCCCGCAGGATGCCGCCGGGAAAGGTCTGCCCCTGATAGAGGTAGGTGTCATGGGCGTGCAACGTCCAGAAGTGCACCAGTTCCAGGGTCAGCTCGTCATGGTTCTGCAAGGCGTGGATCAGCGAGCCGGGGTCGATGCCCAGGGTGTGCATCTCCCGCAGCATCAGGCGCAGGAATTCGGTGTCGCCCATCAATAACGCGTGCTGGTAAGCCGGGCGCGTGATGAAGTCGTAGGACAGGTCTGCGCCGCCGTGGGACATGGCGGCGATGTCGTCCACCGTCAGGTTCAGTTCCTGGAAGCTGAAACCGCCCGCCTTGCGAATCGCGCCGCCCAGGATCTGGTTGCCGGTGATGGACAGTGGATGGCTTTCAGACCAGGCGTTACCTTCCAGTTTTCGTTCCACGCCGAGGAAACCGTTGGCATCCAGGCGCAGGATCTTTGCGCCCATCACGTCGATGGCGTGCAGGGCGTCGCCGATAACCATCTGCTGCGCGGCGAAGGTCGGGTCCAGCCAGTTCAGCGATGGTTGCCCTTCCTTGAAGTAATGCAGGTACACCCAGCGGCGGGGCTTGCCGTCCACGCCGATGACCACATCAGTCGCGCTCCAGTCGGTTTCCTTGACCCCGGGTTCGAAGAAGATCACCCGTTGCAACTGGCCGACGATGTAGTGCTTGTCCCTGAGCACGTCGACCTGCTGCGGGCTGAGGTTCTGCGCATCGCGGCCCTCGCTGATGTCGGGCAGCAGCGGCCAGTCTTCTTCGCGGATCTCCACCATGTGGTAGAGCCCGGGATAGTCTTCGTAGGCCATCTCGGCCAGGCGGAAGTCCGCGCCCTTGCCGGTGTGGGACGGGATCACATCGTCGATGATCACTGCGTTGTGCGCGGCGGCCATGCGGGCCAGCGCCTGAAGCTGGGCTTCGGTGCCCAGTTGCGGGTCGATGTCGAAGCTGATGCGGTCAAAATTGCCGTCAATGGTGGGGGTGTGCTCGGTGCCGGAAAGACCGCCCGAGCGTTTCAATGGACCGTTGTGAATGCCCTGGATGCCGATTTTTGACAGCGCGTGCCACAAGGTTTCATCGCCCAGGGCCTCCAGTACGCTGCCGTTCTCGCGGGTGACGATGGACGCCGGATAGGCCGTGAACCACACCGATGCCAGGGCTGAAGCATCACGGGGCCGTGTATGGGCATATGGCTGTTGCCACAACCGGCCTTGCCCCGAATAAAGCCTGGCGCGCTGCTTGGCGGCATGCAGCATCGATTGTTCCACCAGCCAGGCCACATGTTTCTTATCGGCGTCCGTCATAAATCAATCACCTGCACCCATGAAGTAGTCGGTTGCGGTGGCTGCATATGAACCACCGTTCGTTACTGTATGAGGCCCCGGGCGGCGATTCGTTGCATCCGGGATGGCGACCCTTCCCCGGCCTAGACCCAGCCGCCGTCCACAATGAAGTTCTGTGCGGTACACATCGCCGATACATCAGAGGCCAGGAACAGCGCCATATTGGCGATATGTTCCGGCTCCACACTGCCCGGCAGGCACTGGCTGCGGGCGATCAACTCCCGGGCCGCGTCATCCACCCACATCGCCAGTTGTTTCTCGGTCATCACCCAGCCCGGCACCAGCGTATTGACCCTGATACGGCTGGGCCCAAGCTCCCGCGCCAGGGCCCGGGTCATGCCGTGGGCGGCGGCTTTGCTGGCGGCATATACCGGGTAGCCGCTGGAAGCCATCATCCAGCCGATGGAACCCAGGTTGATGATCGACCCGCCGCCTGCGGCCTTCATCATCGGCACCACGGCCCGGGCCGCGAAAAAACCGTGCTTCAGGTTGACCGAAATCAGTTGGTCGAACCGCTCCGAGTCAATTTCATCCAGGGTGTGCCGAACATCATTGGCGGCATTGTTCACCAGCACGTCGATCGGCCCGAGGCTCTGCGCCAGGCACGCTATCGCGGCCTTGTACGCGATCTCGTCGGTGATATCGCAATGGGCGAATTCGACGGCATGGCCCTCGGCCGACAATATCGCCGCCAATCGGTCGCCCTGCCCTTGCGCCCGGTCCACGAAGGCTACCTTGGCCCCCTGGCGTGCGAAGGCACGCACCATGGCCTCGCCTATCCCGGAAGCACCGCCGGAGATCAGCACGGTTTTATCCCGCAGGTCCGGGTACATCGCCTGCGCGCCGGGCTGTTTTTCAGTGTTCATGGGGCAGTCACTCCGCTGTATTTAGTCTTATTTTATATTGCATGTTTTGCGATATTGGCTATAAATCAGCCCTGCAGCCGAATAAATAGTAGAACTATTTAATTAACAACAATAAAGGTAGCTCAGTCATGCGGCAATCCCGATTCCTGCTTACCGGCCTTGGCCTCTCCCTGGCGGTGGCCAGCCTGGGCGCTCAGGCGGCTGGCTTGTCCAGCGAACACAAACCCTTCGGCAAAACCAATGACGGCACCGCCGTCGAGCAGTATGTGTTGCGTAACAGTCATGGCGTACAAGCCACGGTCATCACCTATGGCGCGGTCTTGCAGTCGCTGAAAGTACCCGACAAACACGGCCAGTTCGCCGACGTGGTGCTGGGGTTCGATGACGTCCAGGGCTACCAGGCCGGTACCGCGTTCTTCGGCGCGACCATCGGCCGTTTTGGCAACCGCCTGGACAAGGGCAGCTTTGAACTGGACGGCAAACGCTATCAAGTGCCCCTCAACGACGGGCCGAACTCGCTGCACGGCGGCCCGCAAGGTTTCGACAAGCATGTGTGGAAAGCCCAGCCGGTCAAGCAGGACGATTCGGTGGGCGTGACCCTGAGCTACCTGTCCAAGGACGGCGAGATGGGTTTCCCCGGCAACCTGAAAGTCGATGTCACCTATAGCCTCAACGACAAGAACGAACTGCACATCGACTACAAGGCCACCACCGACAAACCCACGGTGCTCAACCTCACCAACCACAGTTACTTCAACCTCGCCGGCGCCGGCAGCGGTGATGTGCTCAAGCAGGTCGCCACCCTGCATGCCAGCCATTACACCCCGGTCAACAGCACCCTGATTCCCACCGGCGAACTGGCCCCGGTCGCCGGCACGCCGATGGACTTTCTCAAGCCCACTGCCATCGGCCAGCACATCAAGGACGATCATCCCCAGCTGAAATTCGCCGAACCTAAACAAGGCGGTTTTGACTTCAACTGGGTGCTGGATGCCAAGGGTGATATCGGCAAACTGGCCGCCGACGTTCGTGACCCGCAGTCCGGTCGCCGCTTGCAGCTGTATACCAGCGAGCCTGGCGTGCAGTTCTATACCGGCAACTTCCTCGACGGGACGATCAAGGGCAAGGGTGGCAAGCCTTACGCCCACTGGAGTGCGTTCACCCTGGAAACCCAGCATTTTCCCGACGGCCCCAACCAGCCGAGCTTCCCCTCTACCCGTCTCGATCCTGGCCAGACCTACACGCAGAATACCGTGCTGAAATTCTCTGCTGACTAAACCTGTGGGAGCTGTCGAGCTTTGGCGAGGCTGCGATGACGTCGGCACTATCAATATCCAAGGCACTATCAATATCCAAGGTGCCTGACCCACCGCTATCGCAGCCTCGCCAAAGCTCGACAGATCCCACAGTACCGGCGTTAGCAGGGCTGCCGGGAAACGTCAGCGGCCATCAGTTCCACAAACCGATCTTTTCCAGCTCCTGCTTGAAGTTCTCGCGGGTGATCAGCGTCACCTCATCCATGGCCGTGTACTTCGGCGGCTCCTTACCCGTAGTGACCCACTCGAACATCATGCTCGCGGTGTTGTAGCCCTCGATGTGCGGGCTGGGCAGCATCGAGCCGAAGAAGCCGCTGTTGGCTTTCTTCAATTCGCCAATGGCATCGGTGCCGTTGATGCCGATGCCGATGACATTCGCCGCCGCAAACCCGGCGCTTTCGGTGGCGCGCACGCCGCCAAGCACGGTGTTGTCATTCATGCCGCCGATGATCAGGTTTTTCGCGCCGCCGGGCAGCTTGACCAGCGCCGAGTTGGTGGCGTCCATGCTGCCGGGGACGTCGAGGGTCTTGAGGGCTGCGTACAGGATGTGGTCATCCGGAATGCCCGCGGCCTTCAGGGATTTGACCGAGCCATCAGTGCGCTTTTTGCCGGTATCGAGTTCGTTGTAGGTGTTGATCACCGCATAGGTGTCCTTCCAGTCCCAGCCACGTTTTTTCGCTTCAGTGGCCATGGCACTGCCCTGCTTCTCGCCCACTTCAAACGCGGCCATGCCCAGGTAAGGCACGTCTTCCATGAAGTTGCCCTTGGCGTCCACAAAACGGTCATCCACGGCGATCACTTTCAAGCCGTTGGCTTTGGCCTTGGCCATGATCGCCGGGCCGAGGGACACGTCCGGCGGGCAAATCACAAAACCCTTGGCACCATTAGCGGCCAGGCTGTCGATGGCCGAGAGGGTTTTTTCGCCGTCGGGCACGGCGATCTTGATCACCTCGAAGCCCTTGTCCTTGCCGGCCTTTTCGGCGAAGGCCCATTCGGTCTGGAACCAGGGCTCCTCCGCCTGCTTGACCAGAAAGCCGATCTTCACCGGCTCGGCCGCCAGCAACAGGCTGCTCAGGCCGACGGCGGACACCGCCACAGCGGCGCAGCACAGGGAACGGATACCACGACGACGATTCATAGGGTGACTCCTTGTTGTTGTTTTTGAATGCGTTAAACAGCCTGTTGGTTATCCTGCAAAGCGGTGGCAGATTTTCCCCGGCACATCGACCTCGATCGCCAGCACCGCACCGTCCAGCGGGTGATCCAGCGGGCTGGCGGCACTGGTGATGTACAAGGTCTTGAGGTCGGGGCCTGCGAACACGCAACTGGTGGGACGGCTGACCGGCAATTCGATGACCCGGTCAACTTCACCGTCCGGCGTCAGCCGCAGCAGGCAGCTGCCGTCCCAGCGGGCGTTCCAGATATAGCCTTCGGCGTCCATGGCCGAGCCGTCCGGGCCACCCCGGGAGTGAGGCCCAAACCAGACCTGCGCGGGTGCGAGCTGGCCCTGTTCATTAATCGGATATTGATAGAGCGTGCCGTCCAGGCTGTCGCCGAAATGCACGTGGGTGGCGGCGTCGTTCCACAGCAAGGTGTTGGGAATGCCCAAGCCTTGCAGCAACGGCGTGACCTGCCCGTCGGTATCGACCCGGAACAGGCCGCCGGAACGTCGCAGCACCGGCAAGTCTTCACCGTGCTCGCCGATGTTGTTCTGCATGGTGCCCAGCCACAGCCGGCCCTGGGCGTCGCAGCGGGCTTCGTTGGCACGGTTGCCCGCTTGCGGATCGGCGACGCAAAGCAAGGTCAGGCGCGGATCGCTCGGCGTCGAATCGAGGTCGAGGCGATACACGCCGCTGCTCAGGGTCACCAGTGCATCGCCGCTGGCGCACGGAATAAACGCCGAGACCGGCTCAGGCAATTGCCAGGTGTGCAATTGCCCGCCCTGCAGGCGCAAGGCCTGCTGGCCGATGATGTCCACCCAATACAAGGCCTGGCCCGGTACATCCCAGAACGGCCCTTCGCCCAGCCGAGCCCGGTGCGGTGTGACTGCGGTCCACGACATGAAACCTCCTGCTTTCTTGTTGTTTTCAGGTGGTACCGGTTACAGCGCGTCGCGCGACGGCTGCCCATCTACCAGACGCTGAATGCGCAACGGGTTGGCATTCTTCAGCGCGTCGGGGAGCAGGCTATCAGGGTAATTCTGAAAGCACACAGGTCGCAGGAAACGCTCGATCGCCAGGGTGCCCACGGAAGTGCCACGGGCATCCGAAGTCGCCGGATACGGCCCGCCATGGACCATCGCGTCACACACCTCGACGCCCGTGGGGTAGCCGTTGAGCAGGATGCGGCCAACCTTTTGCTCCAGCAGCGGCGTCAACTCGCCGAACTGGGTGAAATCCGCCGGCTCGCCGATGATCGTCGCGGTCAATTGGCCGTGCAGGCCGTGCAACGCCGCAGCGAGTTGGGCCTGGTCGGCGACTTCCACGAACACCGTGGTGGGGCCGAACACTTCCTCCTGCAGCACTTCATCGCCGTTGATCAGCAGGCTGGCGTCCGCTTTGAACAGCTGTGGCTGCGCCTGATTGCCGGTTTGCGTCTGGCCCGCCAGGTGCTCGATGCGAGGATGGGCCAGCAGCGTGTGCAGGCCTTTGCCGTAGCTGTTCAAGGTGCCGGCATTGAGCATGGTTTGCGCGGGCTGGCCGCCGATCAGTTGGGCGACCTGTTGGGTGAAGCCTGTGAACGCTGGCGAGGCAATCCCGATCACCAGCCCCGGGTTCGTGCAGAACTGGCCGCACCCCTGCACCACCGAGGCGACCAGGTCGCGGGCGATGGTGTCTGCCCGGGTTTGCAGGGCCTGGGGCAAGACGATCACCGGGTTGATGCTGGACATCTCGGCGAACACCGGGATCGGTTGCGGGCGTGCCGCCGCGATATCGCACAACGCCCGGCCGCCCTTGAGCGAGCCGGTGAAACCCACGGCCTGGATCGCTGGGTGCTTGACCAGCGCTTCCCCCACACCGCCGCCGAAGATCATGTTGAACACGCCGCCGGGCATACCTGTGCGCTCGGCCGCCCGCATGATCGCATCGGCGACCCGCTCGGCGGTGGCCATGTGGCCGCTGTGGGCCTTGAACACCACCGGGCAACCGGCCGCCAGCGCGGCGGCGGTGTCGCCACCGGCAGTGGAAAAGGCCAGGGGGAAATTGCTCGCCCCAAACACCGCGACCGGCCCCAGGCCGATGCGGTATTGGCGCAGATCCGGGCGCGGCAAGGGCTGACGATCCGGCAGCGCCTGGTCGATCCGCGCGCCGTAGAAATCACCGCGCCGCAGTACCTTGGCGAACAACCGCATCTGGCCGCTGGTACGACCGCGCTCACCCTGGATACGCCCGGCGGGCAACGCCGTTTCGCGGCAGACCAGGGCGACAAAGTCATCGCCCAGGGCGTCCAGTTCATCGGCTATCGCCTCCAGGAACGACGCACGATGCTGCGCGCTCAGGCTGCGATAAGCCGGGTAAGCCTGAGCGGCGGCGTTGGCCGCGGCGTCGACCTCCTGCACGGTGGCCTGGTAGAAATCAAAGGGCAATGCCTCGCCACTGGTGGCGTCGATGCTCTGCAGGGTGATGCTGCCGGCAGCGCTGCGCTGGCCGCCGATGTAGTTGTGGCCACAAATCCGGGTCATGCCTGTCTCCTTCAAAGGGTGCCTATGCCGCCAGGTGCCACGCCGCTGTTGGCCACGGCAATGCCGTTGATCAATGGCGCGCCGAATTCGGCCTGGCTGATTTCAAACACATCGCCTGGCTGGGTACGAATGCCGTCGGCAAACGACAAGGTGGCGGTGCCGAAGAAATGGATATGCACGTCACCTGGGCGCAGGAACTGGGTGTATTTGAAATGGTGGTATTCAAGGTTTTCGAGGCTGTGGCACATGTTGGCTTCGCCACTGAGGAATTCGTGCTGCCACAGCACCTCGCCATTGCGCACGATACGGCTGGTGCCCGCCAGGTGCCGGGGCAGTTCACCCAGGCGCAACTCGGGACCGTAGCTGCAACTGCGCAGCTTGGAGTGGGCCAGGTACAGGTAATTCTTGCGCTCCATCACGTGGTCGGAAAACTCGTTGCCCACCGCGTAGCCCAGGCGATACGGCTTGCCGTCGTGACCAATCACATACAGCCCGGCGATTTCCGGCTCTTCGCCGGCGTCTTCGGCAAACGCCGGCCACGGGAATGGCTGGCCCGGGCGCACCACGATGCTGCCGTCGCCCTTGTAGAACCATTCCGGCTGCACACCGGCCTGGCCAGAAGCCGGTTTGCCGCCCTCCACGCCCCATTTGAAGATGCGCATGCTGTCGGTCATCGCGCTTTCGTCACTGGCGTTCTGGTGCATCTTGTCCCGCGCCGACGCACTGCCCAGGTGGGTCAGGCCGGTACCGCTGACCAGCGTGTGGGCCGGGTCCGGGTGATCCAGCGGTGGCAAGATCTTCTGCGCGGCCAGCAGTCTGGCGTAGTCGTGGCTCTCGGCCAGGCCGAGGTGGTCTATGTGCTGTTGCAAGGTGACGCCAGCCTCGATGGCGGCGAGTGCCAGGTCGCGTACCGTGCGGGCGGCCCGCACCTCGCGTACCTGATCGCCGTCGACCACGCCCACTCGGCGTTCGCCGTTGTTCAATTCAAACTGCACTAACCCCATGAGTGTTCTCCTGATTGCCAATTAAGTACGCGTGGCGCCACGGGCGCTGGCGGCGAACTGGTCGGGCGGCAGCACGTGCCTGCGCTCCAGCAACCGATAGACCACCCCGGTCAACACCACCCCGAACAGCATCACGCACGCCAGGAAGTACAAGCCCGACGCAAGGTTTCCGGTGTACTCCTTGAGGGCGCCGATCACGAACGGCCCGATGTAGCCGCCGAGGTTGCCCACCGAGTTGATCAAGGCGATCCCCGCCGCTGCACTCGCGCCGGCAAAGAAACGTCCCGGCAAGGTCCAGAACACCGCCGTGCAAGAAAACAGCGCAAACGCCACCAGGCACAGCGCTGCCAGTTGCCACAGCGGCACTGTCAGCCAGGCGCTGAGGAACAGGCCGATGGCGCCCAACACGTAGAGCACGGCGAGATGACCGTAGCGATCATTCAGGCGATCGGAACTGCGCGGGACGATCAGCAAACCGATGATCCCGAAGATGTAGGGCACTGCCGACACAAACCCGGTGGTCAGGTCGCTGCCGCCAAACTGCTTGATCAAGGTCGGCAGCCAGAGGCCCAGGCCATAAATGCTCAAGGTCACCGGCAGGTAGAACAGCGCCAGCAGCAGCACGCGTTTGTCCTTCAGCGCATGCAGCGGGTTGCCGTGCCGGGTCTGGCCGTAGGCTTGCAGGTCTTTGGCCAGCTCGCCGGTGAGCCAGGCCTTCTCCGCCTGGTCCATCCATTTCACCTGTTGCGGCCCATCCGGCAGGTAGCGCAGCACCGGCCAGGTCAGCAGGATTGCCGGGGTGCCAATGACGATGAACAACCACTGCCAGCCGTGCAGGCCGAGTATCCCGTCCATGCCGAGCAAGCCGCCCGCCACGGGGCCGGTGATCATCATCGCGATGGGTTGGGACAGGATGAACAGCCCGAGGATCTTGCCGCGGTGCCTCACCGGGAACCATTGGGTGATGTAGTAGAGGACACCCGGGAAGAACCCGGCTTCGGCGGCGCCCAGCAGAAAGCGCATCACATAGAAACTGTGGGGACCCTGGACGAATGCCATGCCGATGGTAATCGCGCCCCAGGTCACCATGATTCGTGCGAACCAGCGCCGCGCGCCGAAACGGTCGAGCATCAGGTTGCTGGGGATTTCCAGCAGGAAGTAGCCAATAAAGAACAGCCCTGCTCCCAGTCCATACGCCGCATCGCCGATGCCGACATCCGCGCCCATGTGCAATTTGGCGAAGCCCACGGCCGAGCGATCCACGTAGGCAATCAGGTACAGCAAGATCAGGAAGGGAATCAGTTTCAGCGTGATGCGACGTATCAGCCGCTGTTCCTGGCTCATGTGAGCGGTCTCCGATTGTTATTTTTATAGAGCGTTTCGGGTCGCCTCTCGCGGAAAACCGCCAGGGCCAGGCCTCGTTGAATCGGACTATATAGTAATACTATTTAATCAACAACACTTCCAAACACCCGAATTTACGCCTATGTTAAGCCGAGAATGGATCAATATAGTCTTACAATAAGAGAGTCAGCCATGTCCGAGAAAAAGCCCGTCCTGCGCTCCGCCAGCTGGTTTGGTACCGCCGATAAAAACGGCTTCATGTACCGCAGCTGGATGAAAAACCAGGGGATTGCCGATCATCAGTTCCACGGCAAACCGATCATCGGGATCTGCAATACCTGGTCGGAGCTGACGCCCTGCAACGCGCACTTCCGCCAGATTGCCGAGCATGTGAAACGCGGCGTGATCGAAGCCGGTGGCTTTCCAGTGGAATTTCCGGTGTTCTCCAACGGCGAATCGAACCTGCGCCCCACCGCGATGCTCACCCGTAACCTGGCCAGCATGGACGTGGAGGAAGCCATTCGCGGCAACCCCATCGACGGCGTGGTGCTGCTGACCGGCTGTGACAAGACCACCCCGGCGCTGCTGATGGGCGCCGCCAGTTGCGACGTGCCGGCGATCGTCGTCACCGGCGGGCCGATGCTCAATGGCAAGCACAAGGGCCAGGACATCGGCTCGGGCACCGTGGTGTGGCAGCTCAGCGAACAGGTCAAGGCGGGCACCATTACCCTCGACGATTTCCTCGCGGCCGAAGGCGGCATGTCCCGCTCGGCGGGCACCTGCAACACCATGGGCACCGCCTCGACCATGGCCTGCATGGCCGAAGCACTCGGCACTTCCCTGCCCCACAACGCGGCGATTCCCGCGGTGGATGCGCGGCGTTATGTACTGGCGCACATGTCCGGCATGCGTGCGGTGGAGATGGTGCGTGAAGACCTGAAGCTGTCGAAGATCCTGACCAAGGAGGCTTTCGAAAACGCGATTCGTGTGAACGCAGCCATCGGCGGCTCGACCAACGCGGTGATTCACCTGAAAGCCATCGCCGGGCGCATCGGCGTCGAGCTCGACCTGGACGACTGGACCCGCATGGGCCGTGGCATGCCGACCATCGTCGACCTGCAGCCGTCCGGGCGCTTCCTGATGGAGGAGTTCTACTACGCTGGCGGCCTGCCGGCGGTGCTGCGCCGCCTCGGTGAGGCCAACCTGATCCCGCACCCGAATGCCTTGACCGTCAACGGCAAGTCCCTCGGCGAAAACACACGGGAAGCGCCGATCTACGGCCAGGACGAAGTGATCCGCACCCTCGACAACCCGATCCGCGCCGACGGCGGCATTTGTGTGCTGCGGGGCAACCTCGCGCCACTGGGTGCAGTCCTCAAGCCCTCGGCTGCCAGTCCCGAGCTGATGCAGCATCGCGGGCGTGCCGTGGTGTTCGAGAACTTCGACATGTACAAGGCACGGATCAACGACCCGGAACTGGACGTGGATGCCAACTCGATCCTGGTGATGAAAAACTGCGGGCCCAAGGGTTATCCGGGCATGGCGGAAGTCGGCAACATGGGCTTGCCGGCCAAACTGCTGGCCCAGGGCGTGACCGACATGGTGCGGATTTCCGATGCGCGCATGAGCGGCACGGCCTACGGCACCGTGGTGTTGCACGTGGCGCCGGAAGCGGCGGCCGGCGGTCCATTGGCGACGGTCAAGGAAGGCGACTGGATCGAACTCGATTGCGCCAATGGCCGCCTGCACCTGGACATCCCGGACGCCGAACTGGCGGCCCGCATGGCCGACCTTGCGCCGCCCGAGCAACTGATTGTCGGGGGTTACCGGCAGCTATACATCGACCACGTATTACAGGCAGACCAGGGCTGCGACTTCGACTTCCTGGTGGGCTGCCGTGGCGCCGAAGTGCCGCGTCATTCCCACTAATTGGGACGGGAGCAATGCTATGATGCCGCGTATTTCGCCAGAGTAGCCTCCCTGTTATGGATCAGCAGCCGACCAAGCCGCGCAAGAGCATGCACGCCCAAATCGTTCAGGACTTGGGCATGCACATCGTTTCCGGGCGCTTCAAGCCGGAAGAACGGTTGCCCATGGAGGCCACCTTGTGCGAGGAGTACAAGGTCAGCCGCTCGGTATTGCGTGAGGCGACCCGGGTGCTTAGCGCCAAGGGCCTGGTGATTTCCAAGCCCAAGGTTGGCGCCGTGGTGCGCCCACGGGTGCAGTGGCACTTGCTGGACCCGGACGTGCTGACCTGGCTGATGCAGTCGACACCCCACAGCGAGTTTTTCAACACCCTGGCCGGTGTGCGCCGGATCCTTGAGCCGGAAATCGCCGCGATGGCTGCGACCACCGCCACCGACGACGACATTGCTACCATCGAAAAAGCCTACCTCGGCATGGAAACCGCCAATACCCACGAAACGTTGCTGCAGGCCGACCTGGACTTCCACCGGGCGATTGCCGATGCGACCCGCAACGACTTGCTGGCCTACATGTGCAATATGCTGTCGCTGCCACTTCGCGAGTCCATCAACATCACCAACCGTCGCCCCGACATCCAGGGCCTCAGCCTGCCCCGGCACAAAGCGATCCTCACCGCGATCAAGAACCGTGACGCCCTCGGCGCGCGGCATGCCTCCCTGGTGCAACTGGACGATACCCGGGTGGCGCTGGACACCGTGATGAACGTGCTGACGCCGCTGTAGCGCCAGGCAACCCACCGTCAAGTCGAGGCCGCCCTTGGACTACTTCGCTGCGTTAACCGCCTTTGTCGAAGCCGCCGAGGGCAATAACTTCTCCCGTGCCGCCGACCGGCTTGGCATCAAGGCTTCCACGGTTTCACGCTACGTAAAGGACCTTGAACAGGACCTCGGCATCGCCTTGTTCAACCGCTCTACCCGTACGCTGCACCTGACCGAGGGTGGCCAGACATTCCTGACGCACGCACGCCGGGTGCTGGACGAGCTGGAACAAGCCAAGGCGGCCACCTCCGCGCTGAACGAACAACCACGGGGCGTGCTCAAGCTCAACCTGCCGCCCGCCTTTGCCCGTCACCATATCCTTCCCACCTTGAATGCCTTCCTGGCCCGCTACCCGCAGATCAAGCTGGAACTGGTGCTGGACGACAGCCACGTCAACCTGATTCATGCCGGCGCGGACCTGGCGATCCGCATTGGCACCCTGGCGGATTCCACGTTGAAGGCACGCAAGATCTGCGATGAGCGCTACCGGCTGGTGGCCAGCCCGGCGTTTTGCCGGGAGTATCCGGCGCCGGTCAACCCTGCCGACCTGGCTGCCATGCCGGCGATTCTGGGGGCGGCTGACAGTGCATTTGCCAACGGGCGTGAGGTGTCACCGCTGGTGCATAAAGACAGCATCCGGATCAACGACCTGGACGCACAATTGATCGCCGCACAACAAGGGCTGGGATTTGCCTTGCTGCCCGAATGGCTGGTAGCCAAACCCATTGAAACCGGCGAGTTGCTGGTGTGGTTGCCTGAGTGGGATATCCGCATCGCAGGCCGTGAATCGGCGGTGTGGTTCGTGTATCCACCCAAGCGCATCGTGTCTTCCAAAGTGCGGTGCTTCATCGACTTTATCGTCGAGCAACTGGGCGAAACACCGCACTGGAAACGTCTCAGCTGAAGCGGATATCCAGCGACCGCAGATAGGTTTGCAGCCCCGCATCCTGGATCGGAATCAGGAAGGCTTCCGTGTCGGACTCATTGAAGTGGGCATGCCAGTAACCTGGCGGGGTGACGAACGCCAGGCCCGGCGACCAGTCGACCCGCACCGGGTTGCGGATCTGCCCATCGGCGTCCAGTTCGGTGCCCACCAGCGAATAGCAGCCCTTGGGGCAATCAATGATGAAATCCAGCGCAATCGACTGGTGTCGGTGGGGCTTCTGAATCGACCCCGGCGGCAGGATGCCGTACATCGCCCACAGCACATGGGTCACGGTACGGGTCTGCGGGAAGTTGCGATTGCCCAGCAGGATGCTGATACGGCTACGGTCCTGGGCGCGGGCATCATCGGCCGCTTCCCGCAGTTTTGCGTTGGCCAGCTCCGCGGGATACAGCGTCGGCACGAAGCGATCGGCACTGCGGATCACGCCCAGGTAACGCAACAGCGGCTCATCGTGGACGTAATACAGGCGCGCATCCTCTGATGCGCTGAACCGCGCTTGCTGCAGACCTGGCAGCGCAATGAAGCAGCCTTTGGTCCAGTCGATGCGGTGCGCGCCCTGAACCACACTGCCCTGCCCGGCGATGACATAAAACACCTGTGAGGTGGCGTTGGGGTGCAGTTCCAGCGTATCGCCGGCGTTCAGGCGAATGAAGTTCGCACACAGCCCCGGACCGGTGGCCGGACCTTCGCAACCCAAGGCATCGCTGAGGTCCAGCGGCACTACCCGAGAGGGCCCACTGTCGTACAGCGAGGCCGGGAAGCTGTGATAGGGAATGCGCGTGATCAGGTTGGCGCTGATGGGATTGGCGGCCTTGCTGTATTCAAAGTATTCGGCATCGAGCAGGTGCTGCGGTTGGGTATCGGCCACGTCAGGCTTGAATTCGCTATTCATTATGATCACCTCAATCTACGACTGGATTTCGCATGCCCCGTGGGGCGCTGCGGCGGTGAAAGAACTATAGGCATTCAGCGGCGGTGGATTAATCCCTCATCTTGCACAGCAGTTGTGCGAAATGGGGCAGGCACAAGCCTCTCTTGGTGTACTGATAGTTGGATTCAACCAACTATCAAAGTGCCACTTTATAAGTAAGTTAAATATATATACATCAGCGCCCATAAAAAATCCGCCGCAGAGACTGCGGCGGCAAACCAAAGGATGTTGTCGAAGCAGAGCGGCTAAGACAGGGTTAAAACTACAGCAGCGTGCGCATATGCACAGTGAATTTTAATTAATCGAGTTTAATCGGCAGTGCACCTGCGCACGCAACTATTGGCAATTAAACTATCCACGAAACAACAGGCTAGTTAAACAAACACGGTTGATCGTGGACTTTCGTTTTACCTTGCTGCTTCGCCGAAAAGGCCCGGGTTTGCCCCGGGCCTTTTTTTCGGGGACCATATCGGCCTTCTTTCTGATGTCACCCAAGGGAATCCCATGGCCAACCACGACCTCGCCTTCACCCCCGATCTCGACCCGGACTCCATCTCTTCCGACGTTATCGGCTTCAACGGCATCCTCGTCTCCACGCAAATCCCTACCCGCGCCGACGGCAGCCTGGAGCTTGGCGACATCACCCTGCAAAGCGAATGCACCCTGCAAGCCCTCAAGGTGGCCCTGGAACGTGCCGGCAGTTCGATTGACCGGGTCATGCACCTGACCATCTACCTGACCGACATGGCCGACCGCGCCGCTTTCAATGAAGTCTACAAGCGCTACTTCGCCAAGCCCTGGCCGGTGCGTGCGGCGGTTGGTGTTGCCGCCCTGGCCGTCGAAGGCATGCGGGTTGAAGTCACTGCGATGGCCGCCAAGGGCTGAGCCAAACGCTCTATATCAACCAACGATGATCAGATGTGGGAGCTGTCGAGCCCCAGCGAGGCTGCGATGGGATCGCCGCGGTGTCACTGACACCGCGGTGTCTGCATCGCGGGCAAGCCCGGCTCCCACCGTTGAGTGCATTCCAATTTGGGAGCACACCTGGGGCTTGATAGATGTCGATAGCGCATTTCGCAGCTACAATGCCCGCCTCCGTGACAAGCCTGACTAAAAAAACTATGTCCTTGCCCAAGCATCACCTGGAATTGCTCAGCCCTGCGCGCGATGTTGCCATCGCCCGCGAGGCCATCTTGCATGGCGCCGACGCCGTGTACATCGGCGGCCCGAGTTTCGGCGCGCGCCATAACGCCTGCAACGACGTGAGCGATATCGCGCAGTTGGTGGAGTTCGCCCGGCGCTACCACGCGCGGGTGTTCACCACCATCAACACGATCCTGCACGACAACGAGCTGGAGCCGGCGCGCAAGCTGATCCACCAGCTCTACGATGCCGGCGTCGACGCGCTGATCGTCCAGGACCTGGGGGTGATGGAGCTGGATATCCCGCCCATCGAACTGCATGCCAGCACCCAGACCGACATCCGCACCCTGGGCCGGGCCAAGTTCCTCGACCAGGCCGGTTTTTCGCAGTTGGTATTGGCCCGTGAGCTGAACCTGCAGGAAATCCGTGCGATTGCCGATGAAACCGATGCCGCTATCGAGTTCTTCATCCACGGTGCCTTGTGCGTGGCCTTCTCCGGCCAGTGCAACATCTCCCACGCCCAGAATGGCCGCAGCGCCAACCGTGGCGATTGCTCCCAGGCCTGCCGCCTGCCCTACACCCTCAAGGATGACCAGGGCCGTGTGGTTGCCTTTGAAAAGCACCTGTTGTCGATGAAAGACAACAACCAGAGCGCCAACCTGCGCGCCCTGGTGGATGCCGGCGTGCGTTCGTTCAAGATCGAAGGCCGCTACAAGGACATGGGCTATGTGAAGAACATCACCGCCTATTACCGCCAGCGCCTGGACGAGATTCTTGAAGACCGCCCGGACCTGGCCCGCGCTTCCAGCGGCCGCACCGCGCATTTCTTCCTGCCGGACCCGGAAAAGACCTTCCATCGTGGCAGCACCGACTACTTCGTCACCGACCGCAAGGTCGACATCGGCGCCTTCGACACCCCAACCTTTACCGGCCTGCCGGTGGGTGTGGTGGAAAAAGCCGGCAAGCGTGACTTGCAAGTGGTCACCCATGAGCCGCTGTCCAATGGCGACGGCCTCAACGTGCTGATCAAGCGTGAAGTGGTGGGTTTCCGCGCCAACATTGCCGAGCCAAAAGGCGAGTTCGAAGAGGACGGCGAGAAGCGCTATCGCTACCGCGTCGAGCCCAACGAGATGCCGGCCGGCTTGCACCAACTGCGGCCGAACCATCCGTTGAACCGCAACCTGGACCATAACTGGCAACAGGCGCTGCTCAAGACTTCCGCCGAACGCCGGATCGGCGTGTCATGGGCGGCTCGCCTGCAGGAAGATCGCCTGGAACTGACCGTCACCAGCGAAGAAGGCATCAGCGCCAGCGTTGCCCTGCCCGGCCCGTTTGGCGTGGCCAACAAGCCGGAACAGGCCCTGGAAACCCTGCGCGACCTGCTGGGCCAACTGGGCACCACGCAGTACCACGCCACCGCGATCGAGCTGGATGCGCCGCAGGCGTTCTTCATCCCGAATTCGCAGCTCAAGGCCCTGCGCCGTGAAGTGATCGAGGCGCTGACCGAGGCGCGTATCCAGGCTCATCCACGGGGCGGCCGCAAGGCAGAAACCACGCCGCCGCCGGTGTATCCGGAATCGCACCTGTCGTTCCTGGCCAACGTCTACAACCAGAAGGCTCGCGACTTCTATCACCGTCACGGTGTGCAACTGATCGATGCGGCGTATGAAGCCCACGAAGAAACCGGCGAAGTGCCGGTGATGATCACCAAGCACTGCCTGCGGTTCTCGTTCAACCTGTGCCCCAAACAGGCCAAGGGTGTGACGGGGGTGAAGACCAAGGTTGCGCCGATGCAGTTGATCCACGGCGACGAAGTGCTGACGCTGAAGTTCGACTGCAAGCCTTGCGAGATGCACGTGATCGGCAAGATCAAGGGCCACATCCTCGGCCTGCCGCAACCGGGCAGCGTGGTGGGTTATATCAGCCCGGATGACCTGCTCAAGACCATCCCGCGCGGCGCACATTGAGTCGCCGGTGAGCGTCATGCTACGGCGTGACGCTCATCACTGTTTTCGAACGCCACCACCAACCCCGCTGCAATCCCGCCGCCGCCAGCAGAATGGCCGCCACGCCCAGCCATTGCATCCAGCCCAGCCGATGCCCAAAGGCAATCCAGTCGACGAAGATTGCTGCGATCGGGTAGACAAATGACAGCGCCCCGGTAATTGCCGTCGGCAGCTTCTGGATCGCGCCATACAGCAACACGTACATCAAGCCGGTATGCACCACGCCCAGGGTCAGCAATGCGACCCAGGCATCCATCGACGCCGAAAGGCTGTGCCACTGCATCAGCGGTGCCAGCAGCAAGGCGCCCGTGGTCACCTGGATCAACGCCATCAAATGCGGCGGCACCTCTTTCAAGCGCTTGATGATCAGGGCGGCAATCGCGTACAAAAGCGCCGCGCCCAGCGCCAATGCCACGCCCACCAGATAGTCGTCCCCGGTATTTGACTGATCGCCATGGGCAGTGACAATCGCCAGCATTCCCACGAACGCCACGCTCAGCCAGGCGAGCTTCTGCACGGTGATTTTCTCGCCCAGGAACACTGCCGCCAGCATCACCAGCATGAACGGCTGCACGTTATACACCGCTGTACTGATGGAAATGGATGCCCTGGCGTAGGACTCGAACAGCAGCAACCAATTGCCCACGATCGCCACGCCGCTGAGCATCGCCAGCCCGAGTTTGCGGTAGTCCAGCAAGTCCAGGCGCAGATAGCCGAGCAGCCAGCACACCACCAGCAACGTCAGCGCGCCGATTACGCAGCGCCAGAACACCACTTCGACCACCGGCACTCCCGACACCAGCACGAACCAGCCGATGGTGCCGGATATGAGCATGGCGGCGACCATTTCCCATGAACCGCGACGTATGGATTTGTCCATGATTGAGCTCCTCAAGTGAGGCTCAATTATGGCAATCTGGCCTGTAGCGACTCCATATTCTAAATAAGGCGAACCTTGAATTTCGCCTATTCTTATTAGGCAAACCTGAGCAATCGCTTTCGGAGCGACCATGATTGACAGCATTGACCAGCAACTGATCGCCGCGCTGATGGACGATTCGCGCCTGTCCCTCAAGGCCTTGGCGGGTATCACCGGCCTGTCCTCCCCCAGCGTCGGCGAGCGGCTGCGGCGCCTGGAAGAGCGTGGCGTCTTGAAGAACTACACCGTGGACATTGACCCCAAGCATTTTGGCTATCTGCTGCAAGCCATCGTGCGCATTCGCCCTTTGCCCGGGAAACTGCAGGAGGTGGAGCGCCAGATCCAGGCGATCCCCGAGTTCACCGAGTGCGACAAGGTGACCGGCGATGACTGCTTCATCGCACGCCTGCATGTGCGCACCATGGACCAACTCGACACACTGCTGGATAAGCTCAACGCTTACGCCGAAACCAACACCGCCATCGTCAAGAAAACCCCGGTAAAACGCCGATTGCCACCACTGAGTGATTCATGATTCTGAGTCACTGATGCAGTGACGGGATCGCTATTCTGTCAATCCAGGGCGGTGTTTATGCTTGATCCACACATTGGAACAACAGGCGTAAACACCATGTATGTCATCACCGGAATCACAGGCAAAGTCGGCGGCGCCCTCGCGCGTTTTCTGCTCAATGATCGTCAACCCGTGCGCGCAGTCATTCGCGATGCCAGCAAAGGCGCCGTATGGGCCGCCCTTGGTTGCGAGGTCGCCATCGCCAATATGGACGACGCTGCGGCCCTCACTGAAGCATTCAAGGGTGCCACCGGCGTGTTCATCCTGCCGCCTTCGGATTTCGACCCGGAGCCGGGTTTTCCCGAGGCGCGCAAGGTGATTGCCGCCGTCGCTCAGGCCATTGAAGCTGCGGCCCCGCAGAAAGTTGTTTGCCTGTCGACCATCGGCGCCCAGGCCGAGCACCTGAACCTGCTGACCCAACGCACCTTGATGGAACAGGCGCTGAGCGCGTTGAACGTGCCGGTGACCTTTTTGCGTCCGGGCTGGTTCATGGAAAATACCGCCTACGACGTAATCACGGCCCGTGAACACGGAGTGATCCACAGCTTCCTGCAACCGCTGGATAAGACCGTACCGATGATCGCCACCGCCGACGTCGGCCGCCTCGCTGCGCAATTGTTGCAGCAGCACTGGAGTGGGCGTCGGGTAGTTGAGCTGAAAGGCCAATGGGTCAGCCCGAACGACATCGCTCGCACGTTGACCGAAGTGCTTGGTCGTGGTGTGACAGCACAGGTGGTGCCTCGCGATGCGTGGGAGCCGATGTTTCGTGAGCAAGGCGCGCAGAATCCAATGCCGCGCATGCGCATGATTGATGGGTTTAACGAAGGTTGGATCTGCTTTGAGCAGGCGGACGTGGTTAAGGGTGAGACCACATTGCTCAAGGTGCTGCGGGAGTTGGCTGCAAAAACCTGATGCCATGGCCTGCAAGCCAGCTCAGTGATTGGGTACATATCCGTTATTTGGGTAACGGCGGCGTATGGTTTCGCTCTTACAGCGAGTCACTTTGCAAAAGCGGCAAAGTCCACCAAACGGCACTGCTCCGCGGGCCGCCGCTCCGCAATACCTGCGTTC
>NZ_JACAPH010000044.1:0-19481 GCF_013385805.1 Pseudomonas sp. C6002 | reverse complement strand
AGAGCGTTTTGGTTACTTTTGCGCTTTTCAAAAGTGACCCGCTGTAAGAGCGGAACCATAAGCAGCCGTTACCGAAGAAACGGATATGTACCCGACAAGCCAAGGGACACCACCATGCCGATGTTCAACAAAATCCTCATAGCCAACCGTGGCGAAATCGCCTGCCGCATCCAGCGCACCGCCCAATCCCTGGGCTACCGCACCGTAGCGATCTATAGCGAAGCCGACACCGACGCCCTGCACGTCCAGATGGCCGACGAAGCCATCAACATCGGCCCCGCCCCCGTCACCCAGTCCTACCTGAACATCGAAGCCATCCTCAACGCAGCCCACCGCACCGGCGCCGACGCCATCCACCCCGGCTACGGCTTCCTCTCCGAAAACCCCGACTTCGCCCGAGCCTGCGCAAACGCCGACCTCACCTTCATCGGCCCCAGCCCCGAAGCCATCGACCTGATGGGCAGCAAACGCCTCTCAAAAATCGCCATGCTCAACGCCGGCGTCCCCTGCATCAAGGGCTACCAAGGCCCCGACCAGGGCGACCCAACCCTGCAACAACAAGCCACCCACATCGGCTACCCACTGATGATCAAGGCCAGCGCCGGCGGCGGCGGCCGCGGCATGCGCCTGGTACACAACCCCGACACCCTGCTGGAACACCTGCGCACCGCCCGCTCCGAAGCACAAAACGCCTTCGGCAGCGCCGAACTCATCCTCGAACAAGCCCTGATCGCCCCCCGCCACGTCGAAATCCAACTGTTCGGCGACACCCACGGCAACCTGATCTACCTCGGCGAACGCGACTGCTCGGTCCAGCGCCGCCATCAAAAAGTCATCGAAGAAGCCCCCTGCCCCGTCATGACCCCCGAGCTGCGCCAAGCCATGGGCGAAGCCGCCCTCAAGGCCGCGCGCGCCGTCAATTACGTCGGCGCCGGCACGGTGGAGTTCCTGCTCGACCGCGACGGCAATTTCTACTTCCTGGAAATGAACACCCGCCTGCAGGTCGAACACCCGGTCACCGAACTGATCACCGGCCTCGACCTCGTCGCCTGGCAACTGCACATCGCCGCCGGCCAACCTCTGCCCCTGAGTCAGGAACAAGTGACCCTAACCGGCCACGCCATGGAAGTGCGCCTGTACGCCGAAGACCCGGCCCAGGGCTTCCTCCCGCAAACCGGCGACGTACTGCGCTGGGACCCGGCGCCAGGTGTGCGCATCGATCATGGCGTGCTGGAAGGCCAGCGCATCACCCCGTTCTACGACTCGATGCTGGGCAAGATCATCGCCCACGGCGCCACCCGCGAAGAGGCCCGGCGCAAGCTGGTCAGGGCCGTGGAAGACTGCGTGCTGCTCGGCGTGCCCACCAACCAGCGCCTGCTGGCCAGCCTGCTCAAGCATCCACACTTCATCGCCGGCGATTTCAGCACCGGCTTTATTGCCGAACACTTCAGCGACATCCCGCGTCCCCACGCGACCAACGAAGAGCTGGCCCTGGCCGCCGCGCTGTTTTACCAACACAGCGCCAGCGCTCACACCCAGCCATTATCCGGCTGGCGCAACAACGCCAGCGTACCCTGGACCTGGCAATTGGCCGAACACGACGAGCCCCGGACCATCAGCCTCAGTGTGCTGGCGGACAATTGCCTGCAAGTCGAGATTGATCAGCACGCCATAGAAATACGCGACCTCTCCACCGACGGACGCTGGGCCACCGCCGTTCTCAACGGCATTCGCCGTCGCATTGCCTACCACCTGCAAGGCACCCGGCTCTGGTTGCCCGGCGTGTGCATCAATGATCGAACCCAAACCGTCGCCACCCGCCAGGCCGAGGCCAGCAACGGCACGGTCAAGGCGCCGATGGATGGGGCAATTGTCGAAGTACGGGTCAGCGAAGGCGATTCGGTCAGCAAGGGCCAGCTGTTGCTGGTGCTGGAAGCGATGAAAATGGAGCACCCACTCAAGGCCGGCATGAGTGGCGTGGTCAAGCGAATCCAGGCGGTTGCAGGCGATCAGGTCAGGAACCGTCAGATTTTGCTGGAGATCGAGTAAGCCCTGGGCGGAACTAGCAGGCTTGGCTACGCTCTATCCCCATCAGGACGGGAAGAGTACGGGAACCTGCGATGCCTCATTGGCTGATTATTGATCTTGAAGCCACAACGGATGAAGGCGGCTGGCCCGTGACCGAGATGGAAATCATCGAAATCGGTGTGAGCCTGGTCAACCGCCAGGGCCGTGAACTGGACCATTTCCAGCGTTTCGTGCGGCCATTGCGCAGGCCGCTGCTGACGCCGTTCTGCCGCCAGTTGACCCACATCACCCAGGCGAATATCGACGCTGCCGCGCCGTTGATCGAGGTGTGGCCGCTGTTCGAACGCTGGCTTGGCCAGCACCAGGCACGCCTGGAAGGCTGGGCGAGCTGGGGTGACTACGATCGCCAGCAACTGGAACTGGAGTGGCAGCGCCATGGCTTGAGCAGCGTGCTGGGCCAGACGCCCCACGTGAACCTCAAGCAACGCTTCGCCAAGGCCCGGCGCCTGGACAAGCCGCTGGGGCTCAACGGCGCGCTGCAACTGGCCGGCATGCAGTTCCACGGCCAACAGCATCGGGCGCTGGAAGATGCACGCAATACCGCACGGCTGCTGCCGTTGATTTTGCCCGTGTAGAAGGCATACTGGCCGACCTTTCTTGACCCTTTTCCGAGGATTCGCCCATGTTTAAAGTCAACGAGTACTTCGACGGCACCGTCAAGTCGATCGCTTTCGGCACTGCAGAAGGTCCGGCGACCATCGGCGTCATGGCCCCGGGTGAATACGAGTTCGGCACTGCCCAGCGTGAAATCATGCACGTGGTATCGGGCGCACTGACCGTCAAGCTGCCAGACAGCACCGACTGGGAAACCTTCGCCGCCGGCAGCCAGTTCAACGTGCCAGCCAACAGCAAGTTCCAGCTGAAGGTGGCGGTCGACACCGCCTACCTGTGCGAATACCGCGGCTAAACGTTCGATAGCCGAAAAAAATGCCCGTCTCGCGAGAGACGGGCATTTTTCATTTCAGGGCTGCTTACCCCAGGATCGTCACCGGCATGCCGACTTCCAGGCGGCCCACCCCATCGTTGACCAGGTTCTGCCCAAACATCACATCGCCCTCTTGCTCGCGGTAGGTCTTGAGCGTGGCCAGCGGTTCGCGGTCGGCACTGCGCTCGCCACTCGCCGGGTCGATGGTGGTGAGGATGCAGCGTGAGCAGGACTTGACCACGCGAAACTCCACGTCACCAATCCGTATCCGCTTCCAGCCGTCTTCGGCAAAGGCTTCGCTGCCCTCGATCACCAGGTTGGGGCGAAAACGCAGCATCTCCATGGGCCGACCGATACGCAGGGACAGGTCATCCAGGGACGCCTGGCCGATCAGCAGCAACGGAAAGCCATCGGCAAACGCGACCTTGTCATCATCCTTGCCGTAGCCGGCCTCGGTCGTGCGCGCACGGGACAGCGGCACTTGCACCAGCCGCGTGGGCTTGCCGATGAATTCGCTGAGCCAGGCGCCTGCCTCGTCACCGGCATCCGGCACGCGCAAGGTGTCACGCCAGATGGTCACGCCGCGCAACTCGGCATCGCTGCCGGGTAGTGGCACGTCAAGCGCAGGTTGGCCCTCGGCGCTCAAGGTCAGGCCACCGGCGCTGTTCCACAGCGCCGAGAGCTGGCTCATCCTGGCCACGGCGCGCTGGGTCAGGAAACGCCCGCTGGCCTCGTCCACCAACATCCAGCGTCGATCCCCGTCGAGCCCGAGTGTGTCCAGGCCGATCTGCTGCAAGGATTCACCCTTGCCGGACTTCAAGGGGTATCGGTACAACGCGCTGAGACGAAGCATGGGCCTGCATTCCTGAGGGACAAAGCCGTCACCCTAAGCTCAAGCCGGGACTTCGTCCAGCATCAGGCGCTGACGCACCACGTCCACCAACTTGTCGGGCTGGAACTTGGAGAGGAAGTTGTCGCAACCGACCTTCTTCACCATCGAGTCGTTGAAGCTGCCGGACAACGACGTATGCAGCACCACGTACAGGCTGCGCAGGCGCGGGTCGTTGCGAATCTCGGTGGTCAGGCGGTAGCCGTCCATCTCGGGCATTTCGGCGTCGGTGAAGATCATCAACAGCTTGTCGGTCATCACCTGGCCACTGTCGGCCCAGGCCTTGAGCATGTTCAGTGCCTTGAGGCCGTCGCTGGCAATGTGCATCTTCACCCCCAACTGTCCGAGGGTGTCACGCAGTTGCGAGAGGGCGACGTTGGAGTCATCCACCAGCAGCACTTCGCGGCCGCGGGCGCGTTCCAGCACCGGGTCTTCAAGTTTCTCGCGAGAAACCTTGGCGTTGTAGGGCACGATTTCGGCGAGGACTTTTTCCACGTCGATGATTTCCACCAACTGGTCATCGACCTTGCTGATGGCCGTCAGGTAATGCTGGCGCCCGGCACTTGCCGGCGGCGGCAGGATCGCCTCCCAGTTCATGTTGACGATGCGGTCGACGCCGCCCACCAGGAACGCCTGCACCGAGCGGTTGTACTCGGTGACGATAATGGTGCTGTTGGGGCCCGGAATCAGCGGACGCATGCCAATCGCCTGGGACAGGTCGATCACCGGCAACGTCTGCCCACGCAGGTTGACCACGCCGCAGACAAATGGGTGGCGCTGGGGCATCAGGGTCAACTTGGGCAGTTGCAGCACTTCCTGCACCTTGAACACGTTGATCGCGAACAGCTGCCGCCCGGCCAGGCGAAACATGAGGATCTCCAGGCGATTCTCACCCACCAATTGTGTGCGTTGATCTACCGTGTCGAGAATGCCGGCCATTAAAGACTCCTGGGGTTTAGCGGATGGATAGTGCTGGTCACTGACGCAGGTTATCGGCGGCAAACGCCGGACCTTGACCCCCCACTAAAATGCCATGCAAATCCATTGATGTCACACTGACATCATGCTTTACTGAATCCGCTTCAACGCAAGGCCCATCACCACCGCCGCGTGACCGCAAAGTCTGCGCGAGGTTCCGCTATGTAAGGGATTCCCCTATCCACAATCAGGACCAACCTGATATTCGCGATATCTAATAGCCATTAATGTGACGCCATTCTCATTGCATGAATGGAGTCAGGCTTTTGTTTGCTATCGCAAGCCCACGGCCAACGGATCATCCAGTGACTTATGTACTGGCACCCAAAGAAGTTGTGCGAATGTCCCTGGAAATTGTGGGGTACTCGGACGACGGCCGTCATTCAAATAAATTTCCTACTGAAAAGTCGGAACGGGCCTACAGATATTCGTCATATTTCAGCGGTAGTTTTACGCCATTCAACCGGTGCAACATCTCATCATCCGATCGTATGTTCTGGAGACTTGTGTGATGAACGACGGCAAAGAGTGGCAACTTGCACTTCCCGAGTTCCTCCTCGAAGCGGAAATGTTGCTGGCCAAGTCTGAAGAATGCTTGAGCCACCTGCATTTGATCCGCAACGACAGTGACGCGATCGACTGCATGAAAACCAACCTGATCAAGCTCGCGGAAAAATCCGAAGCCCTGGCCCTGAGGGCGATCAGCGAGTTCTCACGGCATATCCAGTACCTGATCAGCAACGCCGCCAGCCCCCTGCAACTGCATGACGAAGCACTTGATGCACTGCACAACTGCCTCACCCTGCTGGCCTGGCAACTGGAGTTGATCGATACAAAAACCGGCAAGCTCGGCCTGGATGAAACGGAACAAACCGTGTTGATCGCCACCGTTGTCCAACACATCCCCCAAAGCGATTTCGGCTATAAGCAACAACACAGGCCTTACGCTATTTGAGGCTTCTTCGCATTTAAGCGACAAAAATGTCGCATTCAATTGCCTGATTATCTAAAAACGACACCACAACTATTTATGCATCACGACGTCGTTAGCAGAAAAATATCAATAAGCCACTAACGACAATACTGATACAAAACAACTTCAATGATACAACTTCCCCACTCGTTGAACTCCGGGACTACCTTCCGGGACGCTGCCGTGATTAATACGCCTCATCCCGCTCGGCGCCAGGCGACCAACGGTAATAGTGGTGGTACCATGCCCCGCTCGAAGTGACTCAACTTCATGATGCATATAAACGTGAAATGCGCCTCCTATGTACGCCAGCCTGAAGTCACTCATCGCAAGGTCCGTGTCCCGAAGCAATGCACGCTGGATAACCCTCGCGCTATGCCTGTGCGCGTGCCTGCTCAGCCTGTGGGCTTATGCACACTCGGCCGATCTTCCCCTGGCGCTGTTGTCAGTGAACCTGGCCACCCTGCTGGTGGTGGGCTTGCAACAGTGGCGCTCACGCAAGTCCATCAAGTTCCAGCCCCAGGAGTTGGCCGACCGTCTGTTGCAGGTCCAGGAAAACGAACGTCATCGCCTCAGCCGCGAACTACACGACGATATCGGCCAACTGTTGACCGCCGCCAAGCTGCAAAGTGAATGGCTCAAGCGCCGTCTTCCGGAAACCCTGCAGGGCCACTGTGCGGTGCTGTGCAACACCCTCAACGAAACCCTGGCCAAGGTGCAGGACGTGTCGGCCATCCTCAACCCCCGGCAACTGGCGAGCCTGGGCCTTGAGGCGAGCCTGCGGGCGCATCTGCTCAAGACCCTGGAAAACACCCGGGTAAGCTGGAGCCTGGAATGCCATCAACGGCTGACCGGCATCCCGGAAGAGATGGCTGTTGCCGCCTTTCGCATTACCCAGGAAGCCGTCACCAACATGCTGCGCCATGCCCAGGCACGTAACCTGCTGGTACGCCTGCAACGCCTGCCCGAAGGCCTGTCACTGTTTATCAGCGATGACGGCCAGGGCTTTTCGCCCGCCATCAACCCCGCCCAGGAAGGCCAGCGGGGCATGGCCGGGATGTCCGAGCGGATTGATCAACTGGGAGGCACATTGTCGGTCAATAGCCAGCCAGGCTCCGGGACGAGGATCGAAGCGCTTTTCCCCTGGGCGCCCCGCGCCCTCGAACGGGCCAACCCCCATAAGGTTCTAGAGTGACGTGCAACTTACTCCTGGTGGATGACCACTCCCTGATCAGGGCCGGCGTGCGTGCGCTGGTCATGGATATTCCCGGCTACGCGGTGATCGGTGAAGCGAGCGACGGCGCGCAGTTGCTGGAGCGGTTTGACGCGCTGCAACCCGACATCGTGCTGCTTGACCTGTCGATGAAGCACACCGGCGGGCTCGATGCATTGAAAGACCTCAAGCGTTCCTACCCGAAGAGCAAGGTGCTGATCCTGTCGATGCACACCGACCCGGAGCTGATCATGTGCGCGCTGGAGTCCGGCGCCCATGGCTACCTGCTCAAGGACACCACGGCCAATGAGCTGGAGCACGCGCTGCTGGCGTTGCGCAACAACGAACGCTACCTCAGCCCGGCGATCGCCCATACGGTGATCAACCAGGCGCTGATCCGCAATCAGGCCCAGGTCAACCCGCCGCCCCACAGCCACAACCTGACGGCACGCCAGTTGGAAATCCTGCGCTTGATCGTGCGCGGCAAGTCCACCCGTGAAATCGCCAATGGCCTGGGTCTGAGCATCAAGACCGTGGAAGCCCACCGCTCGCAGATCATGAAGCGCCTGCAGATTTTCGACGTGGCGGGCCTGGTGCTGTTCGCAGTGCGCGAACAGATCATCAGCCTTGACGATTAGTCAGCAACGGTGAGTCCTCCGGCAGATGCACCCGCAGCGCCTGGGGCAAGGCCGAGAAGTGCAAGTCGTCACCCTGGAGTGGTTCGCCGTCGAGGTTGATCGCCAGCCCTTCGGCGACCTTGATTTCGACCCACGGCAAGCGCGCCCGCACAAACATATTGTCCAGGCCCCAGCCGTCCGTCATCAGGTTGCGCAGGGTGCCGACCACTTCCTGCGGCGCCGGCAAGATGCTGATATCCAACAAACCATCATCGGCCAGGGCGCCGGGGCACAGCACGTGGCCACCACCGGCCTGGCGCCCGTTGCCGATGCCCAGGGCCAGCAGCTCGCCGCGCCAGTGAAAGTCAGGGCCCTGCAATTCACCGTAGGCCGCGCGCAACTCGCTGAAGCGTGACAGGCCGGTAAACAGATACGCCGCGCCACCGAGGACTTTCTTCAAGTCTTCGGAGGTGTTGGCGGTGACCTGGCTGCCAAAACCACCGGTGGCCATATTCAGGAAGATCTGCCCGCCTACTTCGCCCAGGTCGATGGCACGGGCCGGTACATCCAGCAGGTCCAGGGCCTGCTCGGGCTCCAGCGGCACACCGGCGGCGCGGGCAAAATCGTTGGCGGTACCGAGGGGCATCAGCACCAGGCTGGCCTCGGTCTTGGCCCGGGCCATGGCCTCGGCCACATCCCGCAGGGTGCCGTCACCGCCGCCGGCGATCAGCCGCGTGTAGCCATCGGCAAGGGCCTGATCGACAAACCGCTGGGCATCGCCACCCTCCCACGTCACCCGTACGGCCAGCTCCCAGCCCTGCTCGCGCTTGCCCTGCACCGCCGCCCGCACCTGCTCGTTGAGGGCTTGCTTGCCGTGCAGAATCAACAGTGCCTTGGGTGTGCTCATGGATGAATGCTCCTGGGTTTAAGGTTCCTGAGGGATGTTGACCGTGGCCAATCGAAAAAAAGCCATCGGATGTAGAAATTAACCGGGTTTTGTAGCGTTTCTGACACGGATCAACTCGCACTTGGCGAAATCGACCTAGACTTATACCTATTCCCACCCGACAAGGCCGTCGCACCATGATCACCATGTCCGCCTTCCACTCCATGCTTATCCCCATCCTGACCGGCATGATCCTCCTGGCCATCGGCTTCAACTTCCGCGACAAACCCATCGGTGTGTTCGGCATGTGGATCGGCATGCTGCTGATCCTCGGCACCGTGGTTTACAAGATCCTCGCCAAACTCGCCGAATGACAATCTCACTCGCATTGCACATGACGGCCTCGTACACTCGGTCAATTCGTCGTTTTTAAGGTTGACCGCCTCGTGCTTGCCCGTCTGTTTGCCCTGCCCTGTTGCCTGCTTTTCTGCCTGCTGACCCTGCTGCCCATGGCGCCTGCCCACGCCGTGAGCCTGCCAGGGCTGCTGGGCAGCAACACCAAAACCCAGCCGCAAGCCGACGTCCCGTTGGGCCAGTCCCTGGACGAGGTGATCAAGACCCTGGAAAACGACCAGCAGCGCACCAAGCTGCTGAGCGACCTGAAAAAGCTTCGTGAGACCACGCAAAAGGCCCAGCCCGCCGCCGAACTGGGTGTACTCGGTCTTATCGGCGGCACGCTGTCGAGCCTGGAGCAACAATTCTCCGGTGCCGACAGCCCGCTCAATCGCTGGTCCAACGAGTTTGACCAGGCCAAGGATGAACTCACCGCACTGATGCTGCCGGCCAGCGAATGGCTGCCGATCATCTTTGCCTTTGCCATGATCCTGATGCTCTGGAGCCTGCTGGCCGCGATCCTGATCTGGCTCAGCCACC
Organism: Pseudomonas sp. C6002; assembly: GCF_013385805.1. Taxonomy (NCBI): domain Bacteria; kingdom Pseudomonadati; phylum Pseudomonadota; class Gammaproteobacteria; order Pseudomonadales; family Pseudomonadaceae; genus Pseudomonas; species Pseudomonas sp. C6002. The sequence continues at coordinate 9,979 of NZ_JACAPH010000044.1, read as the reverse complement.
GGGTGCGCGAGCGCTTCGGCCTGACCGAAGAACTGCCGCAACACCCCAAGACCTGGGACCTGCTGCGCTTTGCCCTGCGCAAGCTCGGCCCGTGGCTGATCGCGTTGGTGATCACCGTCTACATGAGTTACGCACTGCCCTCGTCCCTCGGCAAATCCCTGGCGATGGTGCTGGCCTACGCGCTGGTGGTGGGCACCTGCTTCTCGGCGATCTGCGTGGTCGCCTTTTCCGTACTCGACGGCCCGCACCGTCACCGCGCGTTGTACATCCTGCGCCACCAGGCCTTCCGGCCGTTATGGCTGATCGGCAGCTTTGCCGCCTTTGGCGAAGCCGTCAGCGACCCGCGCCTGGCCGAGAGCCTGGGCCAGCACCTGTCCCATGTCGCCGCGACCATCGCCAATGTCATGGCCGCGCTGTCCACCGGTGTGTTCATCCTGCGATTCCGCCGGCCGATTGCGCACCTGATCCGCAACCAGCCGCTGTCCCGCCGCCTGACCCGCCGCGCCCTGAGTGACACCATCGAAATCGTCGGCACCTTCTGGTACCTGCCGGCGTTGCTGCTGGTGGGCATCTCGCTGTTCGCCACCTTCGTCTCCGCCGGCGACACCAGCACCGCCCTGCGCCAGTCGTTGTTGTGCACGGTGTTGCTGGTGCTGTGCATGGTGATCAACGGCCTGGTGCGCCGCCATTCCCTCAAGCCGCAGCGTGGGCACAAGCGCCATGCGCTGTACTCCGATCGCCTGAAAAGCTTCGTCTACACCCTCGCCCACCTGGTGGTGTGGCTGGTGTTTATCGAACTCGGCCTGCGGGTCTGGGGCCTGTCGCTGATCCGCTTTACCGAAGGCGACGGGCATGAAATCAGCGTCAAGCTGTTCGGCCTTGCCGGCACACTGCTGTTTGCCTGGCTGATCTGGATCCTCAGCGACACCGCGATCCACCACGCCCTCACCCGCTCGCGCAAAGGCCTGGCCAACGCGCGTGCGCAGACGATGATGCCGTTGATTCGCAACGTGCTGTTCGTGACCATCTTCATCATTGCCGCCATCGTCGCCCTGGCGAACATGGGCATGAACGTCACGCCGCTGCTGGCGGGTGCCGGTGTAATCGGCCTGGCCATCGGTTTTGGTGCACAGTCGCTGGTGGCGGATTTGATCACCGGCCTGTTCATCATTATCGAAGACTCCCTGGCAATTGATGACTACGTGGATGTCGGCGGCCACCTGGGGACGGTCGAAGGGTTGACCATCCGTACCGTGCGCCTGCGGGACATCGACGGCATCGTGCATACGATCCCGTTCAGTGAAATCAAAAGCATCAAGAACTACTCCCGGGAGTTCGGCTACGCGATCTTCCGGGTGGCGATTCCCTACAACATGGAAATCGACGACGCCATCAAGCTGATGCGCGACGTCGGGCAGAAGATGCGCAACGACCCGTTGCAGCGGCGCAATATCTGGTCGCCGCTGGAGATTCAGGGTGTAGAAAGTTTCGAGTCCGGCAGTGCGATTCTTCGCGCCCGCTTCAAGACCGCGCCGATCAAGCAGTGGGAGGTTTCGCGGGCGTTCAACCTGTCGCTCAAGCGTCACCTCGACGAAGCCGGGCTGGACCTGGCCACCCCACGCTTGAGCGTGCAAGTGGTGACAGCGGCGGGAGGCGTGCAAGAGAAAGAATAAGCGCTGCCCGGACGACGTCAGGATCAACAACAATAATCATGGAGAGTCCTTATGCGTTTGACCGGTCTTACACACCAATGGGTATTCGGCCTGCTGTGCGGTGTCGCCAGCAGCGCGGTCATCGCCGCCAACAGCGGCCAGGACAGTGCCCGCGAAACCATCGCCGCCCAGGCCAAAGTACTGGAACCGGCCTTGCTGGAAACCCGGCGCGACATCCACGCCCATCCTGAACTGGGCAATACCGAACATCGCACCGCGGAGCTGGTGGCCAAGCAACTGCGGGAGATGGGGCTGGAGGTCAAGACTGGCGTGGCGCGCACGGGCGTTGTCGCCATCCTCAAGGGCGCCCTGCCCGGCCCGACCGTGGCCTTGCGCGCCGACATGGATGCGCTGCCGGTCAAGGAAGTCTCCGGCCTGCCCTTCGCCTCGAAGGCCAAGGGTGTGTACCTCGATAAAGAAGTCGACGTGATGCACGCCTGCGGCCACGACGCCCACACCGCCATCCTGCTGAGCACGGCGAAAATCCTTACAGGTATGCGCGATCGTCTGCCTGGGACCGTGGTGTTTTATTTCCAGCCGGCTGAAGAAGGCCCGAGCGACTTTATCCCCGACGGTAAAAACACTTGGGGCGCGAAGATGATGGTGCAGGAAGGGCTGATGAAATCGCCCAAGCCGGATGCCGTTTTTGGGCTGCATGTGTGGGCCGGGGTGCCTGCGGGGCAGATTGCGTATCGGCCGGGGCCGACGCTGGCGAGCTCGGATGACCTGCGGATCAAGATCCTGGGCAAGCAGACCCATGCGGGGCGGCCGTGGGATGGGATCGATCCGATTACCGTGGGGGCGCAGGCCATTGTGGGGCTGCAGACGGTGGTCAGTCGGCGTACCGACATTTCTTCGTTTCCGGCGGTGGTGAGTATTGGCACCATCAACGGAGGGACGCGGTACAACATCATTCCCGAGTCGGTGGACATGAGTGGGACCATTCGCTCCTACGACTATGGCATTCGCCAGAAGCTGCATGCGGATGTGCGGCAGACCGTAGAGAAGATTGCCGAGAGTGGTGGGGCGAAGGCTGAGGTGACGATCATTGAGAAGTACGACCCGACCATCAACAACCCGGCGCTGACCGAAAAGATGCTGCCGAGTTTGCGTTGGGCGGCGAATGGCGACGTAGTGAATGCCCCGTTGGTGGGTGGGGCTGAGGACTTCTCGTTTTATGCCAAGGAAGCGCCAGGGTTGTTTGTGTTTCTGGGGGTGACGCCGAGGGATCAGGACATGAGCAAGGCGGCGCCGAATCATAATCCGGGGTTCTTTGTGGATGAGTCGGCGTTGGTGGTTGGGGTACGGACGCTGGCTTCGTTGGCGACGGATTATTTGTATGCCAATGCGGGGGATTGAGGGTATATCCGTTTTTTAGATAACGGCCGCCTAGGGTTCCGCTCTTGCCCCACCACTCTGCACCTCGCTCGGGCTTAAGTGTGGTGAAGCAACAGCAAACCCAAAGGCGGACACGATCCAAATGTGGGAGCGGGCTTGCTCGCGAAGGTCGTTAACGATGACGTGGGTATCCTGACTCAACGCGGCGCCCTCAGGTTTTTCGCGAGCAAGCCCGCTCCCACATAAAGCGGCTCTGCTTTTGCTCTAACACTCGGGTCATCGGGGTAAAGCCCTGTGCTTACTTGGGGCTGGGCCGGCATTCCGGCTGTTCAAAAGTGAGCCGCTGTGAGAGCGGAACCAAAAGCCGTCGTGACCTAGATAACGGATACACACAGGCAAAACGTCAAACCACATCCACCCCCACATGAATCGCATCATGCCGCCAAAACTCCAGATCACAATCAATCAACCGCTCATGCTGATCATAATTAACCCGAGCAATCCGCAACCCCGGGCTCCCCACCGACACCCTCAACGCCGCCGCAGCCTCAACCTGCAATGACGTCGGCACAATCTCAAACCGCACCCGCCCGTAGTGCAAGTCATACACCCGCGCATACAACTCCGTAATCGACTGATTCAAATCACACCCCAGAATCCCCGGAAAATACTGCGGGTTCAGATAGTGCTCCACATACAACACCAACCGCCCATCAATCCTGCGCCCCCGGCAAATCTGAATCACGCTGGACAACGCCGGCAACTGCAACCACGCACACACCGCCGCCGAAGCCGGCTGCAACCGCGCCGAAATCACCTCGGTCGACGGCACCCGCCCCTGGGCACTCACCATCGCGTGAAAATGACTGCGCTGCATCAGGTTATAGGCAAGCCTGGGCGGCGACACAAACCACCCTCGCCGCTCCTCGCGATAAATCTGCCCTTGTGCCTCAAGTTGTAACAAGGCTTCCCGCACCGTAATCCGGGTGGTACCAAACAACTCGCTGAGCTTGCGCTCGGCCGGCAGCTTACTGGCAGGCGCCAACAAGCCATGGTCGATCTGCTCTTGCAGCGCCAGGCCAATGGTTGTCACCGCCTTGGTTGCCTCATCACGCATCAACGTTACCTATCTGGACTAGACCAGCACTATTCAGGTGCACAAAACGCCCGCTAAACGCGCCTCTGCTGTTGCGTGCAAGCCTAGGCATTGCACATGACCGACAGATGACAGCGCCTCGCGACGTGCTGCCACAAGACCTGCAATACATCGGCCAAGTCCAAGGCTTCCGGGCGGTTGGGCATGGTCTACGCTTACCCGGTGATCCCCCGTCCAGGCCAACAAAAAACGACATCGACATGAAACTGTCATCCGCCACGCCTAAATTGGCTCGTGTATTGCTGACCTAGACCAACACCACCGCAAACGTCGATAAAAACGCAGCGTTGAAAACGCCCAAAGGAGCTTCGGATGAAACAGCTTTTCCTGGCATCACTGTTAGGCTCGACCATTGCCATGTGCACCGCCGCCATGGCTGCTGATACCGATTTGAAAACGCTCGAAGCCGCCGCGAAAGCGGAAGGCGCCGTCAACAGCGTCGGCATGCCCGATGACTGGGCCAACTGGAAAGGCACCTGGGACGACCTGGCCAAGATCTATGGCCTCAAGCACATCGACACCGACATGAGCTCGGCCCAGGAAGTCGCCAAGTTCGCGGCAGAAAAAGACAACGCCAGTGCCGACATCGGCGACGTGGGTGCAGCCTTCGGCCCGATCGCGGTGAAACAGGGCGTTACCCAACCGTACAAACCGACCACCTGGGCACAAGTCCCGGATTGGGCGAAAGACAAAGACGGTAACTGGGCCCTGGCCTACACCGGCACCATCGCCTTTATCGTCAACAAAAAACTCCTGCACGGCTCCGAAGCTCCGAAAAGCTGGGCTGACCTGAAGACCGGCAAATACAAGGTTTCCATCGGCGACGTGAGCACCGCCGCCCAGGCGGCCAACGGCGTACTCGCCGCTGCACTGGCCAACGGTGGCGACGAGAAGAACATTCAGCCGGCGCTGCTGATGTTCGCCGAAATCGCCAAGCAAGGCCGCCTGTCGCTGGCCAACCCAACCATCTCCACCATGGAAAAAGGCGAAGTGGAAGTGGGCGTGGTCTGGGACTTCAACGGCCTGAGCTACAAGGCCAAGATGGCCAACCCGGATGACTACGTGGTGCTGATCCCGTCGGACGGCTCGGTGATTTCCGGCTACACCACCATCATCAACAAATACGCCAAGCACCCGAACGCCGCCAAGCTGACCCGCGAATACATCTTCAGCGACGCCGGCCAGACCAACCTGGCGCGTGGCAATGCGCGGCCGATCCGTGCCGAGCACCTGACCTTGCCAGCCGACGTACAGGCCAAGCTGCTGCCTAACGAGCAGTACAAGAAAGTCACGCCGATCAAGGACGCCGACGCTTGGGAGAAGACCTCCAAGGCACTGCCGCAGAAGTGGCAGGAAGAAGTCATCATCAATATGCAATAAGGCTTAATACGCCTGTTCAAGTGGAACGCGGTCAGTGTGGGAGCTGGCTTGCCTGCGATAGCGGTATGACATTCAGCAGCATTGTCGACTGACACACCGCTATCGCAGGCAAGCCAGCTCCCACATTTGATCGGTGTTCCAACCGAAAAACCGAGTCAAGCCTATTTGTTGCGGAGCCCCAGCCCCTATGAAGCACAACGTCATCCTTGTCGTGCTCGACGGCCTGAATTACGAGGTTGCCCGACACGCCATGGGGCACTTGCAGGCCTATGTCGGCGCAGGACGCGCAGCATTGTACAAACTGGAATGTGAACTGCCGGCCCTGTCCCGGCCACTGTACGAATGCATCCTCACCGGCGTCCCGCCGATCGAGAGCGGCATCGTCCACAACAACGTCTCGCGCCTGTCCAACCAGCGCAGCATTTTCCATTACGCCACCGACGCCGGCTTATCCACGGCGGCGGCGGCGTATCACTGGGTCAGCGAGTTGTATAACCGCTCGCCCTTTATCGCCGCCCGGGATCGACATACCAGCGACCCGGCCCTGGCGATCCAGCACGGGCATTTCTACTGGAATGACCATTACCCGGACTCGCACCTGTTTGCCGACGCCGAAAGCCTGCGCCTCAAACACGCGCCGAATTTCCTGGTGGTGCACCCGATGAACATCGACGATGCCGGCCACAAGCACGGCCTCGACACCCCGCAATACCGCAACAGCGCGCGCTCGGCCGACATCATCCTCGCCGACTACCTGCAAGGCTGGCTCGACGCCGGTTACCAGGTGCTGGTGACGGCCGACCACGGCATGAACAACGACCGCTCCCACAACGGCCTGCTGCCGGAAGAACGGGAAGTGCCGCTGTTTGTGCTGGGTGATGCCTTCAGCCTCGACACCCACGCCACGCCCAAACAAACCGAGCTGTGCGGCACCGTCTGCGAGCTGCTGGGTGTACCCCACGACAAACCTGTATGCCGGGAGCTGTTGAAGTGAATTCAGTGATCCGCGGCAAATGGCTGGCCGCCTTGTGCCTGGTGCCCTTCGCGCTGTTTTTTATCGTGTTCGAGATCGCTCCGCTGTTCTGGGTGCTGGTCAGCAGCCTGCAATCGGAAGAGTTTGGCTGGGGCCTGGCCAACTTCAGCAAGATCGCCAATTCGAAATTCTACCTGCAGGCAATCCAGTACAGCCTGGAGATCAGTTTCTACTCCAGTGTGTTCGGGATCGTCATTGCCGTGCTGGGCAGTTACTCGCTGCGTCGGGTGGATGGCCGGCTGCGCAATTTCGTGACCGCCTTCGCCAACATGACCAGCAACTTCTCCGGCGTACCCCTGGCCTTCGCCTTCATCATCCTGCTGGGGTTCAACGGCAGCATCACCATCATGCTCAAGCAGGCCGGGATCATTCAGGACTTCAACCTGTATTCCAAGACCGGGTTGATCATCCTTTATACCTATTTCCAGATTCCCCTCGGCGTACTGCTGCTCTACCCGGCCTTTGACGCGTTGCGCGAAGACTGGCGCGAGTCCGCTTCGTTGCTCGGCGCGGATGGCTGGCAATACTGGCGGCATATCGGCTTGCCGGTGCTGACCCCAGCGCTGCTGGGCACCTTCGTGATCCTGCTGGCCAACGCTCTCGGCGCCTACGCCACGGTGTACGCGCTGACCACCGGCAACTTCAACGTGCTGCCGATCCGCATCGCGGCGATGGTCTCCGGCGATATTTCCCTGGACCCGAACATGGCCAGTGCCCTGGCCGTGGTGCTGGTAGCGCTGATGACGGTGGTGACCGTAGTCCATCAACTGCTGCTCAAGAGGAGCTACCATGTCTCGCGCTGAACCTGGCTCGGCCGCCCTCTACCATCGCGTAGTGGTGTACCTGTTGCTTGCTGTCCTGGTGCTGCCATTGCTCGGCACCTTGGTCTACTCCATCGCCAGCAGTTGGTCGGCGACCATCCTGCCATCCGGCTTTACCTTTAAATGGTATATCCAGCTGTGGAGTGACCCGCGCTTCCTGAATGCCTTCGGCCAGTCGCTGCTGGTGTGCGTTGGCGCGCTGATCTTGTCGGTGGTGCTGATCCTGCCGCTGCTGTTTGTGGTGCATTACCACTTTCCAAAACTCGATGCGCTGATGAACATTTTGATCCTGCTGCCCTTCGCGGTGCCGCCGGTGGTGTCGTCGGTGGGGCTGTTGCAGCTCTATGGCTCGGGGCCATTTGCGATGGTGGGTACGCCGTGGATCCTGATCGGTTGCTACTTCACCGTGGCGCTGCCGTTCATGTATCGGGCGATCACCAACAACCTGCAAGCGATCAACCTGCGGGACCTGATGGACGCCGCCCAACTGCTCGGTGCCAGCACCTTTCAGGCGGCGTTCCTGGTGGTGCTGCCGAACCTGCGCAAGGGCTTGATGGTGGCATTGCTGCTGTCGTTCTCGTTCCTGTTCGGCGAGTTCGTGTTCGCCAACATCCTGGTGGGCACCCGCTACGAAACCCTGCAGGTGTACCTCAACAATATGCGTAACAGCAGCGGCCACTTCACCAGTGCCCTGGTGATCTCCTATTTCTTCTTCGTGCTGGTGCTGACCTGGGCCGCCAACATCTTGAACAAGGACAAAAGCCAATGAGCTTCGTCAGCGTCCAACACCTGCAGAAAGGCTACGCCGGTACGCCGGTATTCAGTGACATCAACTGCGAAATCGCCAAGGGCGAATTCGTCACCCTGCTTGGCCCGTCGGGCTGCGGCAAGTCGACCCTGCTGCGCTGCATCGCCGGCCTGACCTCGGTGGACAGCGGGAAAATCCTGCTGGATGGCCAGGACATCGTCCCGCTGAGCCCACAGAAACGGCATATCGGCATGGTGTTCCAGAGCTACGCGCTGTTCCCCAACATGACCGTGGAACAGAACGTCGCCTTCGGCCTGCGCATGCAGAAGGTCAATGCCGACGACAGCCACAAACGCGTGCAGGAAGTGTTGCAACTGGTGGAGCTGAAAGAACTCGCCGGCCGCTACCCGCACCAGATGTCCGGCGGCCAGTGCCAGCGCGTGGCCCTCGCCCGCTCGCTGGTGACGCGCCCGCGCCTGCTGTTGCTCGACGAGCCGTTGTCGGCCCTCGATGCACGGATTCGCAAGCACCTGCGCGAACAGATTCGCCAGATCCAGCGTGAGCTGGGCCTGACCACCATCTTCGTGACCCATGACCAGGAAGAAGCCCTGACCATGTCCGACCGGATCTTCCTGATGAACCAGGGCAAGATCGTACAGAGCGGCGATGCCGAGACCCTCTACACCGCGCCGGTGGATGTGTTCGCCGCGGGCTTTATCGGCAACTACAACCTGCTGGACGCCGACAAGGCCAGCAAACTGTTGCAGCGTCCGATCACCGGGCGCATCGCCATTCGCCCGGAGGCCATTGAGCTCAGCCGCAGCGGTGAGCTGGATGCGTTGGTGCGCAGCCACAGCCTGTTGGGCAACGTGATTCGCTACCGCATCGAAGCCCGGGGCGTGGAATTGGTGGTGGATGTGCTTAACCGCTCGGCTGACGATCTGCACCCGGATGGTCAGAGATTGGCACTTTCCATCGACCCAAGTGCGTTGTGTGAAGTAGCCTGACGCACGATTTATTTGAGAGAGCGTGACAGATGGCATTGGTAATTTTTGATCTGGACGACACCCTGATCCACGGCGACTGCGCCACCCTGTGGAGCGAGCAAATGGGCCGCCTGGGCTGGGTGGATGGTGAGTCGTTCATGCGCAAGAACGACGAACTGATGGCGGCCTACAGCCGCGGTGAGCTGGCCATGGAGGATTTTATGGACTTCAGCCTGGAGCCGATGATTGGCCGCACGCCGGAAGAGATCGAGCACCTTGTAGAGCCGTGGGTGGAAGACGTTATCGAGCCGCTGATCTACAGCGAAGCCACCCGTACCATTGCGCAGCACCGCAAGAATGGTGACCGGATTTTGGTGATCTCGGCGTCGGGGACGCACCTGGTCAAGCCGATTGCGGCGCGTATCGGCATTGATGAAGTGCTGGGGATTGAGCTGGACGTCGCCCATGGGGTGTACAGCGGCAAGACCACAGGTGTACTGACTTACCGCGAAGGCAAGATCACTCGCCTGATGGAATGGCTGGAGCAGGAAGGTGAGCACCTTGATGGGGCGTACTTCTACTCGGATTCGCGCAATGATTTGCCGCTGTTGCTGAAGGTGGAGAACCCGCAGGTGGTGAATCCGGACCCGGTGCTGCGGGCGCATGCTGAGAAGGCTGGGTGGCCGATTCATCATTGGGTTTGACGTTTTGTTGCGCTGGTTTGAGGTGAGTACATATCCGTTATTTAGGTAACGGCCGCCTATGGTTTCGCTCTTACAGCGACTCACTTTGGAAAAGCCCCAAA
>NZ_JACAPH010000043.1:93316-93464 GCF_013385805.1 Pseudomonas sp. C6002 | reverse complement strand
CCTGCGATGGCATCAACTGGGTCTGCCTGATACACCGAGGTGTCTGCATCGCAGGCAAGCCAGCTCCCACAGAAAAGCAGAGCTGCATCAGCTTCAGATTTGGCTTTCGCTCTGGCTTTTGATCTGGCTTCTAAACACTCAAGCCGGC
>NZ_JACAPH010000043.1:65005-93118 GCF_013385805.1 Pseudomonas sp. C6002 | reverse complement strand
CGCAGCAACGGATATGTACACAAAAAACACAGCACCCACCGGCGAAATGCCTGTCATCTAAGCGTCACCGTAACTTCATGGAGATGACACCGGCCCTACATAGCCTGACATGGCACAAACAAGTCGACCGGCCGTAACCCTGGCCGGCACTCGGAGACTCGCCATGACTCAGATCGCCCGCATCAGCGACACCGGCAATGAACGCCGCCTGCAAGCCGAACGCCTGATCGGCGCCCAGGCTTTGCAGGAAGCCCAGGCCCTGCGGTTCAACGTGTTCAGCGGCGAATTCAACGCCAAGCTGAAAGGCGCTGAACTGGGCCTGGACATGGATGACTATGATGTTCACTGCAGCCACATCGGCGTGCGGGATTTGAACAGCGGTCGACTCGTCGCCACCACCCGTTTGCTCGATCACCAGGCCGCCACCACCCTGGGCCGCTTCTACAGCGAAGAAGAATTCAGCCTCCACGGCCTGCTGCACCTCAAAGGCCCCATCCTGGAAATCGGCCGCACCTGCGTCGACCCCGCCTACCGCAACGGCGGCACCATCGCCGTGTTGTGGGGCGAGCTGGCCGAAGTCCTCAACCAGGGCGGCTACAGCTACCTGATGGGCTGCGCAAGCATCCCGATGCACGACGGCGGCATCCAGGCCCACGCGATCATGCAGCGCCTGCGCGAACGCTACCTGTGCAACGAACACCTGCGGGCCGAGCCGAAAAAGCCGCTGCCGGCACTGGACCTGCCATCCAACGTCATCGCCGAAATGCCCCCCTTGCTCAAGGCCTACATGCGCCTGGGTGCAAAGATTTGCGGCGAACCCTGCTGGGACGAAGACTTCCAGGTCGCCGACGTGTTCATCCTGCTCAAGCGCGACGAGCTGTGCCCGCGGTATGCCCGCCACTTCAAGGCAGCCATGTGATGAGCCGCCTTCGGGTGTACGGGCGAATTGCCCGCGTGCTGGTGGTGGTGGCCCTGGGTTTGACCATGGCCAGTGTGTTTGGCGTGTTTGAACGTCTGGGCGTGGCCAACTCGATGGTGCGCCGGCAGCGCTGGTCGCGTTTTTTCATGGCACGGCTGACCAACGCCCTGCCCTTTCGCGTGACCGTTCACGGTGAGTTGCCGCAACAGTCGATGCTGTGGGTCAGCAACCACGTATCGTGGACCGATATCCCGCTGCTGGGGATGGTGGCGCCGATGTCGTTCCTGTCCAAGGCCGAGGTGCGCACCTGGCCGGTGGCGGGCTGGTTGGCCGCCAAGGCAGGCAGCCTGTTCATCCGCCGAGGTTCGGGGGACAGCCAGTTGATTCGCAAACAGATGACGCGTCATCTGGAACAACAACACCCGCTGTTGATGTTCCCGGAAGGCACCACCACCGACGGCCGCGCCCTGCGTACGTTCCACGGGCGGTTACTGGCCAGTGCGATTGATGCCGATGTGTCGCTGCAACCGGTGGCGATTCGTTATCTGCGCGATGGCCACATCGACCCGCTGGCACCGTTTATTGGCGACGATGATTTGCTCTCGCACTTGATGCGTTTGTTCGGCAATGACCAGGGCGACGTGGAAATCCATCTGCTCAAGCCGATTGCCTGCGCCGGGCAGGAACGTGCGGCGCTGGCGTTCCAGGCGCAGCAGGCGGTGCAGAAGGCGTTGTTTGGCCCCCTTCCAGAAGCTGAGCAAATGCCAGCGCGGCCAGCATTCGCGGCCTGAAGCGAGCACGGTGAAAAATGTGGGAGCGGGCTTGCTCGCGAAGGCGGTGCATCAGTCAGCAGATTCATAAGCTGACCCACCGCTTTCGCGAGCAAGCCCGCTCCCACATTTATAGTTGTATTGCCAACTGGCTATTTGAGAACCGCTGCAATTCTGGGTAAAACACCCGAAAGTCCTCGCTCAACGGCTCGTACAGCGCTCGTAATTCCTGCATGGCATGGCCCAGTTCTTCGGGCCGTGTCAGGCGCCGGCCAATTCCTCGAAGTACCTGTTCCATCACCGCAAATTCGCGGTACGAACCCAGCCAGTCATCCGCCGCCATGTACGGCGCAATCTGCGCCAGCCGCCCCGGCAACGCCGGTTCTTCGGCGAGCACCCGGTAAACCTCAGAGGTAAATCGCTCCAGCGGCTGATCGGCATATAACGCCCAGTCCCGCGCCAGGCAGTGGTCGAAAAACACATCGAGGACAATCCCGGCATAGCGGCGCCGGGTCAGGGTGAAGCGCGACAGCGCCTGCCCGATCAGCGGATGACTGTCGGTGTAGCGATCGATTGAGCGATGCAACTGAATCGCCGACTCGATTTGCGGGCTGAATTGGCCTTGCAGGCGACCTTTAACAAAGTCGCCATACAGGCTGCCAAGCAATTGAGCAGGAAGTTGGCCGCCGAGGTGCAGATGTGCGAGATAATTCATGGCGCGCAGTCTAGCACTGCCGTCAACGTATCGTTATAACCCGATATACCGATTCAATCTGGTTTAAGACCAAATTCATATTGGTATATCGGGATACAACGATTTAAAGTTCGCCTCATCGCGATATAACGTTTTACAAAACCGAGCATCACTGCCATGTCCATCGACCTCGACGAAATAATAAAAGCCCTGGCGCACCCAGTACGGCGAGACATCCTCAACTGGCTGAAAGACCCGAAAGTGCAATTCCCCGAGCAGCTGCACAACCACGAATACGGCATTTGCGCCGGGCAGATCGACCAGCGCTGCGGGCTGTCTCAGTCCACCGTGTCGGCGCACCTGGCGAACCTGCAACGGGCGGGGCTGATCAGCAGCCAGAAGGCCGGCCAATGGCACTTTTTCAAACGCAATGAGGACGTGATCCAAGCCTTCCTCAAAGCGCTCACCGAAGAACTCAGCGCACCGCTGTAACAAGGACCCATCAATGCCTCTCTCGCTACTCATCCTGGCCTTAAGCGCCTTCGCCATCGGTACCACCGAGTTCGTCATCATGGGCCTGTTGCCCGATGTGGCGGCCGACCTCGGTGTATCGATTCCCGGCGCCGGCTGGCTGGTGACCGGCTACGCCCTGGGCGTGGCCATCGGTGCCCCCTTCATGGCACTGGCCACCGCCAAGCTGCCGCGCAAGGCCGCCCTGGTAGCGTTGATGGGCATCTTCATCATCGGCAACCTGCTCTGCGCCCTGGCCAGTGACTACAACGTGCTGATGTTTGCCCGTGTGGTCACCGCGCTGTGCCACGGTGCCTTCTTCGGTATCGGTTCGGTGGTCGCCGCCAACCTGGTGCCGGCCAACAAGCGTGCTTCGGCCGTGGCGCTGATGTTCACCGGCCTGACCCTGGCCAACGTGCTCGGCGTACCGCTGGGCACCGCGCTGGGTCAGGAAGCGGGCTGGCGCTCGACCTTCTGGGCCGTGACGGTGATTGGGGTGATCGCCCTGATCGGCCTGATCCGCTTCCTGCCGGCCAAGCGTGACGAGGAAAAACTCGACATGCGCGCCGAGCTCAGAGCACTCAAAGGCGCCGGCATCTGGCTGTCGCTGAGCATGACCGCGCTGTTCGCTGCGTCGATGTTCACCCTCTTCACCTACGTCGCGCCGCTGCTGGGGGACGTCACCGGTGTTTCGCCCAAAGGCGTGACCTGGACCCTGCTGCTGATCGGCCTGGGCCTGACCGTCGGCAACATCATCGGCGGCAAGCTGGCAGACAAGCGCCTGGCTGCCACCCTGATCGGCGTGTTCATCAGCATGGCGGTGGTGTCCACCGTCCTGACCTGGACCAGCGTCGCCGTGATCCCGACTGAAATCACCCTGTTCCTCTGGGCCACCGCCTCGTTTGCCGCCGTACCGGCACTGCAGATCAACGTGGTGACCTTCGGCAAGGCCGCACCGAACCTGGTGTCCACCTTGAACATCGGCGCCTTCAACATCGGCAACGCCCTCGGCGCCTGGGTGGGCGGCAGCGTGATTGCCCACGGCTTCGGCCTGACCAGCGTGCCCCTGGCCGCTGCTGCACTGGCCGTGCTCGCGCTGCTGGTGACCCTGATTACTTTCCGTCAGACCGGCGATGCCGACCTGGCCCCCGCGACTAACTGATCAACTAAAGAGAAGGGTGTTATCCCATGACGACTATTTTCGATCCGATCAAACTGGGCGACCTGGAACTGTCGAACCGCATCATCATGGCGCCGCTGACCCGCTGCCGTGCCGACGCCGGTCGCGTGCCCAATGCGCTGATGGCTGAGTACTACGTCCAACGCGCTTCCGCCGGGCTGATCCTCAGCGAAGCCACCTCCGTAACGCCAATGGGCGTGGGTTACCCGGACACCCCGGGCATCTGGTCCAACGACCAGGTTCGCGGCTGGGCCAATGTGACCAAGGCCGTGCACGGTGCAGGCGGCAAGATCTTCCTGCAACTGTGGCACGTGGGCCGGATCTCCCACGAGTCGTACCTGGACGGTGAAACCCCGGTCGCGCCAAGTGCCATCCAGCCTAAAGGCCATGTCAGCCTGGTACGCCCACTGGCCGACTACCCAACGCCGCGCGCCCTGGAAATCGCCGAAATCGCCGACATCGTCGACGCTTACCGCGTAGGCGCCGAGAACGCCAAGGCCGCCGGTTTTGACGGCGTTGAAGTCCACGGCGCGAACGGCTACCTGCTCGACCAGTTCCTGCAAAGCAGCACCAACCAGCGCACCGACAACTACGGCGGCTCCCTGGAAAACCGCGCACGCTTGCTGCTCGAAGTCACTGACGCCGTGATTGAAGTCTGGGGCGCCGGTCGCGTCGGTGTGCACCTGGCACCACGCGCCGACGCACACGACATGGGCGACGCCAACCTGTCGGAAACCTTCACCTACGTCGCCAAAGAGCTGGGCAAGCGTGGCATCGCGTTCATCTGCTCCCGTGAAAAGGAAGCGGGCGACAGCCTCGGCCCACAACTGAAAGCCGCCTTCGGTGGCCCGTACATCGCCAACGAACGCTTCACCAAGGACAGCGCCAACGCGTGGCTGGCTTCGGGCAAGGCTGACGCCGTGGCATTCGGCGTGCCGTTCATCGCCAACCCGGACCTGCCGGCTCGCCTGAAGGCCGATGCACCGCTGAACGAAGCACATCCAGAGACTTTCTACGCCAAAGGCCCGGTCGGCTACATCGACTACCCGACCCTGGCACTCTGATCTGCTGAAACGAAAAAGCCCCGACTTGCGAGAGCCGGGGCTTTTTTATGGGCCGCAGGAAACATTCCTTCACAGCCTTGCAACAATATTGCTACAAAATACTTAGCCAACTACCTATCAACCGCCCGCCAGCCCGTATATAACGTCACCCCACAAAATCAGGGAAAAGCCTGATTGACCAGCCCCGGTGTTTATTGTTGACACAACTGGTCGCAATTACGCATTTTGTCTTAATTGCGCAGGCCAGGGCTCAAGCGCAGCATGTCCAACGCGATATCGACCCAGCGCTCTGCGTCCTGGGCCAACTGGAAACTGTCGGGCACCAGCAGCCACTGGCCGAGAATTCCGTCGATATAGGCGTGCATGCACACCGCGGCACGTACAGTGTCGAGATTCTCCGGAAGCTGCCCGCGATGGACCGCGTTACGCAAGGTCAGCCCGATGCGCAGGTTGCATTCGAGGCTGGCGGTCTGGCGCTGACGGCGCAGATCACACATTTCATCGGTGAATTCGCACTTATGAAACAAAATCTCATTGATGCGCCGGGTCTTCGGGTCCAGGGCCACTTGATGGAACAGATGAATCAGCAGCTTGCGCATGCAACCCAGCGGATCGACCTCGTCCTCGCTCTCACTGGCCCTGGCCAATTCATCCAGCGGCTCGTGCAGCGTATCGAGCATCGCCTGCACCAGGTCGGCCTTGTTGCTGAAATGCCAGTAGATGGCACCACGTGTCACGCCTGCCAGCGCGGCAATATCCGCCAGCGTGGTACGCGCAACCCCGCGCTCGTAGAAGGCCTGCTCGGCCGCTTCAAGAATCTGGCTGCGCGTTTCCTGAGCTTCCTCTTTGGTACGACGAACCATGGCAGTAAAACCTCAATCAGGAGACTTGGGGTGATCGGTAACGCAGACTCAACCGCTGCTAACGACCATCTGAATAATTGTGGGACGACGCCGTCAAGGGCGCCGAACGTACTAGAATCGAGGCTTTGGACGCTGCTTTGTCAACATTCCGCGAAGCCTGTCAAGAGTTTACAAACAACCATGAACGTAAGTATATTGCGTAGCAAGCTACTTATCCACTCAGTGCCTGTTTTTTACCCTTCCACACTTCTTGTGCGCACTCTGCGCGCCTGACCCGAGGATCTTCATGCAACTTAAGCCAGCTGTTACCGCCCTGGTTACTGCCGTCGCCCTGGCATCGCTGCTCAGCGGATGTAAAAAGGAAGAAGCGGCTCCGCCCGCTCAAACCCCTCAGGTCGGCGTGGTCACTATTCAACCTCAAGCCTTTACCCTGACATCCGAGCTGCCAGGCCGCACCACGGCCTATCGCATTGCCGAGGTTCGCCCTCAGGTCAACGGCATCATTCTCAAGCGTCTGTTCAAGGAAGGGGGCGACGTCAAGGAGGGCCAGCAGCTCTATCAGATCGATCCGTCGGTGTATGACGCCTCGCTGAAAAGCGCCCAGGCCAACCTTGCCCAGACCAAATCGATTGCCGATCGCTACAAGCAGTTGGTCGATGAGCAGGCCGTCAGCCGCCAGGAATACGACACCGCCGTGTCCAACCGCATGACCTCTGAAGCCAACGTGCAAACGGCCCAGATCAACGTGCGCTACACCAAGGTGTTTGCCCCGATCTCCGGGCGTATCGGTCGCTCTTCGGTCACCGAAGGCGCGCTGGTCAGCAACGGCCAGACCGACGCCATGGCAGTGATCCAGCAACTGGACCCGATCTACGTCGACGTCACGCAGTCCTCTGCCGAGATGCTGAAACTGCGTCGTGACCTGGAAAGCGGCCAACTGGAAAAAGCCGGCGAAAACGCGGCCAAGGTCAAGCTGACCCTGGAAGACGGCACCGCCTACGGCGTGGAAGGCAAGCTGGAATTCTCCGAAGTCTCGGTCGACGAAACCACCGGTTCCGTGACCCTGCGTGCCGTGTTTCCGAACCCTGACCACACCCTGCTGCCGGGCATGTTCGTCCACGCGCAGTTGCAAGCCGGTGTGAACAGCAAGGCCATCCTGGCACCACAGCAAGGCGTGACCCGCGACCTGAAGGGCATCCCGACCGCGCTGGTGGTGAACAAGGACAACAAGGTCGAGCAACGTGTACTGGTGGCCAACCGTACTACCGGCGCCTACTGGCTGGTGGAAAAAGGCCTGAACGCCGGTGACCGTGTGATCACCGAAGGCCTGCAATTCATCAAGCCGGGCATCGAAGTCAAGGTCAAGGACGCTGATAACGCCAAACCCGCCGGTTCCGCTGCTGCTCCTGCTGCCGCTGCTGGTCAAGGGGAGTAATTCATGTCGAAATTTTTTATCGACCGTCCCATTTTCGCCTGGGTAATTGCCCTGGTGATCATGCTGGTCGGGGCACTGTCGATCCTGAAGTTGCCCATCAACCAGTACCCGGCCATCGCGCCAACCGCCATTGATATCCAGGTGACCTACCCGGGCGCGTCTGCACAAACCGTGCAGGACACCGTGGTGCAGGTGATCGAACAACAGCTCAACGGTATCGACAACCTGCGTTATGTCGCCTCGGACAGTAACTCCGACGGCAGCATGACCATCACCGCGACGTTCAACCAGGGTACCAACCCGGACATCGCCCAGGTTCAGGTACAGAACAAGCTCAACCTGGCGACCCCGCTGCTGCCACAAGAAGTACAGCAGCAGGGTATCCGCGTTACCAAGTCGGTGAAGAACTTCCTGATGGTGATCGGTCTGGTGTCGGAAGACGGCAGCATGACCAAGGATGACCTTTCCAACTACATCGTTTCCAACATCCAGGACCCGATTTCCCGGACCGCCGGTGTGGGCGACTTCCAGGTGTTCGGTTCCCAGTACGCCATGCGTATCTGGCTCGACCCGGCCAAGCTGAACAACTACCAGCTGACGCCAGTGGATGTCAGCAACGCCATCCAGGCGCAGAACGTCCAGGTGGCCACCGGCCAACTCGGCGGCCTGCCTGCCCTGCCCGGCACTCAGTTGAACGCCACCATCATCGGCAAGACGCGTCTGCAAACCACTGAAGCGTTCGGCAATATCCTGATGAAGGTCAATACCGACGGTTCCCAGGTTCGCCTGGGTGACGTTTCGCGTATCGAACTGGGCGGCCAGAACTACAGCATCAGCGCACAGTTCAACGGCAAGCCGGCTTCCGGTATGGCGATCAAGCTGGCAGCCGGTGCCAACGCACTGGACACCGCCAAGGCGATTCGCGAAACGGTTGCGTCCCTCGAACCGTTCTTCCCACCTGGCATGAAGGCTGTGGTGCCGTATGACACCACGCCGGTTGTGACCGAATCGATCTCCGGTGTGGTTCACACCCTGATCGAAGCGATCGTGCTGGTGTTCCTGGTGATGTTCCTGTTCCTGCAGAACTTCCGCGCCACCATCATCACCACCATGACCGTACCGGTGGTATTGCTGGGTACCTTCGGGATCCTCGCTGCGTTCGGCTTCACCATCAACACCCTGACCATGTTCGGCATGATCCTGGCCATCGGCTTGCTGGTGGACGATGCCATCGTTGTGGTGGAGAACGTCGAGCGGGTAATGGCCGAGGAGCACTTGTCGCCCAAGGAGGCGACGGTCAAGTCCATGGGCCAGATCCAGGGGGCCCTGGTGGGTATCGCCCTGGTGCTGTCGGCGGTATTGCTGCCAATGGCGTTCTTCGGTGGTTCCACCGGTGTGATCTACCGCCAGTTCTCCATCACTATCGTTTCGGCGATGGCGCTGTCGGTACTGGTTGCCCTGGTCTTCACCCCGGCCTTGTGCGCCACCATGCTCAAGCCGATTGACCCGGAAAAACACGGCCAACCCAAGCGCGGCTTCTTCGGCTGGTTCAACCGTACCTTCGACCGTGGCGTACTGAGCTACGAGCGCGGCGTCGGCAACATGATCAAGCACAAGTTCCCGGCATTCGTGGTCTATGCCCTGATCCTTGCCGGCATGATCTGGATGTTCACCCGCATTCCAAGCGCGTTCCTCCCAGAGGAAGACCAGGGCGTGATCTTTGCCCAGGTACAAACGCCGGTGGGTTCTTCGGCTGAACGTACGCAGAAAGTCATCGACGATATGCGCGCCTACCTGTTGAACGACAAGGAAGGCGAGCCAGGCGAAGGCAAGGCTGTCAAATCGGTGTTTACCGTGAACGGCTTCAACTTCGCCGGTCGTGGCCAGAGCTCGGGCCTCGCGTTCGTGATGCTCAAGCCGTGGGACGAGCGTGACTCGAGCCAGTCGGTATTTGAGGTTGCCAAGCGTGCCCAGGGTTACTTCTTCGGGGCCTTCAAGGACGCCATGGTATTTGCCGTGGTGCCACCTTCGGTACTCGAACTGGGTAACGCCACCGGTTTCGACGTGTTCCTGCAAGACCAGGGCGGCGTCGGCCACCAGAAGCTGATGGATGCGCGTAACCAGTTCCTGGGTGCCGCGGCACAAAGCAAGATCCTGGCGGGCGTGCGCCCCAACGGCGTGAACGATGAGCCGCAGTACGAGCTGACCGTTGACGACGAGAAGGCCAGTGCCCAGGGCATCAGCCTGGCAGACATCCAGCAGACCCTGGCAATCGCCTTGGGTGGCAGCTACATCAACGACTTCATCGACCGTGGTCGTGTGAAGAAGGTGTATGTACAGGGTGACGCCGCCAGCCGGATGTCTCCGGAAGACCTGAGCAAATGGTACGTGCGCAGTACGTCCGGGAAAATGGTGCCGCTGTCGGCCATCTCTTCGGGCAAGTGGATCTTCGGTTCGCCGAAACTCTCGCGCTATAACGGTGTAGCGGCGATGGAAATCCTCGGTACCCCGGCACCTGGCTACAGTACCGGTGATGCGATGGCGGAAGTCGAACGCATTGCCAAGGACCTGCCGGCTGGCGTTGGTTACTCCTGGACCGGCCTGTCGTACGAAGAACGTCTGTCCGGCTCCCAGGCACCTGCGCTGTACGCCCTGTCGCTGCTGGTGGTGTTCCTCTGCCTCGCGGCACTGTACGAAAGCTGGTCGATCCCGATTGCGGTGATTCTGGTTGTACCACTGGGTGTGATCGGTGCGTTGATCGCCACCAGCCTGCGAGGACTGTCCAACGACGTGTTCTTCCAGGTGGGCCTGTTGGTGACGGTGGGTCTGGCAGCGAAAAACGCCATCCTGATCGTGGAGTTCGCCAAGGAGCTCCACGAACAGGGCAAAGGCATCGTCGAGTCGGCCATCGAGGCATCCCGCATGCGTCTGCGACCGATCATCATGACGTCCATGGCGTTCATGCTCGGCGTACTGCCCCTGGCAATTTCCACCGGTGCCGGCTCAGGTAGCCAGCACGCCATCGGTACGGGCGTAATTGGCGGTATGATCACCGCCACGGTCCTCGCGATCTTCTGGGTACCCCTGTTCTTCGCAACCGTGTCCTCCGCTGGCGAGCGTAAAAAGACTGAACCCAAGCAAACTCCTAAAGAGGCTGGCCAATGAGCAAGTCGCTACTTTCCTTAGCTGTCACGGCATTCGTGCTCAGTGGCTGCTCGCTGATCCCGGACTACCAGCGCCCTGAAGCGCCGGTAGCCGCGCAGTTCCCGCAGGGGCCGGCGTATTCGTCGGCCCAGGCGCCGGGCCAGGCGGCTGCCGAGCAGGGCTGGAAGCAGTTTTTCCATGACCCTGCCCTGCAACAGCTGATCCAGACCGCCCTGGTGAACAACCGCGACCTGCGTGTCGCGGCCCTGAACATCGATGCGTATGCCGCGCAGTACCAGATCCAGCGCGCCGACCTGTTCCCGGCGGTTTCGGCCACGGGCAGCGGCAGCCGTACGCGCACCCCGGCCAAGCTGTCGCAGACCGGCGAAGCGGGCATCACCAGCCAATACTCGGCGGGCCTCGGGATCAGTTCTTATGAGCTGGACCTGTTCGGCCGCGTACGCAGCCTGAGCGAACAAGCGCTGCAACAATACTTCGCGACCGAAGAAGCGCGTCGCACCACCCAGATCAGCCTGGTGGCCAGCGTGGCCAACGCCTACCTGACCTGGCAGGCCGACAAGGAGCTGCTCAAGCTCACCCAGGACACCCTGGGCGCGTACGAGCAGAGCTTCAAACTGACCTCGCGCAGCAATGAAGTCGGCGTGGCTTCGGCCCTGGACCTGAGCCAGGCCCGTACCTCGGTGGAAAACGCCCGGGTTGCACTGGCGCGTTATACCCGCCAGGTGGCCCAGGACGAAAACAACCTGACCCTGCTGCTGGGTACCGGCCTGCCGGCGAACATCGTCAGCCGGCCATTGGCTGATGACCTGTTGAGCGAAGTACCGGCCGGCCTGCCATCGGACCTGCTGCAACGTCGTCCCGACATCCTGCAGGCCGAGTACAACCTCAAGGCGGCCAACGCCAACATCGGTGCGGCACGCGCTGCGTTCTTCCCGAGCATCACCCTGACCGCCAGCGCCGGCACCGCGAGCCCGACCCTGGGCGGCCTGTTCAAGGGCGGTTCGGGTACCTGGTCGTTTGCACCGCAGATCAACATCCCGATCTTCAACGCCGGCAGCCTGCGCGCCAGCCTGGATTACTCGAAAATCCAGAAAGAGATCAACGTCGCCAACTACGAGAAAGCCATCCAGACCGGCTTCCAGGAAGTCTCCGACGGCCTCGCCGCCCGCGAGACCTACAAGCAGCAACTGGACGCCCAACGTGGCTTCGTCGCGGCCAACCAGGATTACTACCGCCTGGCCGAGCGTCGCTACCGTATTGGTGTCGACAGCAACCTGACGTTCCTCGACGCCCAGCGCCAACTGTTCAGTGCCCAGCAATCGCTGATCACCGACCGCCTGGCGCAGCTCAATAGCGAGGTCAACCTGTACAAGGCCCTCGGTGGTGGCTGGAACGAACAGACCGCGAAGAACGAACCGTTGAAAGAAGAAGCACCGCCCTTGAAGTTGTTCTGATAGTGGCGCAGTAAACAAAAACCGCTTCCCGCCCAGGAAGCGGTTTTTTTACGCCCATGACTTTGCGTTCGATCATCGCCCACAACCCGCTCTCCCCCACTTTCATCGCCCCCGCACCGCCCCGCACCATGGCCGCCACCTGCATAACCCCAATAACAACAGGTCTGACACCATGAGCACTTTCGACCCGCGCCGGCTTTTGCTGGCAACCGCTGTCGCCAGCATTGCCCTCCCCGTTGTCGCTGAAGAACACGGCTTCCTGGAAGACGCCAGCGCCAACCTAAACCTGCGTAATTTCTTCTTCAACCGCAACTACACCAACCCCAGCAAGACCCAGGGCGGCGCACAGGAGTGGACGCAAAGTTTCATCCTCGACGCCAAGTCCGGCTTCACCCAGGGCACCGTCGGTTTCGGCGTGGATGTACTGGGCCTGTACTCATTGAAGCTCGATGGCGGGCGCGGCACGGGTGGCACCCAGCTGTTGCCGCTGGACCACGACGGCCGTCCGGCGGATGAATTCGGGCGTCTGGGCGTGGCGTTCAAGGCACGGGTTTCAAAGACAGAAGTGAAAGTCGGCGAATGGATGCCGGTGCTGCCGATCCTGCGTTCGGACGATGGCCGCTCGCTCCCGCAAACCCTGCGCGGCGGGCAAATCACCTCCAAGGAAATCGACGGCCTGACCCTGTACGGCGGCCAGTTCCGCGCCAACAGCCCACGGGACGACAGCAGCATGACCGACATGTCCATGTTCGGGAAAACCGCGTTCACCTCCGACCGCTTCAACTTCCAGGGCGGCGAATATGCCTTCAACGACAAACGCACCCAGATCGGTGTGTGGAACGCCCAACTCAAGGACATCTACAGCCAGCAATACCTCAACCTGATCCACAGCCAACCGGTGGGCGACTGGACCCTGGGCGCCAACCTCGGGTTCTTCTATGGCAAGGACGACGGCAGCGCCCGCGCCGGTGACCTCGACAACAAGACCTGGTCCGGACTGTTCTCGGCCCGATACGGCGGCAACACGTTCTACGTCGGCCTGCAAAAACTCACCGGCAACAGCGCCTGGATGCGCGTCAACGGCACCAGCGGCGGCACCCTGGCCAACGACAGCTACAACGCCAGCTACGACAACGCCCAGGAAAAATCGTGGCAGGTACGCCATGACTATAACTTCGCCGCCCTGGGTATTCCGGGCCTCACGCTGATGAACCGCTACATCAGCGGCAGCAACGTACACAGCGGCACGGTGACCGATGGCAAGGAATGGGGACGGGAAAGTGAAGTGGCCTACGTGGTGCAGAGCGGAGCGCTGAAGAATCTCAATGTGCGCTGGCGTAACTCCAGCATGCGCCGGGACTACAACAACAACGAGTTTGATGAAAACCGGTTGATCGTCAGTTACCCGATAAGCCTGCTGTAAAGCCTCGACAGTCTTGTTGTATGGTGCGCGCGTGTCATGGATGACCCGCCCCAGCAGCCAATGTCATTCGAGTCCGCCATGAAACACTTCGCCACCGTATCGGCCGCACTAGCCCTGGCCCTGAGCCTCAGCGGTTGCATCGGCCCGCCTCTGGCGCTGACACCGCAAACTGAACAACGCCTGAAAACCGAGGCGCCGATCCGTTTTTTGCTGACCTTCGATGACGGCCCCAGCGCCTCGGGCTTCATGAACCCCAGCCGTTCGGTGATGGCGGACCTGGCGAACAACCCGATACAGCCAGGGATCAAGGCGGTGTTCTTCCTGCAGACCGAGGCGCCCCGCTCCGGCGGCAACCCGCGGGGCTACAAGACCATGGAGCGCGAATACGCGGCCGGCCATATCCTGGGCTTCCACACCGCGACCCCGTGGCACAGCAACCATCGCTTGCAGAATCCGGCTGAACTGGAGCACTACCTCAGCCTGGGTTCGTCGACCCTCACCTCCATCACCGGCCAACCGCCCACACTGGTACGCCCGCCGTTCTGGAACTACGACAAGCGTACCTTCGCCGCCTATCAGCAACACGGCATGCATGTGTTGCTGACCGATCTGAGTGCAAACGATGGGGTGATCTGGGTGTTCAACGGCAGCCCGCGTCGACGGGAAAACCTGATACGCCAACTCTCGGTGGTGCGCGAGCGCATCGCCAAAGGCGAATTACCGACGGTGGACGGCGTGATCCCGGTGGTGGTGACCTTCCACGATATCAACCGCTACACCGCCTGGCACTTGAAGGAATACCTGCAAATCCTGCTGGACAGCGCCCATATCAATAGCGTGCCCCTCGCCACACAGCCTTTCTACACCGACCGGGCAACCTTGCAGCGAGCCGCCATGGCCCGCACGGTAAAAAGCGCCGACGAAGTGGTGCACCTGCCAGGTGTGTGGAATTGGGTGTGGGACGCTGACTCGCACTAGGCGCGCGACTCTACCCCCAACTCATCCCACACCGACTCGGCCAAGTGAAACGTCGCATTGGCCGCCGGGATCCCGCAATAGATCGCGCTCTGCATCAGCACTTCCTTGATCTCGGCGCGGGTCACACCGTTGCTCGCGGCGGCGCGCAGGTGCAGCTTCAGCTCTTCGCTGCGGTTCATGCCGATGAGCATGGCGATGGTGATCAGGCTTCGGGTATGCCGCGGCAGCCCCGGGCGGGTCCAGATATCCCCCCAGGCGTGGCGGGTGATCATTTCCTGGAACTCGCTGTTGAATTCGGTCAGGGCGTTGAGGCTGCGGTCGACGTGGGCGTCGCCCAGCACTTCGCGGCGCACTTGCAGGCCTTCGGCATAACGTTGTTTCTCGTCCACAAAACGCTCCTCATGCAACGGTGACGACAGGCACATACCTGTGGCGAGGGAGCTTGCTCCCGTTGGGTCGCGCAGCGACCCCAGTGAGGCCGCTGCAGGGTTTTACAAATAGTTGGGTTGCGGCTGCTCAGGGGCTGCTACGCAGCCCAACGGGAGCAAGCTCCCTCGCCACAGGGTTCAGCGATACTCAGCGCGATAGCAGAAATTCCAGCACACGGTCGCTGAACACCGCACCGGCTTGCACGTTGGACAAGTGCGCGGCATAGAACTCGGCATACTCGGCGCCCTGCACATGCGCCTGGATAAAGTGCCCACCCGCCGGCGGCGTCACCGCATCTTCGCTGCCTGCGATCACCAGGGTCGGCACCTTGATCGACGCCAGTTGCTCGCGGAAATCCGCGTCGCGCACGGCCGCGCAGTTTGCGGCATAACCCTGGGGATCAGTCGCCGCCAGCATATCGGTGATCAGCTTGGCCTGGTCAGGATGAGCCTCGGCGAAGTCTGCGGTGAACCAGCGGGCAATTGACGCATCACGCAGGGCAACCATCGCGGCCGCACCGTCGCGCAGGACCATCTCGATGCGTGGGTTCCAGATCTCCGGCGTGCCGATCTTCGCGGCGGTGTTGCACACCACCAGCCGGCGCAAACGCTCACCCGCGTTGATCCCCAGCCACTGGCCGATCAGGCCGCCCATGGACAACCCGCAGAAATGCGCGCGCTCGATCTGCAACGCATCCAGCAGCGCCAACACGTCACGGCCCAATTGCTCGATGCTGTAGGGGCCTTCGGTGACCAGCGACTTGCCATGGCCCCGGGTGTCGAAACGCAGCACCCGGAAGTACTGGGTGAACGCCTCGATCTGGATGTCCCACATATGCAGGTCGGTGCCCAGGGAGTTGGACAGCACCAGTACCGGTGCATCTTCGGGGCCATCGAGTTGGTAGTTCAGTTCGCCATCGGCGAGTTGTACAAATCCCACAGCAGCCTCCTCAGGCAGTCAAAGCAAAATGTTCGGCCACGGCCCGGGTGACCCAGGTGTGCGCCTGGCCCAGGTAGTGCGCCGGGTCCAGCAGGCGATCGAGTTCGGCCGCCGAAAGCTCGGCAGTCACTTGGGGTTCATCCCCCAGCACCGCGCGCAGGTGACGCCCGTCGGCGACGGCGCGTTTGCAGCATTGTTCCAGCAGATGGTGCGCGGTTTCGCGGCCCAGGCGCTGGGCGAGGACGATGCTGACCGCTTCGGCCAGTACCAGGCCCTGGGTCAGATCAAGGTTTTGGACCATGCGCCGGGGGTCGACTTCCAGGCCTTCGCTGACCAGCAGCGCCTGATGCAACGCACCGGATACCAGCCGGCAAATCTCCGGCAGGGTTTCCCATTCGGCGTGCCACAGGCCCAGGCTGCGTTCGTGTTCCTGGGGCATCGCGCTGAACATCGTTGCCACCAGGCCGGGCACTCGCGTGGCAGCGCTGATCAGCACGGCAGCACCCACCGGGTTGCGCTTGTGGGGCATGGTCGAAGAGCCGCCCTTGCCGGGGGCCGACGGCTCAAACACTTCCGCCGCTTCGGTCTGCATCAGCAGGCTGATGTCGCGACCCAGCTTGCCGAGGCTGCCGGCGATCAAACCGAGCACCGAGGCAAACTCCACCAGGCGGTCGCGCTGGGTGTGCCAGGGTTGCTCCGGCAGGCCCAACTGCAACTCGGCGGCCAGTGCTTGCGCCACCGGCATCGCCTGTTCGCCGAGGGCCGCCAGGGTTCCGGAAGCACCGCCAAATTGCAGCACCAGCAAACGCGGCTTCAGCTCACTGAGGCGCTGCCGGTTGCGGGTGACTGCGCCGAGCCAACCGGCGATCTTCATGCCCAGCGTGACCGGCGTTGCATGCTGCAGCCAGGTCCGGCCTGCCAAAGGAGTGGTCCCATAGCGCTGGGCCTGGGCGGCAAGAATGTCCCCCAACCGCGCCAGATCATGTTCGATCAGCTCGGCCGCACTGCGCAGTTGCAGCACCAGGCCGGTGTCCATCACATCCTGGCTGGTAGCGCCCAGATGCACATAACGTTCGGCGCCGGCATCTTCGCTGGCGATCAACTTGCCGAGGGCCTTGACCAAGGGAATCGCAGAGTTGCCTGCGGTGGCGATGGCGTCGCCGAGGGCATCTACGTCGTAGAGAGAAGCCAGGCAGGCCTGGGCAATGGGCGCGACGGCCGCTTGCGGGATCAACCCGACCTGAGCCTCAGCCCGGGCCAGCGCCGCTTCGAAATCCAGCATGCCCTGCAAACGCCCCTGGTCGCAGAACACTTCGGCCATGCCGTTGGCGGTGAAGTAGGCGTCGAACAGTTGGTTGCTCGTGCGCATCGTCATAACACATCCCTAGGTGGCGCATACCCGGCAACGGGCATGCGCCAGCCGGTTACAGATCGTGGTGCAAATACGCCGCCTCTTTGGGCAGGCGCAAGCTGAACAGGAACGCCACCGCCATCATCGCCGTGACGTACCAGTAGAAGGTGTTCTCCATGCCCATGGACTTGAGCCCCAAGGCCACATATTCCGCCGAACCGCCGAAGATCGCGTTCGCCACCGCATACGCCAAGCCCACGCCCAGTGCGCGTACTTGTGGCGGGAACATTTCGGCTTTCACCAGGCCGCTGATGGAGGTGTAGAAGCTCACGATGGCCAGGGCCAGGGTGATCAGCACAAAAGCCAGGAACGGGCTGCTGACGGTTTTCAGGGTCAACAGGATTGGTACAGTGCA
This sequence comes from Pseudomonas sp. C6002, assembly GCF_013385805.1. Taxonomy (NCBI): domain Bacteria; kingdom Pseudomonadati; phylum Pseudomonadota; class Gammaproteobacteria; order Pseudomonadales; family Pseudomonadaceae; genus Pseudomonas; species Pseudomonas sp. C6002. Next base: position 75,529 of record NZ_JACAPH010000043.1, on the reverse strand, counting down.
CAGCGTGCCCAGGGCGCCGAACCACAGCATCGAGTTACGGCGGCCAATCTTGTCCGCCAGCATGCCGAACACCGGCTGCATGCACATGTAGAAGAACAGCGCGCCGGTCATGATGTAGCTGGCGGTCTTGGCGTGCATCCCGGCGGTGTTCACCAGGTACTTCTGCATGTAGGTGGTGAACGTGTAGAAAATCAGCGAGCCGCCGGCGGTGTAGCCGAGCACGGTGATAAACGCCGCCTTGTGATCGCGGAACAGCGCGGCAATGCTGCCGGCGTCCTTGTCTTCACGCATTTCCTTGCTGGTGGTTTCTTTCAGGGTGCGACGCAGCAACAGCGAGATCACCGCCGCAATGGCGCCGATCACAAACGGAATGCGCCAGCCCCAGGCCCGCAGTTCTTCTTCGGTGAGGATCTGTTGCAGGATCACCACCACCAACACCGCCAGCAGTTGCCCGCCGATCAGGGTCACGTACTGGAACGAGGCGAAGAACCCGCGCTGGCCCTTGAGGGCGACTTCACTCATGTAGGTGGCAGTGGTGCCGTATTCGCCGCCTACCGACAGGCCCTGGAACAACCGGGCGACCAACAGCAGGGCCGGGGCCCAGGCGCCGATGTCTTTGTAGGTGGGCAAAAAGGCGATGACCAGGGAACCGGCGCACATCATCAGCACCGAGATCATCATGGAATTCTTGCGACCGTGTTTATCCGCCACCCGGCCGAACAGCCAGCCGCCGATAGGGCGCATCAGGAAGCCGGCGGCGAACACGCCGGCGGTGTTCAGCAGTTGCACGGTGGGGTCGTCCGACGGGAAAAACGCCGGGGCGAAATAGATGGCGCAGAAGGCATAGACGTAGAAGTCGAACCATTCGACGAGGTTGCCGGAAGAGGCACCGACAATCGCAAAAATCCTTTTGCTGCGTTCTTCTCCGGTGTAGTGGCTGGTTTTTGTTGTCATGTTTTTTCACTCAGTGGGAACGGTTATAGCCTAGACATACTTTGCAACAACCATGTTCCGCAAGCAGACTTTTGGATATTTGTTGCCTGGGCCGGCCTCATCGCGGGCAAGCCCGGCTCCCACATTTGGAATGCATTCCCCTGTGGGAGCTGGCTTGCCTGCGATAGATCCGCAACCCACTCAATAATCGAAGAACACCGTCTCTTCGTCTGTGCCCTGCAAAATCACATTCCACTGATACACACCCGCCGCATCCGCCTTGGCGATCAACGTGCGGCGGCGCTCCTGCGGCACACACGCCAGCAGCGCGTCATCCCCATTCGCCGCTTCACCGTCAAAGTAAATCCGCGTCAGCAGGTGCTTCACCAGCCCACGGGCAAACACCAGCACCACCAGGTGCGGCGCCTGGGTCGTGCCCTTCAACCCCGGCACACTGCCCGGCTTGATGGTGGTAAAGCGAAAACGCCCTTCAGCGTCCACCGGCACCCGGCCGAAGCCTTCGAAGTTCGGGTCCACCGGTTTGTCCTGCTCATCCTCGGGATGGTCGTACTTGCCGGCCGCATTGGCCTGCCAGACCTCCAGCATGGCGTCGTTGACCACATCGCCATTGCCATCCACCACCTGCCCGGTGATCGCCACGCGCTCGCCGAGGGTGGCCGCAACGGTCAGGTCTTCGCGGTTCAGCCAGGTCAGGCCAATGTGGTAATACGGCCCGACGGTGTGGGAAGTAGTCGCGTTGAGGCTCATCTCATTTCTCCATCGGCGTGGCGTCGCGGCCGCGCAGGACGATGTCCCAGCGGTAGCCGAGGGCATAGTGCGGAATGGTTTTTTCCAGATCGAACGAGGCGATCAGGCGCTCCTTGGCGGACGTGTCCGGGACGCAGTTGTAGATCGGGTCATAGGCCAGCAGCGGGTCACCGGGGAAATACATCTGCGTCACCAACCGCGTCAGCACACTCGGGCCGAACAGCGAGAAGTGGATGTGCGCCGGGCGCCACGCGTTGTGGTGGTTGCCCCACGGGTAGGCGCCGGGCTTGATGGTCTGGAACTGGTACCAGCCGTCGGCGTCGGTGACGGTACGCCCGGTGCCGGTGAAGTTCGGGTCCAGCGGTGCGTCGTGCTGGTCGCGCTTGTGGTTGTAGCGGCCGGCAGCGTTGGCCTGCCAGATTTCCACGAGGATGCCGGGAACGGGCAGGCCGTTTTCATCCAGCACGCGCCCGTGAATGATGATGCGTTCGCCCTGGGGCTCGCCTTCGTGCTGGGCGGTCAGGTCGTTGTCCTTCTCGTTGACGCGCTCGGCGCCGATGGTCGGGCCAGTGATTTCCGACAGGGAATGGGGCAGGAACACCAACGGCTTGGACGGCGAACGCAGGTTCGTCGACTGGTAGGCCGGGTGCAGGTAATCAGGCTGAGTACCCGCTTGCGGGCGCCGGTATCCGGGCTTGTCACTCATGGAGCAATCCTCTTTATTCTTGTGGGTCTCAAACGCGTTCGATTGCCAGGGCCAGGCCTTGGCCCACACCGACGCACATGGTCGCCAGGCCTTTGCTGCCACCGGTTTTTTCCAGCTGATGCAGCGCGGTCAGTACCAGGCGCGCACCGCTCATGCCCAGCGGATGGCCAAGGGCAATCGCGCCGCCGTTCGGGTTGACCTGCGGTGCGTCGTCGGCAATCCCCAACTCGCGCAGCACGGCCAGGCCCTGGCTGGCGAAGGCTTCGTTGAGTTCGATCACATCGAAATCAGTCACCGCCAGGCCCAGGCGCTCCACCAGTTTGCGCACCGCCGGCACCGGGCCGATGCCCATAACACGCGGCGCCACACCGGCGCTGGCCATGCCCAGCACCCGGGCGCGGGCGGTCAGGCCGTGTTTTTTGACGGCTTCAGCAGAGGCCAGAATCAGCGCGGCGGCACCATCGTTCACACCAGAGGCGTTGCCTGCGGTGACGGTCTTGTCCGGACCATTGACCGGCTTGAGTTTGGCCAGGGCTTCCAGGGTGGTATCGGCCCGTGGATGCTCGTCGTGCTCGACCACGGTTTCGCCTTTTTTGTGGGCGACACGCACCGGTACGATTTCTTCGGCGAAGAAACCGGCGGCCTGTGCAGCGGCCGTACGTTGCTGGCTGCGCAGGGCGAAGGCGTCCTGGTCGGCGCGGGAGACTTTATAGTCGTCGGCCACGTTGTCAGCGGTTTGCGGCATCGGGTCGACGCCGTACTGGGCCTTCATCAACGGATTGATAAAGCGCCAGCCGATGGTGGTGTCTTCCAGCTTCATGTTGCGCGAGAACGCCGCATCGGCCTTGCCCATCACGAACGGCGCGCGGGACATCGACTCGACGCCACCGGCAATCGCCAGTTCCATCTCGCCGCTGGCGATGGCGCGGAAGGCCGTGCCGATCGCGTCCATGCCCGAAGCGCACAGGCGGTTCAGGGTAACGCCGGGAATGCTCTCCGGCAGGCCGGCCAGCAATGCCGCCATGCGCGCCACGTTGCGGTTGTCTTCGCCGGCCTGGTTGGCGCAGCCGAGAAACACTTCGTCCACCGCGTTCCAGTCCACCGATGGGTTGCGTTCCATCAGCGCCTTGATCGGCAGTGCCGCCAGGTCATCGGCGCGCACGGTGGACAAGCCACCGCCAAAACGGCCGATGGGGGTACGAATGGCGTCACAGATAAATACGTCGCGCATCAGGCTTCTCCGGGGGCTTGGCCGTGGGCGGCAGCGGTGCGTGCCTCAAGGTCGCGCAGGGCAGTCAGTTCAATCTCGGTGGGTTCGGCGCTGGTGGTCACCTGGTCGGCAAAACGAATCGCCCAACCGGTGGCGGCCACTACTTGCTCACGGGTCACGCCGGGGTGCAGGGCGGTGACGACAAATTCGTGGCTGCCCTCCTCCGGCTCCATGATGCACAGGTCGGTAATAATCCCTACAGGACCGGCGCCTGGCAGACCCAGGCGTTTGCGCGAGTCACCGCCTTCGCCGTGGCCGACCGAGGTGATGAAGTCCAGCTTGTCGACAAACGAGCGGGCCGACTGCTTGAGGATGATCAGCACGCTCTTCGCGGAGCCGGCGATCTCCGGTGCACCACCGGCACCTGGCAGGCGCACTTTGGGCTGGTGGTAGTCACCGACCACGGTGGTGTTGATATTGCCGAAACGGTCGACCTGGGCCGCGCCGAGGAAGCCGACGTCAATGCGCCCGCCCTGCAGCCAGTAGCGAAAAATCTCACCGGTCGGCACCACGGTGTCAGCGGTTTCAGCCAGCTCGCCGTCACCGATGGACAGCGGCAGCACCGAAGGCTTGGCGCCAATCGGGCCGGACTCGTAGATCAGCACCACATCCGGCGACGACGTCAGGCGCGCCAGGTTGGCAGCCTTGGAGGGAAGGCCGATGCCGACGAAGCACACCGAACCGTTCTTCAGGCGGCGCGCGGCGGCGACGGTCATCATTTCGTTGGTCGAGTAAGCCATTATTTGGCCTCCTGCGCGGTGGCCAGCTTGGCCTGGAATTCACTGAAATTGGCGGTGCCGTGGATGTATTCGTTGATCCACGCAGTAAACGTCTCACGGTCCCGGGCGATGGGGTCCCAGGCCTGGTAGAAACGGTTGTCACGTTCGGTGTAACCGTGGGCGTAGGACGGATGCGCGCCACCCGGCACATGGCACACGGCAGTCAGGGCCCAGGTCGGCAGCACGCAGGCGTTCATCGGCGCGTTGAGGTCGTCGACGATTTCTTCAACGGTAACGATGCAGCGCTTGGCCGCCAGGGCCGCTTCCTTCTGCACCCCGAGGATGCCCCACAGCAGCACGTTGCCCTTGCGGTCAGCCTTTTGCGCGTGGATCACGGTGATGTCCGGGCGCACCGACGGCACGGCCGCCAGTACTTCACCGGTGAAGGGGCAGGTCACGGTCTTGATCAGCGGGTTGACCTTGGGCAGGTCGGAACCGGCGTAGGCCCGCAGCACCGCGAATGGCAGGCCGGAGGCACCGGCGACGTAGGCATTGGCCAGATCGGCGTGGCTGTGCTCTTCGATCTCCAGCGGTTGCGGCCATTGCTTTTCAACGGCGTCCCGCAGGCGATGCAGGGAACCCACGCCCGGGTTGCCGCCCCAGGAGAAAATCAGCTTGCGTGCACAGCCGGCGCCGATCAACTGGTCGTAGATCAGGTCAGGCGTCATGCGCACCAGCGTCAGGTCTTTCTTGCCCTGACGAATGATTTCATGACCTGCCGCCGTAGGGATCAGGTGAGTAAAGCCTTCGAGTGCAACGGTGTCGCCGTCATTCACGAACTGCTTTACCGCATCAGCCAGCGAAAGGATTTCAGCCATGGGGTGGGCTCCCGGTATCGATCGAAAAAGGCGCTGGAGGCAGCGCCGAAGTGCTTGAAGATTAAGCCGGGGGTCGGGGCCAAACAATCCGATAATCGACTGAGTGTTCGATTATCGAACGGATTGTTGTCTTGCTATCGGTCCGTTTCAGGTAGCGTCGGCATGGCTGACCATGCCCTTGATCACCACCGCGGTGGTGGCCAATGCCGCCGGGATCACCAAGGCGGTCAGCACCTGTTCGAAGTTCCAGCCCAGGCCCAGCAAGGTCGCGCCCATCCACGCCCCGAGGATCGCGCCAAAGCGGCCGATGCCGAGCATCCACGACACGCCCGTGGCGCGGCCCTGGGTCGGGTAGAAACGTGCGGCCAGCGACGGCATCGCCGACTGCGCACCGTTGACACACATGCCGGCAATCAACACCAGGGTCGCCAGCAGCGTGATATTGCCCAGGCTCTGCCCCACCGCGTAGGCAAACACCCCGGCCAGCAGGTAGAAGGTACCGATGACCTTGTGCGGATTGAACCGGTCCATCGCCCAGCCCACGCCGACCGCACTCAATACGCCGCCAAACTGGAACAACGCACCGATAAACGCGGCCTGTTCCATGCTGGCGCCGCTGTCGCGCATCAGGGTCGGCAGCCAACTGGTCAGCAGGTAAACAATCACCAGGCCCATGAAATACGTCAGCCACAACAGCAAGGTGCCGGCGCTGTAGGTGCCGGAGAAGATCACCGCGAACACGTTGCGCGCCTTGACGGTTTTCTGTTCGGGCACGCTGAAGCTCGAGGCCTGGGCGACGATACCCGGCTCGATAGGCGCCAGGGTCTTGCGCACCTTGTCGGTGCCGCGATTGCGCACCACCAGGTAACGCGCCGACTCCGGCAGCCAGAACAGCAGCACCACCGCGAGGATCAGCGGCAACAGGCCGCCGATCATTAGCAGGCTGTGCCAGCCATACGCCGGGATCAGCTTGGCCGAGATAAACCCGCCACCGGCCATGCCCAGGTTGAAGCCGCAGAACATGCTGGTCACCAGCAGCGACTTATGGCGTTCCGGGGTGTATTCGGAGAGCAGTGTCGTGGCGTTCGGCATGCCGGCGCCCAGGCCGAGACCGGTGAGGAAGCGCAGGATCAGCAGTTGATCGACGTTGCTGCTGTAGGCCGAGGCCAGGCTGAAGGCCCCAAACACCAGCACCGCCCCCACCAGCACCACCTTGCGCCCGAAGCGGTCGGCGAGTGGGCCGGAGCCCAGGGCGCCGAAGACCATGCCGATCAACGCGGCGCTCATCACCGGGCCGAGGCTGGCGCGGTCGATGCCCCAGTCCTGGGACAGCGCCGGGGCGATAAAGCCCATGGCGGCGGTGTCGAGGCCGTCGAGGAAGACGATGAGAAAACACAGGATCACCACTCGCCACTGATACCGCGACAGCGGCTGGGCGTTGATGAAGGACTGAACGTCCAAACAAGTACCGACAGCAGGTGAAGGCTGATTCATTATTTTTATTTCCACACCGATGGGCGGGCGAACGACCTTGAGTCGTCATTATTATTGGGGCGGCGCCTTGAAGCGCTGCCGCACATTAATAAGCCTTGGGAAACACCGTCAATTCATCCAGCCGGGATCTGTGCGGTCACCGAACAGCTTACGCAAACAGCTGCGCACTCAGCTCCTGGCTGGCACTGAGCATGCTCGGCAGGAAACGCTGCTCCAGCTCGCTGCGGCTGACCCGCCCGGCATGGGTGCTGACGTTCAGTGCCGCCAGGACCTGGCCCGAAGCGTCGTACACCGGCACGGCGATGGAACGCAGCCCTTGCTCCAGTTCCTGGTCGACAATGCACCAGCCCTGCTGCCGCACTTCCTGCAGGCATTCGAGCAAGGCTTGCGGGGTGGTGAGGGTGCGGCTGGTCTTGGTTTGCAGGTCGGCGTGGTCGAGGTAGTCCTGCAGCGAGGCGTCATCCAGCGCCGCCAGCAGGATACGGCCCATGGAGGTGCAGTAGGCCGGGAGACGGCCGCCCACGGAAAGGTCGACGGAAATCAGGCGTTGGGTGGTGGCGGAGCGGGCAATGTAGAGGATGTCATCACCTTCCAGGGTTGCCATGTTGCACGCCTCGTGGAGCTGCTCGCTCATGCGGTCCAGGTACGGCTGCGCCGAAACGGCCAGGGGCGTGGACGACAGGTAAGCGTGGCCGAGGGTCAGCACCTTGGGCAGCAGCGAATAGGTACGCCCGTCGGTGGTGGCGTAGCCGAGTTTGATCAGGGTATGCAGGCAACGGCGTACGGCAGCGCGGGGGATTTCCGTGCGGTGGCTGATCTGGGCGATGGTCAGGTGGCGCTTGCGCTCCTGGAATGCCTGCACCACGGCCAGGCCGCGGGCCAGGGAGGTCATGAAATCCGGATCACCGGTAAACGCCTGGATGCGCTTGGCCGGTGACGCAACGATCGGCGGCGCCACTGATGCGAAGGAGTTGCGCAATTGATCGTTCATTTGGGGTCCTTTCTCTTATTTTTAACCGCTGCGGGGGGGGTGACCGCTATTACAAGCCGCCGTGCAATGGCTGCACAAGGCAGGGCAACCAACATTGGGCGATTATCGGACGGTCATTCGATTATCGCAATTTGTCACCGCCGACCGGTGCCGGAACCCCTCTACATCCATTTGAGTGCCTTTCAGAATCGACTGATGTACGAGAGAAGTTAAGGTTGATTAACGCCTGTAGAACATTGCATGATTTATGGCGCCAATAGTTCAGCAAATACCCCACACACCTGCGTAACAAAACCCTCACACAAAGTTGACGATTTTTAACTTGTTGGCGATAGTGTTATTCAAGCGCGTGGCTATAATGCATCCTGTGCAGGAGCCAGCCTCGCCTGACCCCGAGGATAGATTTCACCCAGTCGTGCACCGGCTGCGTGCAGGCTCCGCCGCAAGTACCTGACACACATTTCGAATGCCTGCCAACTGCTTGTGGCTGTGACAAGAAAACTGTTGCTACGACAACTGCTCTTCTCCGGTATCGTGGCCGCGTGCAATAAAGAAGTGGTTTTTCCTGTATACCTTTCCACGCTGATCTTCAGATTGACGGTATACCGGGGGCGACTTCCCGGCATCGCGTTTCGCCGGAATCAAACTCAACTCAATTAGGTAACAATGTGACGAAAGACGAACTGCGCGCGGAACTTGAGCGCCAGGAACAACGTTACAAGGATGTTTACGGCGGGGAAGTCACCACCTACGCCGCCCAGCCAGAACCTGAACGCAAGCCATGGCGCAAACGAGCCAGCCTGCTCGACCAGGCCTTTGCCCAGGAAATCCAAAAGATTGAACAGGACCTCAAAGCCGAAGAGCCATAAGCGTTTCGGGTTGAGCTTCCAAAGGTGCCATCTCTCTGCCAGTACCACGCTGGTGGAGGGAAGCCCGTTATGTGGCCTTAGCGAAATTTCATACGATTGTTTCAGTTATTCCCTTCCGGCGCTTTATCCCGCGAATTTGATGGATCCTCCATATAAATCAATCACTTGCCAAAGCCCCGAAAACACCGGGATGCACGCCTCCCCCCCATTTTTTTTCGTTGAAGAATGTTACCGATGAGCAGCTAGTGCATTGATTACCGATGTTTTCTGGCATAATCGCGCCCCCTTACGACCGGGTCAGAAAACCTTCATGATCGATTTATTCAGCGGACTGGATGCTTGGGTTCTAGTGAGCCTGTTGCTCGCCCTGGCCTTTGTCCTCGCCTTCGAGTTCATCAATGGCTTTCATGACACCGCTAACGCGGTTGCCACAGTCATCTATACCAAAGCCATGCCTCCGCATCTGGCCGTGTTCTTCTCCGGGGTGTTCAACTTCCTCGGCGTGTTGCTCGGTGGGGTCGGTGTTGCGTATGCCATCGTGCACCTGCTGCCGGTGGAGTTGCTGATCAATGTGAACACCGGCCACGGTCTGGCCATGGTCTTCTCATTATTGGCAGCGGCGATCACCTGGAACCTCGGCACCTGGTATTTCGGGATCCCGGCGTCCAGTTCCCACACCCTGATCGGTTCGATCCTCGGTGTCGGCCTGGCCAACGCCCTGATCAACGACATTCCCCTGGCTGACGGCGTCAACTGGCAGAAAGCGATCGATATCGGCGCTTCGCTGGTGTTCTCGCCGATGGCTGGTTTCGTGGTTGCCGCCCTGGTGCTGCTGGGCCTGAAATGGTGGCGCCCGCTGTCGAAGATGCACAAGACACCGGACCAGCGCCGCAAGCTCGACGACAAGAAGCACCCGCCGTTCTGGAACCGCCTGGTCCTGGTGATTTCGGCGATGGCCGTGAGCTTCGTGCACGGCTCCAACGACGGGCAGAAAGGTATTGGCCTGATCATGCTGGTACTGATCGGTATCGTGCCGGCGCAGTTCGTACTGGACCTGGGCAGCACCACTTACCAGATCGAGCGCACCCGCGACGCCACGCTGCACTTGAATCAGTTCTACCAGCGCAATCAAGAAACCCTCGGTGAGTTCCTGGCCCTGGGCAAAAGCGTGAAAGACGATTTGCCGGGCAAGTTCCAGTGCAATCCGCAGCAGACTGAACCGACGATCAACGCCCTGCTGGGGACCTTGAAAGGTGTCTCTGACTACCATTCGTTGACCGCCGAGCACCGGATTGAAGTGCGTCGTTATCTGTTGTGCCTGGATGACACCGCGAAGAAGGTGGGCAAGTTGCCAGGCCTGGATGCGCGTGAGAAGTCGGACCTGGACAAGTTGCGCAAGGACCTGACGGCGACCACCGAGTACGCGCCGTTCTGGGTGATCCTGGCGGTGGCACTGGCCTTGGGCCTGGGCACCATGGTGGGCTGGAAGCGTGTGGTGCTGACCATTGGTGAGAAGATCGGCAAGCAGGGCATGACGTATGCCCAGGGTATGTCGGCGCAGATCACCACGGCCAGCATGATTGGCTTGGCCAATATCTTCAGCTTGCCGGTTTCCACGACCCATGTGTTGTCTTCGGGTGTGGCGGGGACCATGGTGGCGAACAAGAGCGGGCTGCAAGGTGGCACCGTCAAGACCATTCTGATGGCTTGGGTGTTGACGCTGCCGGCGACTGTGGGCCTTTCGGCCGGGTTGTTCTGGTTGGCTTCCAAGGCTTTGGGTAGCTGACAGCTCTTGGGCTTGTGAAGAGGGTGCGACCTGTGAGGGTCGTGCCTTTTTTTATGGCTGGGGTTTGGGTGTATATCCGTTATTTAGGTAACGGCCGCTTATGGTTCCGC
>NZ_JACAPH010000043.1:64605-64831 GCF_013385805.1 Pseudomonas sp. C6002 | reverse complement strand
GTGTTTAAAAGCCAAATCAAAAGCTAAAGCGGGCACGGTCCACTGTAGGAGCTGGCTTGCCGGCGATGGCATCACCTCGGTGTGTCTGAAAAACCGAGTTGTCTGCATCGCCGGCAAGCCAGCTCCTACAGAAAAGCAGCGCCACCCTGCCCGTAGCAGCTGTCGAGCGCCAGCGAGGCTGCGTGCTTTTGATCTTGATCTGCTCTTGATTTTGATCTGCGGGCCC
>NZ_JACAPH010000043.1:51119-64467 GCF_013385805.1 Pseudomonas sp. C6002 | reverse complement strand
TTTTTGGTTACTTTTTTAGGCGCTTGTAAAAAAGTGACTCGCTGTAAGAGCGAAACCATAAGTAGCCGTTACCGCAGCAACGGATATGTACACAAAACAAAAAATCCAAAACAAAAAAAAGGCGACCGAAGTCGCCCAAAATGCCTTGCGTGCTCATGTATCCGAAAAGACCTAAGGCCTCTTACGCTTATTAGCGTCTTTCCAGATAAAAATTCCAAACCCTACAAAGAACATCACCATGAGGCCAACCGTCAGCACTCCGGCAAACACCACATTATCGAAAAACATGACCGGCCTCCTGCACTTGCCCTGTTGCGATAGGGCTAAGTTAACCAAGAAGACGAAAGAAGAAATTGACGAGGATCAATGTCGCCCGCGACGGAGCGTAAAGAAGGGAAATAACTGACCTGCATCAAACGATGCAGGCTATATCAACGCTTTTTCGGTTTGCTTTTCGGCTTTTTCTTGGGCTTCCCCAACGGCATCGCCTGTTCAAACGCCTGGCGCACTTCATTCAGTCGCTTGTCATTCAGATCATGAACACGTTTGGCCCGTTCGGCATTCAGGTCAATCAGCTTGTCATCGTCACTCATGGCTTGGCTTACGTAATGGCTTGGATGCCCCAATAATGCGTCCTGCGCCAATCCCGCGTAAACAAAATCGATGTCATCGCGCGCATTTGCCCGCAAAATCCCCCCATCCCACCCCCTCACACAGAGCGTTCGACGTGGCACTGCACAAGGACCTTCCCCCACTCCTGGCCCTGCGCGCCTTTGAGGCCGTGGCCCGGCATTTGAGTTTTATCAAGGCCGCCGCCGAGCTGTCAGTGACCCAAAGCGCCCTCAGCCATCAAGTGCAGAAACTCGAACAGCACCTGGGCAAACCGCTGTTTATCCGACGCACCCGCGCCATCGATCTGACCGAAGACGGCCAACACTACTACGACCAGATCCGCCCCGCCCTCGACACCATCGCCGCCGCCACCCGGCAGCAGCAAACACCGCCCGCCACCAGCGTACTGCGCGTCGGCCTGCTCGCCTCGTTCGCCACTTTGTGGCTGGCACCGCGCCTGGCGGGGTTTCTCAGCCGCTACCCACACATCCAGGTGGAGTTGGTGCCGGCGATTCAGCTGGCAGATGTCGCCGCCGCCGAGGTCGACCTGGCGATTCGCTACGGCAAGGGCGACTGGACCGACGTGCAGGCCACGCGCCTGATGAGCGAAACACTGTCACCCGTCTGCAGCCCGGCGTTCAAGGCCAGCCAACTGGCCAATGGCCCGCTGCTGATGGCCACCTCGCACCGCCCTTTCGAGTGGACCGACTGGTCCCGGCATTATCAGGTGGATGTGGAGCACTACCCCAAGGCGCTGCTGCACGACTACAACATCGTGGTCGAAGCCGCCGTCGCCGGCCAGGGCATCGCCATGGGCCGCCACCGCCTGATCGAACGCAGGCTCAAGGAGGGCACATTGGTGGAAGCCTTCGACTGGCCGCCCTATCAAAGCGAGATCGGTTACTGGCTGATTGCCCCGCATGGCGAAACCAGCACGGCGGCCGCTTGTTTCAGTGAATGGCTGCGGGAAATCTGCGCTGACGCATGAGTTATTTCGATACGTCGAGTTAAATCTATCCGTTTGTCGGCGAAAATCGCCCCGCCCATGCTGAAGACTCTTTCCAAGAGGATTCATCATGAGCCACTCCATCTCGCAACGCGTACAAGCCCTCGGCCTGAGCCTGCCGACACCCAGCCAGCCGATTGCCAACTACGTCAATTACGTGATCAGCCAGAACCAGCTGTTCATCTCCGGCCAAATCCCGCTGCTGGACGGCAAACCGACTTACATCGGAAGACTCGGCGAATCCATCAGCGAAGACGAAGGCGCCAAGGCCGCCGAACTCGCGGCGCTGGGCCTGCTGGCCCAATTAAGCGATGCCCTGGGCGATGACCTGTCGCGACTGGTGCGCATCATTCGGTTGGGCGTATTTATCGCCAGCAGCGGTGATTTCCAGCGCCAGGGTGCAGTCGCCAATGGCGCTTCGAACTTGCTGGTCAACGCCCTCGGCGACAAAGGCCGGCATGCCCGCACGGCCGTGGGCGTCGCCAGCTTGCCGGGCGGCGTAGCCGTGGAGATCGACGCGATTTTCGAGTTGCAGCCGTGACTGCGCTGTCCCTGACCGAGGTCCGGGAGCTGCGGGACGAAACGCCGGGCTGCCAATCCGGCATCGTCCACTTCAACCACGCCGGGGCCTCCCTGCCCAGCCAAGGGACGCTTGATGCAATCATTGACCAGTTGCAGCGCGAAGCCCGCGACGGCCCGATGGAGGCCGGCGAACACGGTGCACTGCTGACAGAAAAAGCCCGTCGCGCCGCCGCGCAACTGCTCAATGCGCCCGTGTCATCGATTGCCTTCGCCAGCAGTGGCTCGACCGCCTGGAGCATGGCGTTCCAGGCGTTGGGCCCGTGGCAGCCAGGCGACCGCATTCTGGTGGGCCGCCACGAATGGGGCGGCAACCTGGCGAGCATGCAAACGGCCGTGCAATCGGGTGCACAAGTAGAAGTGATCCCCTGCGATGAAACCGGCGCGGTATCCGTCGCCGGCCTGGAAGCCATGCTCGACGCCCGGGTGCGGTTGATCGACCTGACCTGGCTCCCCGCCAACAGCGGCTTGATCAACCCGGCCGAGGCCATCGGCGCGTTGGCCAGGCGTCATGGCATTGCCTATTTCATCGACGCCGGGCAAGCCATCGGCCAGGTGCCGGTGGATGTGCAAGCGCTGCACTGCGATGTGCTCAAGGGCGCCGGGCGCAAGCATCTGCGCGGCCCACGCGGGACCGCCCTGCTCTATGTGCGGCCGGATTTTCTCGAGCGCTTGAACCCGGCCCAACGCGATGTGTTTTCGGCGCCCTGGAGCCCTGCGGGATTTGACTTGCGCAACGACGCCCGGCGCTTTGAAACCAGCGAAGTGTCGTTCGCCTTGCTGGCAGGCCTGGGCAATGCGTTGCTGGAGGTCAATCGATTGGGGGTCGAGCGGGTCCGCGAGACGGTCCGGCTGTTAAGCGACACAATCCGTGAACAATTGCGCCGAATCGACGGGATTACCTTGCATGACCTGGGAACCAGCGCAAACCAGTCCGGCCTGATCGCCTTCAACCTGGCCGGCTGGGACGCCTTCGAGCTCAAGCGCCGCCTGGGCCTCAAGCGGATCAACATCGGTGCCAATGGCGTGCCCTACACTCCACTGGACCTGCAGGCCCGCGAGCTGGACAGCGTGGCGCGAATCTCCGTGAGCTACCTCAATACGGCGCAAGACATCGAGCAACTGATCGCCGCCCTGCGCGAACTGCGGGATTAAACCTCGACGTCCACCCACAAGCCTTGCCGTGGTGCGTCTTCAATCAACGGCACCACCGGCACGGTGTTGTCGGCGTTGAGTTCGTCACCGGGAACAGCCAGGTGCTCCTGCGAGTCTTCATCGGCTTCGCGGCGACGCTTTTGCTGTTCCTGCTGGCGACGTTGCTCCTCGCGCAGCAGCAAAGCCGCTTCCTCGGGATCGCGCTTTTGCAAGTCGATGGTACTTTCGTTGGAGCCTGGCTGAACCGGCGCCACGGGCGGGATATCCGGCTTCTGGCGCACCGGGTCAAGCTGCGACGTGACCGGCACAACACTCAAGGGCAGCATGGGTGGCAGCATATTATTAGTCTCCTGTTCAGCAGACTGTCGGCTGCGTGGGTGACGACTTGAGCGTCAAGCCGCCAACTTGTGAACCAATCGTCATCTATCCGACGAAGATACCGCCCTTTTTCTTGCCGCTTGTAGCTTAAAGCTCGAAGCTGCACCTATTCCTTTTGGTCTGGAAGCCGTGTTCCGTTAGAATAGTCGGCTTTTTCACGGCGGGAGTCAGGCAGCATGGCGCAGCAGTATCAACCGGGGCAACGCTGGATTAGTGACAGCGAAGCAGAGCTGGGGTTAGGCACCGTTCTGGCACAGGACGGCCGCTTGTTAACCGTGCTCTATCCGGCCACTGGCGACACTCGCCAGTATGCGCTACGGAATGCGCCCCTCACTCGCGTGAGGTTTTCGCCGGGTGACACCATCACCCATTTCGAAGGCTGGAAAATGACCGTGCAAGAAGTCGACGACGTCGACGGCCTGCTGGTCTACCACGGCCTCAATGGGCAGAACGAGCAGGTCACCCTGCCGGAAACCCAGCTCTCGAACTTCATCCAGTTCCGCCTGGCCAGCGACCGTCTGTTCGCCGGCCAGATCGACCCGCTGCCCTGGTTCTCCCTGCGCTACCACACCCTGGAACACACCAGCCGCCAGTTGCAGTCCTCGCTCTGGGGCCTGGGCGGCGTACGTGCGCAACCGATCGCGCACCAACTGCACATCGCCCGTGAAGTTGCCGACCGTATCGCGCCGCGGGTTCTGCTGGCGGACGAAGTGGGCCTGGGCAAGACCATCGAAGCCGGCCTGGTGATCCATCGCCAATTGCTGTCGGGTCGCGCCAACCGCGTGTTGATCCTGGTGCCGGAAAACCTCCAGCACCAGTGGCTGGTGGAAATGCGCCGCCGCTTCAACCTGCAGGTCGCACTGTTCGATGAAGAGCGCTTTATCGAAAGCGATGCCACCAACCCGTTCGAAGACACCCAGCTCGCGCTGGTGGCCCTGGAATGGCTGGTGGACGACGAGAAGGCCCAGGACGCGCTGTTCGCGGCCGGCTGGGACCTGCTGGTGGTCGACGAAGCGCACCACCTGGTCTGGCACGAAGAAAAAGCCAGCCCCGAGTACTCGCTGGTGGAACAACTGGCCGAAGTGATTCCGGGCGTGCTGCTGCTCACTGCAACCCCTGAGCAACTGGGCCAGGACAGCCACTTCGCGCGCCTGCGCCTGCTGGACCCGAACCGTTTCCACGACCTGCACGCCTTTCGCGCCGAGAGCGAAAACTATCGCCCGGTGGCCGAAGCCGTCCAGGAACTGCTGGACAAGGGCCGTCTCTCGCCCGCCGCCCACAAGACCATCCAGGGCTTCCTCGGCGACGAAGGCGAAGCGCTGCTGACCGCCGTCAACGATGGCGACGCCGAAGCCAGTGCCCGCCTGGTCCGCGAACTGCTGGACCGCCACGGCACCGGCCGCGTGCTGTTCCGCAACACCCGCGCCGCGGTGCAAGGTTTCCCGGAGCGCAAGCTGCACGCCTACCCGCTGCCGTGCCCGGACGAATACCTCGAGCTGCCCCTGGGCGAGCACGCCGAGCTGTACCCGGAAGTCAGCTTCCAGTCGCAGCCGGACGTCGATGAAGAACAACGCTGGTGGCGTTTCGACCCGCGCGTGGAGTGGCTGATCGACCAGCTGAAGATGCTCAAGCGCACCAAAGTCCTGGTGATCTGCGCCCACGCCGAAACCGCCATGGACCTGGAAGACGCCCTGCGCGTGCGCTCCGGCATCCCGGCCACGGTGTTCCACGAGGGCATGAACATCCTCGAGCGTGACCGCGCTGCCGCCTACTTTGCGGACGAAGAATTCGGCGCCCAGGTGCTGATCTGCTCGGAAATCGGCAGTGAAGGCCGCAACTTCCAGTTCTCCCACCACCTGGTGCTGTTCGACCTGCCGTCCCACCCGGACTTGCTGGAACAGCGGATCGGCCGTCTGGACCGGATCGGCCAGAAACATGTGATCGAACTGCACGTGCCGTACCTGGAAACCAGCCCGCAAGAGCGCCTGTTCCAGTGGTACCACGAGGCGCTGAACGCGTTCCTCAACACCTGCCCGACCGGCAACGCCTTGCAGCACCAGTTCGGCCCGCGCCTGCTGCCGCTGCTGGAAAACGCCGACGACGGCGAGTGGCAAGCGCTGATCGACGAAGCCCGTGCCGAGCGCGAGCGCCTCGAAGCCGAACTGCACACCGGCCGCGACCGTTTGCTGGAGCTCAACTCCGGCGGCGCTGGCGAAGGTGATGCGCTGGTGGAAGCGATCCTTGAGCAAGACGACCAGTTCACCCTGCCGATCTACATGGAAACCCTGTTCGACGCCTTTGGCATCGACAGCGAAGACCATTCGGAAAACGCACTGATTCTCAAGCCCAGCGAAAAAATGCTCGACGCCAGCTTCCCCCTGGGCGACGACGAAGGTGTGACCATCACCTACGACCGCAACCAGGCGCTGTCCCGCGAAGACATGCAGTTCATCACCTGGGAACACCCGATGGTGCAGGGCGGCATGGACCTGGTGCTGTCCGGTTCCATGGGCAACACCGCCGTGGCGCTGATCAAGAACAAGGCGCTCAAGCCGGGCACCGTGTTGCTGGAACTGCTCTACGTCAGCGAAGTGGTTGCTCCGCGTTCGCTGCAGTTGGGCCGTTACCTGCCACCGGCGGCACTGCGTTGCCTGCTGGATGCCAATGGCAATGACCTGTCGGGCCGCGTGTCGTTCCTGACCTTGAATGATCAGTTGGAAAGCGTGCCGCGGGCCAGCGCCAACAAGTTCGTGCAGGCCCAGCGCGACCAGCTGACGCCGCGGATCAACGCCGGTGAGGAGAAGATTGCCCCGCGTCACGCCGAGCGTGTGGCCGAGGCTCAACGTCGCCTGGCGGCGGATACCGAGGAAGAACTGGCGCGCCTGACCGCGTTGCAAGCGGTCAACCCGACCGTGCGCGACAGCGAACTGGTTGCCCTGCGCCAACAGCGCGAGCAAGGCCTGGCGATGCTCGACAAGGCGGCGCTGCGACTGGAAGCGATTCGGGTGTTGGTCGCGGGCTAACTTCGCCGCCCTACCCTGACAAACAAAAAGGCCCGCGCAATGCGGGCCTTTTTTATTCACTGTAGACATCGTTGTTATTGATGACCTCTTCGCGAGCAAGCCCGCTCCCACATTTGACCGAGTTCCATCTTGAGAATGCGGTCAAATGTGGGAGCGGGCTTGCTCGCGAAGGCGTCACCTCGATCTCAGGCAGTAACCGCCCTGGCCGGCACCTCCACCACCCCCAACCCATCCTTCATCCGCTGGGCATCGCGCACAAAACTGCGGGACGCCTGGAACAGAAACAGCATGGTCAAAAACAGCGCCACCGGAATCAGGTACATGGCGTCATGCAGTCCCACCGCCTTGTAAGCCTCAGTCATCTGCTGGGCACCGTCGGCATACATCGCCGAATGGGCAAAATGATCCGACAACCCGCCCACCACAATCGGCCCCATGCCCCCGCCCAGCAAATACAAGCCGGCGAAGAACAATGCCATCGCCGTCGCCCGCAGGCGCGGCTCGACCACGTCCTGGATCGCCGTGTACACGCAGGTGTAGAAGTTATAGGCAAACAGCCAGCCGACACTGAACAGCGCCACAAACACACCAATCTCGATCCGCCCCGCGTGCAACGCCCAGGCAGTGGTCACTGTAGAGATAATCAAACTGCACGCCGCGAACAGCAGCCGGCCGTTAGCGATGCGTTGATGGATCTTGTCGGCAATCCAGCCGCCCAGGGTCAGGCCCACCAGGCCGGTAATACCGACGATGACACCGGTGGCGACTGCCGCATCCTGCAACGGCAGCAGGAAATAGCGCTGCAGCATCGGCACCAGGAACGAGTTGCAGGCATAGGTGGCGAAGTTGAAGCACAACCCGGCCAGCACCAGCCAGAGGAATGTCGGCACCGCCAGCACCCGGCGAATCGGCCGGTCGACTTTCTCCTGGGAGACTTGCACGGCTTCCGCCGCGCCGCGCTTGGGTTCCTTGATGTAGAACATGAACACCGCAAGGATCAGCCCCGGCACCGCGGCAATAAAGAATGGCGCACGCCAGCTGTCGAACGCCTTGACCATCGCACCAATGGTGAAGAAGGCCAGCAGCAGGCCCAAGGGCAGGCCCAGCATGAAGATCCCCATGGCCCGGGCACGGCGGTGGGCGGGAAACAGGTCACCGATCAGCGAGTTTGCCGCCGGCGCATAACTGGCCTCGCCGATGCCGATGCCCATGCGCACCAGCAAAAAGGTCCAGAAACTGCCCACCAGACCATTGACCGCTGTCAGGCCACTCCACGCCGCCAGGCCCCAGCCCATGAGTTTGCTGCGCGAGCCGGTATCGGCCAGGCGCCCCAGCGGCAAGCCGGCAATTGCATAAACAATGGTGAACGCGGTACCGATGATCCCGAGCTGGAAGTCGCTGAGGTGCCACTCCATGCGGATCGGCTCGATGATGATCGCGGGAATGGTGCGGTCGAAAAAGTTGAACAGGTTGGCCAGGAACAGCAGGAACAGAATGCGCCAGGCATTCGCCGCTTGGGTCGAGTTCTGCATGGGTCCGTCTCTTTTATTGTTATGTGAGCCGCGATGCCAGACGCATCCTGAGCCCGGAACCTGCAATCTAGTCAGCCTCGTGGGGATTGTCTGTAATGATTCGTAAGTCTGATGTCACTCCATCGGGCGACCCGGGCGGTCATCCCTAATCATTTGGTTCTAGTTGTTTATAAACTCATCGCCAAATGATTAGAAGCAATCTGCCATCAATCCTTGTAACTCGCTCACGCTCTCTATACTGAAAGACGCAGTCAGACTAAAACTCTGTGACGGGACATGCTATGGAATGGCTTGGTTTGCATTTTTTTACCGACCTTCCGGACAGTGGGCACTTATTACTCAATTGCAGTCATAACCCCTTTCTGGTGCTACTGGCGTATGTAGTGGCGTGCGCAGCGGGCTTCGGCACCCTGGACATGGCCGAGCGGGTCGGCCATGTCGACAACCCCAAGGCTCAACGGCACTGGCGCTGGGTAGGCGCGGGCTGCCTGGCAGGCGGCATCTGGTCGACCCACTTCATCAGCATGCTGGCCTTCCAGGCGCCTATCGCGATTCACTACGAATTGATCATGACGTTCGCCTCGCTGCTGATCGCCCTGATCGCGGCGCTGTTCGCCATGCAAACCCTCAGTCATCCAAGGCTGCGCGCCCACCAATATGTGCTGGCGTCGGTGTGGATGGGGCTGGGTATTGCGCTGATGCACTACGTGGGCATGTCGGCCATGCGCTCCGAGGCGGGCGTGTATTTCGAGACTGGCTTGTTCCTCGCCTCTGTGTTGATCGCGATCGGCGCCAGCCTGGCGGCTTTGCTGCTGTCGCTGTACCTGCGCAACGGCACCGGCATGTTCCATCAATTGCTCAAGTACGCGGCCAGCCTGGTGCTCGGCGCGGGCATTATCAGCATGCACTTCACCGGCATGGCGGCCATGCAGCTGCTGGTACCCGAAGACCTCGTACAGTCGGCACTGCCGGTGGACAACAACCCGGTCCAACTGGGGCTGCTGGTGGCGGTCATCGCACTGCTGGTGATTGGCAGCAGCATCAGTGCTGCCCTCGCGGACAAGAAGCTGCAACACAAGGAAACCGACCTGCGCCGGGTCAACGCCCTGCTCACCGAACTGGACCAGGCCCGCGCCTCGCTGCAACAGGTGGCGCATTACGATGCCCTGACCACCCTGCTCAACCGCCGTGGTTTCAACCAGATCTTCGCCGAGAAACTCGCGGAAAAAACCGCCACCGACGGCATGCTGGCGGTGATCTTCCTGGATATCGACCACTTCAAGCGCATCAACGACAGCCTCGGCCATGACGCCGGCGACGAACTGCTGACGGTGCTGGCCGGCCACATCAAAAGCTCGGTGCGCAGCCATGACGACGTGGTCGCGCGGTTTGGCGGTGACGAATTCTGCATCCTGATCAGCATCCATCACCGCGATGAAGCGCGGCACATGGCCCAGCGCATCATGCAGAAAATGAAAGACCCCATCGAACTGGCCGGCCGGCGCATGGTGATGACCACCAGCATCGGCATCAGCCTGTTTCCCGAAGACGGCAAAACCAGCGAAGAGCTGCTGAAGACCGCTGACCTGGCGCTGTATCAGTCCAAGGATGCCGGGCGTAATAGCCTGAACTTCTTCAGCTCCAACCTGAAAACCCGGGCCTTCCTGGAACTGCAGCTGGAAGAGGAACTGCGCGCCGCACTGCGGGGCAAGAACGAGTTGGTGCTGTTTTACCAACCGATACTTGACCTGAAAAAAGGCAGGGTCACGCGCCTCGAAGCCCTGGTGCGCTGGCAACACCCCCAACATGGCCTGCTGACCCCGGACCGGTTCATCGGCATTGCCGAAAGCAACGGGCTGATTGCCGAACTGGATCACTGGGTGCTGCGCCAGGCCTGTCACGACCTGAGCCTGCTGTCGGAGCAAGGCCACACTGAATTGGTCATGGCC
Organism: Pseudomonas sp. C6002; assembly: GCF_013385805.1. Lineage (NCBI taxonomy): Bacteria > Pseudomonadati > Pseudomonadota > Gammaproteobacteria > Pseudomonadales > Pseudomonadaceae > Pseudomonas > Pseudomonas sp. C6002. The sequence goes on along the minus strand of NZ_JACAPH010000043.1, from coordinate 54,233 downwards.
GTGAACTGCTCGGCCCTCAACCTGACGCGTGACGAGTTGGCCGATGAGATCGAAAACGCCCTGCGCTTCGGCGGGATCGCGGCCAATCGCCTGGAACTGGAAGTAACCGAGAACGCGCTGATGGGCAATATCAGCAGCACCCTGGCATTGCTGCGGCAAATCCGCGCCCTGGGCGTGTCTTTGTCCATCGACGACTTCGGCACCGGCTACTCGTCCCTCGCCTACCTTAAGCGCCTGCCGTTGAACACCTTGAAAATCGACCGTTCATTTATCCAGGATATCCCCAAGTCGAACGCCGACATCGAGATCGTCCAGGCCATTATCGGCATGGCCCACACCCTGCACCTGCAGGTGGTGACCGAGGGCGTGGAAACCCTGCAACAATTTGAAGTGGTGCAAAAACACGGCTGTGATTTTGTTCAGGGTTACCTGCTCAGCGCTGCGGTGCCGTTGAGTGATATCAGCGCGGTGATCAACAGCCTGGACCAGAACAACCTGTTCAGCCTGCTGGGCCTGACGGGGGGTGACCCCGCGCCGAAAGATCCGCCTTCGGGTCGTGCGGGCCCGGCGTCCATCGTTCGGCCAATTCGCTGACGCCGAAAATTTGGCAATTCGCCATCATTTCACTAAAGAACCCCGACGAACGGCCGATTCATCAGAGTCCGGCCAGGCTTTCCCCTTAAAACCCTAGGGTTAAACCCTATCGCCCAGGACCAGGACGCACTGTAAAGTCGCGATCTCTCATTTTGTGATGGCTATTTGATACTCACTCAGCCATCCGTCCAGGCACATGGCGCACAATGACTTCTAAAAATAACTCTGCCACCGCGGTATCCGACGTGTTGCTGACAGCCCCTGCGGAAAAACCCTCAGGTTCAAAGTCATTGAGCACCGCCCGCCCGCTGGCCACCCAGCAGTACCTGTACTTTACCGAGACCAACACCGACCGCATCCTCGACAACCTCGACGGCCTGCGCGACATGGTGTTCCCGCGCGCACCGCACATGGAACTCGACGGTGAACTGCGCAATGAGCAGGAATTCCCCTCGGTGTGCCTGATCGGCCTGGGCCGCTGTGGCTCCAACATTGCCCTGGATGTGGCAGAGCTGGTGTACAACGCCCGCAAGTTCTACCTCAACGAATTCAGCAACGAAGACAAATCCACCGACAAGGGCTACCGCCCCGCCCAGTGGATTCGCAACAACCTGCGCCTGGGTTCGAACAAGGGCACCAAACCGGTGTTCCTGGTCGAGCCGCTGGTGATGCTGGGCGACCTGGACAAGGACATTGCCGGGCGCATCCGTTTCTCGCGCAAGGGTGAGAAAAGCGGTTTCCTGCGGGACTACAGCAAGATGAAAATCATGGACCTCTCGGAAGTCCATGCCGGCGGCGCCGGTAACGCGCCGATACTCGGCCAGTACCTGGCCAAGATCATCCTCAACAAAGACACCCAGCGCTTCTCCAGCCCCGACTGGAAGATGATCCACTCGTACCTGATCGACTCCTGCGGCATCAAGGCCAACCAGTCGCGCCTGTACTTCTCGATCTTCAGTGCCGGCGGCGGTACCGGTTCAGGCATGGCCTCGGAGTTCGGCCTGGCCCAGCAGCACTCGTACATGAACAAGACGTTCGACACCAAGCCCGCGGATGAACATGACAGCAAAAGCGGTCACGCCTTCGTGTTCGAACCGATCTTCACCAGCGGGATTTGTGTGCTGCCGAACATCTCCGATCACCGCAGCGAAATGTCCGAGGCGCTGCACATCAACGCCGGGCGGCTGTTGTGCAAATACCTGTCGGAAGAATGGGACTTCTCGTACAACTTCGACAATGAAGACAGCAGCGAAGCCAGCGTGAAAGGCCGTATCCGACCGTGGAACGCGATGATGCTGATCTCCAACGACATCATGCGTTACGCCGAGGAAAGCGATGACGGCAACATCCAGAACATTGATGTCAATGCCATGGAAAAGCACGCCAACCAGTACATCTCGCAGCAGATCTTCAACATTCTGACGGCCCAGGCGGTTACCACCGACTACGACCAGAACTACTTCCGTCGCGCCGGGATCGACATTGGCGAGACCATCCGCCTGGATGCCAACGACCTGTTCATGAGCCTGGCCGGCCCGGTGGCGATTGCCTACGCCGAATCGGTGGTGCCGGAAACGCCGGCGCCTTCGAGCGACAAGTTCAAGGTGTTCGAAAAAGAGCCGCAGCGGCTGAACATCGACGACCTGTTTTTCCGTTCCATTGATCTGCCGCACTTCAACAAGGTGACCCAGGCGATCGAAGGCATCAGCCTGTTGCCGATTGAGTCCAAGCGGTACAAGGCCTCCCTGGAGCAGTACAAGAATTCCGGCTATGACGCGGCGGCGTTGCATGACTTGCACTTCTTCAAGAACTGCTCGTCGGTGGTGTCGATTGTGTCGTTGCCCAAGGATTACAAGCTGTCCTATATGGACCTGAATCGGCTCAAGACGCACCTCAACAGCCTGTTTCCCAATACGACGCTCAAACGGTATGCGCTGGTGATCGGGGCGTCGGCCAACTTGTCGCTCACGACCTTGATCGCTAAAAGCCCGTGCCTGTCGGATGATTTTTTGACGTTGATCGTGGCATTTATCAAGCGCTGTTTTGCGCGTAATCCGTATCGGTTTGATGACACCTTGGATAATTCGATCCTGGATTTCATCATCCATGAGGATTTTGATGAAGACCGGATTGATGAGCTGCTCAACGAGTTCGAGAACCCGGCGAAGATCCTGGATACCAACTGGTATGCGATCAAGCCGATGTACGAGAAGAAGTATCGTGAGTTGATCAACGACAAGGACAAGTTTGTGTCGATCAACGATATTCGTCTGTCGCGGGATTGTGTGAAGAAGGCGATCAAGTACCTGCGTGAGATTTATCGTCACCGGATTGGGAAGACCAAGGTTATTTCGCTGAATAACCATACAGGGAAGACGGCGTAGGCTTTGTTGTTGCTGGGGTGGGGTGTATATCCGTTATTTAGGTAACGGCGACTTATGGTTCCGCTCTTACAGCGGCTCACTTTTGAAAAGCGCAAAAGTAACCAAAACGCTCTTGCCCCACCACTCGGCACCTCGC
>NZ_JACAPH010000043.1:50800-50979 GCF_013385805.1 Pseudomonas sp. C6002 | reverse complement strand
CGATGACGCGGGCATTCTGGATGAACGCGGCGCTCTCAGGTTTTTCGCGAGCAAGCCCGCTCCCACAGAAAAGCAGATCTGCTTTCGCTCTGGTCTTTGCTTTTAACACTCAAGCCGGCCGGGAGGCCGCTGTGCTCTTGCTTTTGATTTTGATCTGCGGGCCCCGTCAACCACGATGG
>NZ_JACAPH010000043.1:0-50672 GCF_013385805.1 Pseudomonas sp. C6002 | reverse complement strand
TAAGAGCGGAACCATAAGTAGCCGTTACCTAAATAACGGATATGTACTCAAAAAAACTCACACCCAGAAACAATTCCCCCCGCACTCTGCCGCTACCAAAACTGTTCCCATGACGCGCACGTAACCCTCGCCTGTGACCTTTCTCTACGGCAAGGTGCCATCACCGCAAATGCAGTTACCCGCCTACACACTTAAACCCGGAAAAATCACGCACCTTTTTCGCGCATGCATTTCCTACACTGCCCTTTCCTGGATCAGAATCCACGGCGAAACCACCACCGCCCACAAACTCGGATCCCGCTCAACCAGGTCCAATGCCCGCGTCGCAGACACCTCGCCAAGACTCCCCGCAGCCAGCCAGGCAGCGACTTTCTCACGGTTGTCCTCAGCCATGCCCTCGGCGGCCTCGATCAAATCCAGCCCGGCGTCGACCCACAATAGGGCACCCTTGGCAAAGAACGGCTCAAGCTCCTTCCAGGAAATTTCGGCAGTTTCACCAAGCAGCTTGGCATAGAGGGTGCTAGGTTCTTGCGTCATGGGAGTTCACCTGAAGAAAAAATCGGCGCAATCATACCGTCGAGCCCCAGGCAGAAAAACCCAGTTGCAAATGAGGCACCGAACGAAAGTGTCAGGAAAGCCAAGGATTGCCCGAAACTCTGGCATCACCCCGCCGCAATTCTGTCTTTTTCTTTCATTTAAGCGACATACCCGGGTTTTGCCCCCAGCAGCCAGCTTTTCAAGCGATCAACCGGCGCTCTACACTGTACCGGTACAGTTGCCAGGCCGCTGCCGGGGGATATCCGAGATATCTGATCCGGTTCTGCAGCTCACAAGGCCGCTAGAACTATAAAAAATACAACAGTAAGAGTGGAGCACTATGAATAAGGCTACTAAGCAGATTTCCAAACTGTTTGCCGCTATGGTCCTGGCCGGGGTTGCCAGCCATTCGTTCGCAGCTGACACCATCAAGATCGGTATTGCCGGCCCTAAAACCGGCCCTGTGACCCAGTACGGCGACATGCAGTTCATGGGTGCCAAGCAGGCCATCGCCGACATCAACGCCAAGGGCGGCGTAGATGGCAAAATGCTCGAAGCCAAGGAATACGACGACGCTTGCGATCCAAAACAAGCCGTGGCCGTAGCCAACAAAGTGGTCAACGACGGCGTCAAGTTCGTGGTCGGTCACCTTTGCTCCAGCTCCACTCAGCCAGCATCCGACATCTACGAAGACGAAGGCGTGATCATGATCACCCCGGCTGCCACCAGCCCGGAAATCACGTCCCGTGGCTACAAGCTGGTCTTCCGTACCATCGGCCTGGACAGCGCCCAGGGCCCAGCCGCCGGTAACTACATCGCCGACCACGTGAAGCCGAAAGTCGTAGCCGTTATCCACGACAAACAGCAATACGGTGAAGGCATCGCCACTGCCGTTAAACAAACCCTCGAGAAGAAAGGCGTGAAAGTTGCTCTCTTCGAAGGCATCAACGCTGGCGACAAAGACTTCGGTTCGCTGATCCAGAAGCTCAAGCAAGCCAACGTCGACTTCGTCTACTACGGCGGCTACCACCCTGAGCTGGGCCTGATCCTGCGCCAAGCCAAGGAAAAAGGCGTGAACGCCAAGTTCATGGGCCCTGAAGGCGTCGGCAACGACTCCATCTCGCAAATCGCCCAGAACGCTTCCGAAGGCCTGCTGGTTACCCTGCCGAAATCCTTCGACACCGATCCTGCCAACAAGGCAATCGTTGAAGAGTTCACCAAGAACAAGCAGGACCCAACCGGTCCGTTCGTGTTCCCGGCCTACTCGGCAGTTGAAGTGATCGCCGGCGGTATCGCTGCCGCGAAGAGCGAAGACACCGCCAAGGTGGCAGCGGCCATCCACGCCGGTACCTTCAAGACCCCGACCGGCGACCTGAGCTTCGACGCCAAGGGCGACCTGAAGGACTTCAAGTTCGTGGTCTACGAATGGCACTTCGGCAAACCAAAAACCGAAGTTTCCCCTCAGTAAGCCAGGCGTTACTGGTCAACAAGCCCACTGTGCAAGCAGTGGGCTTTGTTTTACGAGGTTTATGGGCCTGTCACCCGCGATCCGGGCGCTGGCTCACCTGAAAATCTTAAAACCGTCACCAGCGGTTCGCTGGCAAACGCTTTGTGCAACCTGATCACAGAACAGGGCACCGAGCCGGAAATTGACTCCACCAGTGAAATGCGTATCGGGTTTTTAGGAGCGCTGTAATGCCTGAGATCTATCATTTTTTCCAAACGCTGGTTAACGGCATGACCGTTGGCAGCACCTATGCCTTGATAGCCATTGGCTACACAATGGTTTACGGCATCATTGGAATGATTAACTTCGCCCATGGCGAGGTGTACATGATTGGTTCCTACGTGGCCTTCATCGCCCTTGCCGGGCTGGCCATGCTGGGTATCCATTCCCTGCCGCTGTTGATGACCGCTGCATTCCTGGCGTCCATCGTCGTAACCAGTGCCTATGGCTACAGTATCGAACGCGTTGCGTACCGCCCCTTGCGTGGCAGCAACCGCTTGATCCCGCTGATCTCCGCGATCGGCATGTCGATTTTCCTGCAGAACACCGTATTGCTGTCCCAGGACTCCAAGGACAAATCCATTCCCAACCTGATCCCGGGGAGCTTCTCCTTCGGCCCAGGTGGCGCACAAGAAGTGCTGATTTCCTACATGCAGGTCCTGGTCTTCGTCGTCACCCTGGTGGCAATGCTCGGCCTGACCCTGTTCATCTCTCGCTCCCGTCTGGGGCGCGCCTGCCGGGCCTGCGCCGAAGACATCAAGATGGCCAACCTGTTGGGCATCAACACCAACAACATCATCGCCCTGACCTTCGTCATCGGTGCCGCACTGGCGGCTATCGCTGCCGTGTTGCTGAGCATGCAGTACGGCGTGATCAACCCCAACGCCGGTTTCCTGGTGGGCCTCAAGGCCTTCACCGCGGCGGTATTGGGCGGCATCGGCAGCATTCCGGGCGCGATGCTCGGCGGGCTGGTGCTGGGGGTGGCTGAAGCCTTTGGCGCCGACGTATTCGGTGACCAGTACAAGGACGTGGTGGCATTCGGTCTATTGGTTCTGGTGCTGTTGTTCCGGCCGACCGGCATTCTGGGCCGTCCGGAGGTTGAGAAAGTATGAGCAGATATCTTAAATCGGCGTTTTTCAGCGCCTTGCTGGTCTGGGCCGTGGCCTTCCCGGTACTCGGGCTCAAGTTGAGCATTGTCGGGATCAACCTCGAAGTGCATGGCACCGGTCCCGTGACGTTGACCATCATTGCCCTGTGCTCGGTGCTGATGTTCCTGCGCGTGCTGTTCACCCAACAGGTCGGGGCACTCCTCAAGTCCAACCGTGGCCCGTTGGTATCGCCCAAGGTCAGCCAGTTCCTGACCCTGCCGCGCACCCAGCGCTACATCATCATCGGCCTGATCGTGGCCGCGTTGATCTGGCCGTTCTTCGGCTCCCGTGGTGCGGTGGATATCGCGACGCTGATCCTGATCTACGTGTTGCTGGGCCTGGGCCTGAACATCGTGGTGGGTCTCGCCGGCCTGCTCGACCTGGGCTATGTGGGCTTCTATGCGGTGGGTGCCTACACCTACGCGCTGCTCTCGCATTACCTGGGCTGGGGCTTCTGGATCTGCCTGCCACTGGCCGGCATGGCGGCGGCCACATTTGGCTTCCTGCTGGGCTTCCCGGTACTGCGCTTGCGCGGTGACTACCTGGCGATCGTGACCCTGGGCTTCGGTGAAATCATCCGTCTGTTCCTGCGTAACCTCACCGATATCACCGGCGGCCCCAACGGCATCAGCAGCATTCCCAAGCCGACGTTCTTCGGGCTGACGTTCGACCGCACCGCGGCCGAAGGCATGCAGACGTTCCACGAGTACTTCGGGATCGACTACAACCCGGTGAGCAAAGTGGTGTTCCTGTACCTGGTGGCCCTGCTGCTGGCACTGGCGGCGCTGTTCGTGATCAACCGCCTGCTGCGCATGCCGATCGGTCGCGCGTGGGAAGCGTTGCGCGAAGATGAAATCGCCTGCCGTGCACTAGGCATGAACCCGACCGTCATCAAGCTTTCGGCATTCACCCTAGGGGCCACCTTCGCCGGTTTTGCCGGCAGCTTCTTCGCCGCGCGCCAAGGCCTGGTGACCCCGGAGTCGTTCACCTTCATCGAGTCGGCAATCATCCTCGCCATCGTGGTACTGGGCGGCATGGGCTCGCAGCTGGGCGTGATCCTCGCGGCGATCGTGATGATCCTGCTGCCGGAAATGATGCGTGAATTCAGCGAATACCGCATGTTGATGTTCGGCGCCATGATGGTGCTGATGATGATCTGGCGACCTCAAGGCCTGCTGCCCATGCAACGTCCCCACATGGAGCTGCGCAAATGAGCCGCGAGATCCTGAAAGTCGAAAACTTGAGCATGCGCTTCGGCGGTTTGCTGGCGGTCAACGGCGTGGCCCTGACCGTGCAAGAGAAACAAGTCGTGGCCCTGATCGGCCCCAACGGCGCCGGCAAGACCACGGTGTTCAACTGCCTGACCGGCTTCTACAAGCCGGCTGGCGGCACCATCCTGCTGGACGGCCAGCCGATCCAGGGCCTGGCCGGCCACGAGATCGCCCGCAAGGGCGTGGTGCGCACCTTCCAGAACGTGCGGTTGTTCAAGGACATGACGGCGGTCGAGAACCTGTTGATCGCCCAGCATCGCCACCTGAACACCAACTTCTTTGCCGGCCTGTTCAAGACGCCGTCGTTCCGCAAGAGCGAGCGCGAGGCCATGGAATATGCAGCGTACTGGCTGGACAAGGTCAACCTCACCGAGTTTGCCAACCGTCCTGCCGGCACCCTGGCCTACGGTCAGCAACGGCGCCTGGAAATCGCCCGCTGCATGATGACCCGCCCGCGGATCCTCATGCTCGACGAACCGGCCGCCGGCTTGAACCCGAAGGAAACCGAAGACCTCAAGGCGCTGATCAGTGTGCTGCGTGAAGAAAACAACGCCACCGTGCTGCTGATCGAACACGACATGAAACTGGTCATGAGCATTTCCGACCATATCGTCGTGATCAACCAGGGCACGCCACTGGCCGACGGTACGCCGGAGCAGATCCGCGACAACCCGGAAGTGATCAAAGCCTATTTGGGGGAAGCGTAAAATGCTGCAATTCGAAAACGTTTCCACTTTCTACGGCAAGATCCAGGCGCTGCACAGCGTCAACGTGGAAGTGCGCCAGGGCGAAATCGTTACCCTGATCGGCGCCAACGGTGCCGGTAAATCCACGCTGCTGATGACCCTGTGCGGTTCGCCCCAGGCTCACAGCGGCAGCATCCGCTACATGGGTGAGGAGCTGGTGGGCCAGGCCTCCTCCGAGATCATGCGAAAGAGCATTGCCGTGGTTCCGGAAGGCCGCCGGGTATTTGCCCGCCTGACCGTGGAAGAGAACCTCGCCATGGGCGGGTTCTTCACCGACAAGGGCGATTACCAGGAGCAGATGGACAAGGTGCTGCACCTGTTCCCGCGGCTCAAGGAACGCTTCAGCCAGCGCGGCGGCACCATGTCCGGCGGCGAACAGCAAATGCTCGCCATCGGCCGCGCGCTGATGAGCAAGCCCAAGCTGTTGTTGCTGGACGAACCGTCCCTGGGGTTGGCGCCGATCATCATCCAGCAGATCTTCGACATCATCGAACAGCTGCGCAAGGACGGTGTGACAGTGTTCCTGGTGGAGCAGAACGCCAACCAGGCGCTGAAGATTGCCGACCGCGCCTACGTGCTGGAAAACGGCCGCGTGGTGATGCAGGGCAGCGGCGAACAACTGCTGACCGATCCGAAAGTACGTGAGGCTTATTTGGGCGGTTGATGCCCATCTGGTCAAATGTATGAGCGGGCTTTTGTGGGAGCGGGCTTGCTCGCGAAGGCAGTGGATCAGCCAACTTGTTGGGTGACTGACCCACTGCCTTCGCGAGCAAGCCCGCTCCCACATTTGTTTGGTGTGAACCAAAGACTTTGGCGAAACCTGAAATTTTTTCCCCCGGCTTTGTAACGAATCCCTTCCCCCTTTCTCTAGTGGTGTAAGCAGGCGAACATGCTTGCCAACCCAACCCACTGCTGGAGATACACCATGACTACCAAAACCCGCTCGCTGTCCGCCGCCACCCTCGTCCTGGCCCTGGGTTCGGCCCTGAGCCTGTCCGCCCTGACCACCACCGCCCACGCCGCCGATGACATGCAGAAATGCTTCGGTGTAGCCGAAGCCGGCAAGAACGATTGCGCCGCAGGCGCCGGCACTTCCTGCGCGGGCACCTCGAAGGTCAAGGATCAGGCCAACGCCTGGAAACTGGTCCCGGCCGGTACCTGCCTGAAAACCCCAAGCACCACCTCGCCAACCGGCTTCGGCCAGGAAGCTGCCTTCACCGCCAAGTCCTGAAACCCTGCACAGCCTGAGTACTGACGATGACGCTCTCATTCACCCACTCCATCTCCCAGGCTCAGGCGCCCGGCCTCCCCCGTCGGGCCGGGCTGGGGCTCAAGAACGAGCACTTCAGTGAAGTGCTCGAGACGTCCCCCGATATCGGTTTTTTTGAAGTCCACGCCGAAAACTATATGGTGGCCGGCGGGCCTTTCCATCACTACCTGGGCTTGATCCGCGAACAGTACCCGCTGTCGCTGCACGGTGTAGGCCTGTCCATTGGCGGCGAAGGTCCGCTGAACGACGAGCACCTGGCGCGCTTGGCCACGCTGATCGAACGCTATCAACCCCACTCCTTTTCCGAACACCTGGCCTGGTCCAGCCACGGCCCGGTGTTTCTCAATGATTTGCTGCCGCTGGCGTATGACGATGAAACCCTGAAGCGGGTGTGCGAACACATCGACCAGGTACAAACCCGCCTGCAGCGGACCATGCTGCTGGAGAACCCGTCGACCTATCTGCAATTCCAGTGCTCCACCCTGGAAGAGACCGACTTCATCAGCGAAGCGATTCGCCGCACCGGCTGCGGGCTGCTGCTGGACGTGAACAATGTGTATGTGTCGTGCATCAACCATCAGCAAGACCCGCTGAAGTACATCGAGGCCTTGCCGTTGCACGCCGTGGGCGAGATTCACCTGGCAGGGTTTGCCGAAGACACCGACAGCCTCGGCGACCGTTTGCTGATTGACGATCACGGCGCCCCCATCGACAACGCGGTATGGCAGCTCTACCAGCACGTGCTCAGCCGCACCGGGCCGGTCGCCACGCTGATCGAGCGCGACAACCAGGTGCCGGCGTTCAGCGTGCTGCACGCTGAAGCACGCGAGGCCGACCGGTTTCTGCTGGAGGTGCGTGCATGAGCCGCCAGGACGTCTTTAGCCGCGCCCTCCTGTCCCCCGAGGAAAACTGCCCGCAAGGCTTGTTCAGCTGCAACGGCGCCGATCCGGCCGGTCGTTTTGCGGTGTATCGCAACAATGTCCATAGCTCGCTGATCAACGCGCTGGCCGCCGGCTACCCGGTCACCCTGCAACTGGTGGGCGATGAGTTTTTTCGGGCGATGGCCGGTGTGTATGTCCAGGGTTTCCCGCCGACAAGCCCTCTGATCAATGAATACGGCAGCGACCTGGCGGACTTTATCCAGGGCTTCGCCCCCGCCGCCAGCGTGCCTTACCTGGCTGACGTGGCGCGCCTGGAGCGATTGCGGGTGAGGGCCTACCACGCGGCGGACGCACAGCCACTGGATCAACAGGAGGTCATCGCCACCCTGCAACAACAGTCGGACCTGGGCGAACTGCGCCTGCAACTGCATCCATCCCTGGCCACCCTGAACTCGGCCTACGCCGTGGTGGCTTTATGGGCGGCGCATCAGACCGGCGAATCCCTCGCCACCCTCGACCCCTTCCATGCCCAAAGCGCGCTGGTACTACGCAATGGCCTGCACGTGCAGGTATTTCACATCGACAGCGGCTCAGCGACGTTTATCAACAGCCTGAACAACGGTTGGCCATTGGAAATGGCCGTGGCCTACGCCCTCGATGCGGCCGCCGAATTTGACCTGCACCAATGCCTGGCCCTGCTGATCGGTCACGGCGCCATCACCCACTTGCACACAGAACCCAAGGTATCGCCATGAACACCACCGCTCCCGGGCTGATCCAACGGATCATCCAGTGCTTCGAGAAAATCCCCTACAGCCTGATCGCCTTTGTCGCACGCTTCTCTATCGCAGCGGTGTTCTGGAAATCCGGCCAGACCAAAGTGGAAGGCCTTGCCGTGGACCTGATCGGCGGGACCTTCCAACTGGGCTGGCCGCACTTGGCGCCGTCCACCCTGCCGCTGTTTCGCAGCGAATACCACGTGCCGCTGCTGTCTGCGGAAGTGGCGGCGCACATGGCTGCGTTCGCCGAGCATTTCTTCCCGGTGCTGATCCTCGTGGGGTTTGCCACGCGATTCTCGGCGCTGGCGCTGCTGGGCATGACCCTGACCATCCAGCTTTTCGTCTACCCGGACGCCTACCCGACCCACGGCACCTGGATCGCATTGCTGCTGCTGTTGATGGCCAAGGGGCCGGGCAGCTTCTCGATTGATCATCTGATCGCCCGGCGCTACCGCTAAAGGCGATCGAGGGCTTCGCCGCTGCGCTTGAACCAGCCCACCAGATAATCTGCGAGTACCTGGGTGCGGCGCGGCAGGCCGCCCTGATACGGATGGACCAGGTACATCGGCATGCTGCGGGTCTGATAATCCCGCAGGAGCCAGCGCAGGCGACCGTCAGCCAATTCCGCGTGCAGCACGTAGGACGGCAAGCGCGCGATGCCCGCCCCCACCAATGCAGCCTTCTTCAACAAGTTGTAATGGTTGGAGGCAAAGGTCCCGGATACCCGAACCCGCAGCAGCTCATGCTGTTGGTGATACAGCCACTCTTCACGACCACTGTAGTGGCTGTTCAGCAAGCAGTTGTGGCCCACCAGTTCCGCCGGCGTCAGCGGCTCGCCGTGCTGTTCCAGGTAAGCCGGGCTGGCGCAGGTCATCTCGTGCCAGGCGAGCAACGGCTTGGCGACCAGACGCTCGTCGTTGGCGACCTCCGAACGTACCGCCAGGTCGAAGCCATCCCGCGCCAGGTCCCGGTACTGGTTGTTGAGTTCCAACTCGATCTGCACCTGTGGGTACTCCCGGGAAAACTCCAGCAACAGACCGTCGAAGAAGGTTTCGCCCAGGGACACCGGAACCGTCATACGCACCGGGCCGACGAGATCATCCTTGAGCCTGGCCAACGCCTGACGTGCCCGCTCCACCTGGACCACCAACGCCTGGGCTTGCGGCAACAGCGCCGCACCCGCCGCCGTCAGGCTCAGGCGGCGGGTGGTGCGATGCAACAACACCACCGAAAACTGCGCTTCCAACTGGCTGATGCGCTTGGACAGTTGCCCTTTGCTGCAGCCCAGTTGCTGGGCCGCCAAGGTAAAGCTGCCGGCTTCGATCAACACGGCAAACGCGGCGAGGTCATCCATTTCGCTCATGGATTGTTTCCAATTGAAAACCAAAGGTTGCCTATTAGTGCACTTATCCGCGCAAAAAATCACTCTAGACTGAAACCTCACCTACACATCTGGAGGAAGGCACGATGAAAATACTGTTGATTGGCGCAAGCGGTACCGTGGGTTCGGCGGTGAAGGCAGAACTGTCCCAACGGCATGAAGTGATCAGCATCGGTCGCAAAAGTGGCGACTTCCAGGTCGATATCAGCGACAGCGCCTCGATCCGCAAACTGTTCGAACAGACCGGCAAATTCGACGCACTGATCTGCGCCGCCGGCAGCGTCAACTTCGTGCCCCTGGGCGACATGAGCGAAACCGATTTTGACCTGGGCCTGCAAGACAAGCTGATGGGCCAGGTCAACCTGCTGCTGATTGGCCGCGAGTTCGCCAATGACGGCGCGTCGTTCACCTTCACCAGCGGCATTCTCAACCGCGATCCGATTCGCACCGGTGCTTCGGCTGCCCTGGTCAACGGCGCGCTGGATGCATTCGTGAAAGCCGCTGCGATCGAACTGCCCCGCGGCCTGCGCATCAACTCGGTCAGCCCTACCGTCCTGCTGGAAGCCATGGGCAGCTACGCGCCGTACTTCCGTGGGTACAAACCGGCTCCGGGTGCAGAAGTGGCGTTGGCCTACGCGAAAAGCGTGGAAGGCTTGCAGACCGGGCAGACGTTTATCGTTGGTTGACCAGCCTGAAAAGCCGTCACCGTTGAACCCAGGGCATCCATTTACGGAGCATGTCCTGGGGGACGGAAAACTGTATTTCTCGTGTGTTCAGCACACCCATGACAGTGGCGCCATCACTCACGTTGTAGCCGTCTACGTATGTCGAAACCTGCTTGTTGTAAGCCAGTAAAGTAATTGCAGCCGTGCGGGCCCTGGCCTCCGGGCTCAGCGTGACATTGACCGAAATAAAGTCCGGGCTACTGTCAGGCGTCCTCTTCACGGTGATCGAGATCTCGGTAAAGTCAGTGGCAGAGGAGTACTCCAGCCGCGCCGGTTCACTGCCCAGTGCAGAACCCGTCACCAGTAACAGCCCCCACAGATTCCATCGAATAGTCATCGCGGCTTTCCGAATAAAAGAGAAAGACGTTCCCATGACCGTTCACATCCCTCTATAGGAAAAGTCCCAGCAGGGATGATCGCCCCCGGCACACCTTATTCAACCTGTGTCCCGGGCTTGTGATGCACCGCCAGCCTGCGTAACGTGGCGGCACTTATCAGGAGACCCGATGATGCGTGCCGCCCGTACCCTAGCCTTGTTTGCCCTGCTGCCCCTGTTCGCCGCCTGCCAGATGTTCGATAACGAGCCGGCCAAGCCCTCTCTCGCCGGGATGACCCGCATGCAGGGCGAGTTGACGGCCCAGGGTGACAAACTGCTGTTCCAGCCCTGCAACGACAAACGCAACTACGTGGTCAACGACACCGGTGGCACCAGCATCCTGCAGGAGGCCGCCTCCCTGGCCGGCCAGCAAGGCGCACTGTTTGCCGACCTGCGTGGCAAGTTCTCCGGCGTCGCCAGCGGCACCCAGGGCACGGTGGACCTGCAACAGGTGTACCGCGTCGAGCGCTCGACCTCGGCCTGTGATGACCCGGACTTCAAGCGCATGATCCTGCGGGCCAACGGCCACAAACCGGCCTGGGCGATGAACGTCACCGCCAAGGGCATGGTGCTGGAGCGTGAAGGCCAGCCACCATTGGCCGTGCCGTATGTGGAAGAGCAATCGGGCGACGGACGGTTCAACCTGATGACCGAAGCGAATAACCAGCACATCGAACTCTGGGTGGCCCCGCAACGCTGTGTCGACAGCGCCAGCGGCAGCCTGCAGCACATGTCCGCCGAGCTTCGGGTCAACGGCCAGGTGCAACGCGGTTGCGCGTCGTTCGGCGGTTCGCGAGACGACTGATTGCGCCCTGCGCTGTTTTAGCATGACGGGAAACCGCTGTTGGGGCTTATAATCGCCGGTTTGCAAAACAGCCGGCCTCTTTGCCCGCCGCCTACCGGATTCCTGTCATGTTACGAATCACCGAACTCAAGCTGCCCATCGACCATCCCGAAGAAGACCTGCGGCCTGCCATTGTGCAACGCCTGGGCATCGCCAGTGATGACCTGCTCGATTTCACCCTGTTCAAACGCAGCTACGACGCCCGCAAGAAATCGTCGGAGCTGTGCTTCATCTACACCATCGACCTGGAAGTCAAAGGCGAGGCGGCCCTGCTGCTCAAGTTCGCCGATGACCGCAACGTCAACCCGGCGCCGGACATCAGCTACAAGGTCGTGGGCCATGCGCCGGAAGGCCTGACCGAGCGGCCGATCGTCGTCGGTTTTGGCCCGTGCGGGATCTTCGCCGGGCTGTTGCTGGCACAGATGGGTTTCAAGCCGATCATCCTCGAGCGCGGCCGCGAAGTGCGCCAACGCACCAAGGACACCTGGGGCCTGTGGCGCAAGAATGTGCTGAACCCGGAATCCAACGTGCAGTTCGGTGAAGGCGGCGCCGGGACCTTCTCCGACGGCAAGCTCTATAGCCAGATCAAGGATCCGAAATTCCACGGTCGCAAGGTGCTGCACGAGTTCGTCAAGGCCGGTGCGCCAGACGAAATCCTCTACGTCAGCAAGCCGCACATCGGTACGTTTCGCCTGACCGGCGTCGTGGAAAACATGCGCCAGCAGATCATCGCCCTGGGCGGTGAAGTGCGCTTCGAGCAGCGGGTCACCGACGTGCTGATCGAAGACGGCCAGTTGAATGGCGTGGTGGTGGATGGCGGCGAGCAGATCCTGTCCAAGCACGTAATCCTGGCCCTCGGCCACAGCGCCCGCGATACCTTCCGCATGCTGCATGGCCGTGGCGTGTACATGGAAGCCAAGCCGTTCTCGGTGGGTTTCCGTATCGAACACCCGCAGTCGCTGATCGACGCTGCACGCCTGGGCAAGTACGCCGGCCACCCGAAACTCGGGGCCGCCGATTACAAACTGGTGCACCACGCCAAGAACGGCCGTTCGGTGTACAGCTTCTGCATGTGCCCGGGCGGTACCGTGGTCGCGGCGACATCAGAGCCGAACCGCGTAGTAACCAACGGCATGAGCCAGTACTCCCGTAACGAACGCAACGCCAACTCCGGGATCGTGGTGGGCATCACCCCGGAAGTGGATTACCCGGGCGGCCCGCTGGCCGGGATCGAGTTGCAGGAACGCCTGGAATCCCACGCGTTCATCCTCGGCGGCAGCAACTACGAAGCACCGGCGCAGCTGGTGGGTGATTTCATCGCCGGCAAGCCGTCCACCGCCATCGGTACCGTGGAGCCATCCTACAAGCCCGGCGTAGCCCTGGGTGACCTGGCGCTGGCGTTGCCGGAGTTTGCCATCGAAGCCATCCGCGAAGCGTTGCCGGCGTTCGAGAAGCAGATCAAGGGCTACTCGCTGCACGACGCGGTCCTTACCGGGATCGAGACCCGCACTTCTTCGCCGCTGCGGATTACCCGTAACGAGTCGATGCAGAGCCTGAACGTGAAAGGCCTGTTCCCGGCGGGCGAAGGTGCCGGTTATGCCGGTGGGATTTTGTCGGCGGGTGTCGACGGGATTCGGATTGCCGAGGCGCTGGCGCGGGATATGTTGGGTATCGAGGCTTAACCACTGCGCTGAAAACGCAGCAGATCAAATGTGGGAGCGGGCTTGCTCGCGAATGCGGTGGATCAGCCGAATGATGTATTGGCTGACACACCGCATTCGCGAGCAAGCCCGCTCCCACATTGGTAATGCGGTGTTTCAAATATTGGCGCGCAGGATGCTTTCCGGCAACGGTTGCCCCCGCTCGACACTCGCCGCAACGGCCGCAATCAAACCCTCCAACTCATACCCCTGCCCTGCAAGCCAGGCCTGATCGTAATAGGTCGTGGCATAGCGCTCACCGCCGTCGCACAAGATCGCCACGATCGAGCCCGACTCCCCTGCCGCCTTCATCTGCTGCGCCGCGATCAATGCACCGATCAGGTTGGTGCCACTTGAGCCGCCTACTCGCCGCCCCAAGCGCTGCGCCAGGTAATGCATGGCCGCCAGGGACAGCGCATCCGGCACCTTGACCATCGCATCAATCACTTTCGGCAGGAACGACGCCTCAACCCGTGGCCGGCCAATACCTTCGATGCGCGAGCCACAGTCCAGGCGCAGGCTGGCGTCGCCGCTCAGGTAGTAGTCGAAAAACACCGAACGCTCCGCGTCAGCGCACAACACTCGGGTGCAGTGCTGGCGATAACGCACATAACGCC
Organism: Pseudomonas sp. C6002; assembly: GCF_013385805.1. Lineage (NCBI taxonomy): Bacteria > Pseudomonadati > Pseudomonadota > Gammaproteobacteria > Pseudomonadales > Pseudomonadaceae > Pseudomonas > Pseudomonas sp. C6002. Next base: position 36,890 of record NZ_JACAPH010000043.1, on the reverse strand, counting down.
CCAACGTCGCCGTGGTGCCACCCGTGCCGGGGCTGGAAATCAGCCAACTCGGCTCCGGATAACGCTCAAAGCGCAGTTGCTGGAAGATCGATTCAGCGATGTTGTTGTTGGCGCGCCAGTCAGTGGCACGTTCGGCATAGGTGAACTGGTCCATGAAATGACCACCGCTTTCCTGCGCCAGGCGCTCGGATTCGGCGTAGATCTGCGTCGGATCCTGCACCAGATGGCTCTTGCCCCCGTAGAACGCGATCTGCGCAATCTTTTCCTGGGAAGTGGTGGCCGGCATCACCGCAATAAACGGCAAGCCCAGCAGCCTGGCGAAGTACGCCTCGGAAATCGCCGTGGAACCGCTGGAGGCTTCGATCACCGGTGCACCGGGCTTGAGCCAGCCGTTGCACAACGCATAGAGGAACAACGAACGCGCCAACCGATGTTTCAGGCTGCCGGTGGGATGGCTGGACTCATCCTTGAAATACAACTCGATACCCGGCAAACCCTGCATTGGCAAGGGGATCAGGTGGGTGTCGGCGCTGCGCTGGAAGTCCGCTTCAATAATACGAATGGCTTCGCGGGCCCATTGGCGGTTGTCGCTCATGATCGGTTTCTCTAAGGATTTCAGACCTGATCTTAGGATGTTTCCTACACTCCACACAGATACAGTCATGACTCAATTGGACACACAATTTTCGGGGTCTGGCGCGCAGGTGATCAGACCGATTCCTTATAACAAATAAGAATATAACTTTTGTTTTAACAACTAACGGTACGGGTTAGGGTACCCACCTATTGAACTTTGATTGGAGAGCATCCCTTGCCTCTGCGTAGCACTTTCACCCGTTTCTTCCAGCTGGAAGCCGCCAGCGGTCTGCTCCTGATCGCTGCTGCCGCTTTGGCGCTGATCATCAACAACTCACCGCTGTCGCACCTCTACGCGAGTTTTCTCGACGTGCCGGTGGTCGCACAAATCGGCGCCCTAAAAATCGCCAAGCCGGCGCTGCTGTGGATCAACGACGGCCTGATGGCCCTGTTCTTCCTGCTGATCGGCCTTGAGGTCAAACGCGAGTTGCTCGACGGCCAACTGTCCAAGCCTTCGCAAGTAGTACTGCCGGGAGCGGCAGCCATCGGCGGCATGGTCGTGCCGGCGCTGATCTATTGGGCGCTGAACAAGGACAACCCGGCCGCCCTGGGTGGCTGGGCAATCCCCATGGCCACCGACATTGCCTTCGCCCTGGGCGTATTGGCCCTGCTGGGCAAGCGCGTGCCGGTTTCGCTGAAGCTGTTCCTGATGACCCTGGCCATCATCGACGACCTTGGCGCAATCATCGTGATCGCCATCTTCTACTCCACCGACCTGTCCGGGGCGTCATTGGCCGGTGCAGCAGCGTGCCTGATCGCCTTGATTGCGATGAACCGGCTGGGTGTCGTCAAGCTGGGGCCCTACATGATTGTCGGGCTGATCCTGTGGGTCTGCGTGCTCAAGAGCGGCGTACACGCCACCCTCGCGGGCGTTACATTGGCGTTCTGCATCCCGCTGCGCACCAAAAACGCCGAGCCATCGCCGCTGCTGACCCTGGAACACGCCCTGCATCCCTGGGTGGCCTACGCGATCCTGCCGCTGTTTGCCTTTGCCAATGCCGGCGTCTCGCTGGTGGGCGTCAACCTGGAAAGCTTCACCCACCACGTGCCAATGGGCATCGCCGCCGGCCTGCTGCTGGGCAAGACCGTTGGCGTACTGGGCTTCACCTGGGTCATGGTAAAAACCGGCCTTGCCGCACTGCCCGCCGGCGCCAACTGGGGCCAGGTGCTCGGCGTGGCGGTCCTGTGCGGCATCGGCTTCACCATGAGCCTGTTTGTCGGCTCCCTGGCGTTTGTGCCGGGCAGCAGTGAATACGCGGGTATGGACCGGATGGGCATCCTGACCGGATCGATATTGGCGGCGCTGATCGGGTATGCAGTGACGGCGATGGCCAGTCGCAAGCAGGCGCTCGTTCAGGCGTAACCGCTTTTGGAGCCGGCTTGCCGGCTCCAACCTCCTCTAGGCCCATTCGGCGCCATCTCACAGAACCGTCCTACATCCACCCTCCGCTGCTTGCAATAACGTCGTGCTCCCGGCTCCGCCGCCGGACGTCGTTATGCAACACGCCAGGAGGGCACGATGGCAAACAACAAGGATATACCCCAAGTCTGGCGATGCTACGGGACCGGCACGGGCGGTTACCGACGGCTCGAGAACATGAACGAGCGCGAGTTGGCTGAGCGTGAGGCCAGGCAGCAAGCATATGAAGCCATGCTTGCCCGCCAGGAAGCCTACGAGGCCAGGCGTAAAGTGGAGCCGCCGCCAACGCCATTGCCCATGGTCGGCTGCGTATTCGCAAAGTCCTGCAATCTGCCGGACGCCCTCATCGACTACAACAATCCGTCCGGTTACTTACCGCTTGATCGCATAGGGGACTATGGCGAACACGTGCTGCTTGGTGGCCGTGAAACCGACAGTGAGGGGCTACTGCCACTCAAGAAGATCAGCGGCAGCGCCCTCCCGGCCGGGCTCGGAACATTGGCACTGGGCGGTTCCGCGATCGGCGGGGCATCAAGCGTCGCAGCCGGTGCTGGAACAGTCGCCGCAGGCCTGATGCTTGGGATTGCAGCACTTATCTGGCCCTCCAGCTTGGGCGACAGCGCGCTCTACAGCGACCGTCAACTGCGCTCAATGCCACGAGCGCGTACACGGGTTCGCCTGCACGTCGAGCAATTAGCTAACGGCACCCTCAAGGGATACGCCTTCTACACAGGGAAAAATCGCGACTGGGAAATGATCGATGTCGTGAAGTTTGGGCTGCGAGGCAAACATCAGGTCGCGGACTTGGGCGACGGGATTGAGCTGATCTGGACGCCTGCCATCGATCCCGCTGGCACCCTCGGTATTCCTGCGCTGGAAGCTGCGCCGCAGGCACCGCAAATCTGGGTGTACCCACCGACCGAGAAGGCCGCTAGCATCATCGTTGACCCGATTTACCCGCCGGAATACAGGGATTTCATTCTGGTGTTTCCGGTGGATTCGGGCATTCGGCCTCTGTATATCGTTGTAAGCCTGAAGTATGAGGACGCCCCCTATCACGGAAAAAAAGATAGCTCTGTCAAAAGCAAAAAGCCGACTAACGGCTTAGATGCTCTTAACAACTCAGTGGAGCTGAATCCGCCAAATTCACGTAGACGAATAGGTATTGACCCACACACAAACGAGTTTGTGGTGATTGATCGCACCTCAGAAGGTCTTTACCACGGTCATGTGAGGCGGTGGAGTGAGTTAAGACAAGAGATGAAAAACGCTTTAATAAAAGCGAATAAAACAGATCGAAAAGGAAAAATTCTAGGAGCTGAAAAATGAGTATGCGTTATCACGACCCGTCTTTTAGCCACGATGAAGCTATAAGCCTTCTAGCCACCAACGACCTAAACAAGATCACAGAAGCCCTGATATCCATTGGCCTCAACGAGACAGACGCTACGTGGGCACAAGAAACCTGCCTCCGGTATGTGAGCAATGATGACGAGAACATCGCGTCAGCTGCCATCATTGCGATAGGCCACATCGCGCGACGCTTCGGTGAGCTTGACATGGCGAAAATTTCGCCAGCACTGCAACAAGCAAAAACAAAATCACCGTTTCTGAGTGGTGCCGTACAAGACACCCTTGACGATATTCATATGTTCACCTGATCCCGCAAAACATACGTCCAACAAAAAACCCCAACCGGCCACCCGGTTGGGGTTTTTCTTTTCCTGCAACCTTACCCTTAACGAGTAACGCGGCTGGTTCCGTCCACCGTCATGATGCGAACGCGGTCGCCGATGCGGAAGATTTCGTTCTCTTCAACCGCCTGGACGTAGGCGCGCATGCTGCCATCATCTTCGCGGACGGTGATTTCAACACCCTGGGTGCGGGTCAGGCCTTCCTCGGTGGCCGAGCCCAGCAGGCCGCCGGCGACTGCGCCGATAACGGCGGTCACGATGCTGCCACGGCCGCCGCCGATGGCGCTGCCGCCAACGCCGCCGATGACTGCGCCCGCAGCGCCGCCGATTGGGGTCTTGGTGCCTTCGATTTTCACCGGACGCAGGGATTCGATGGTGCCCATGCGAACAGTCTGTACACGACGAGCTTCGTCACGGGAGTACGAGTCGCCGGTCAGACTCGAGGCGCAGCCACCCAGCAGCAGCGACAGGGTGGTAAAGCAGGCAACTAGTAAAACGGACTTACGCATAGCATCAACTCCAAAGGACAGGTATCCATTAAACCGCTGTGGCTTGCCGCCTGTCACGGCATGCCGGGCAGAAAATTGTTTTCATTCAGCCTTAGTACAGAGAACCTGTACCGAAAAACTCGACGAACGGTAGCAATCCCACCTCTCAGGATCTCGATGGACGCTGTCATCATTGTAGCTAACGGCCGCATAACGCAGCGAAGCGCTACCCATCCAAGGTCTCTGACTAGAGACTTCGGCGTGCAGCGCTACATTCAGGCGAGGTGACGAAAGGTGGGCTCAGGGCGCCAGGCGCTCACGGGTCCAGTCGGCCCCCTGCAAGCGGAAGTTCAAGCGGTCGTGCAAACGACTCGCGCGGCCTTGCCAGAACTCGATGCGCTCCGGCAGCAGGCGGTAACCACCCCAGTGTTCGGGGCAATCAGGCTGGGTATCGCTGAAGCGTTGTTCGGTGGCCTTGAGCAGCGCCTGCAACTCTTCGCGGTCCCTGATTACCCGGCTTTGCGGTGAAGCCCAGGCACCCAGGCGGCTACCCAGGGGACGGACCTGGAAGTAAGCATCCGACTCCTCGGGCGAGACCTTGACCACCCGACCTTCGATGCGCACCTGGCGCTCCAGGGTCGGCCAGAAGAAGGTCATGGCGGCAAACGGTCGCGCCGCGAGTTGTTCGCCCTTGGCGCTCTGATAATTGGTGAAGAAGGTAAAGCCCTGTGTATCCAGGCCTTTGAGCAGCAGGATCCGGCAGTGCGGGCGACCGTCCTGGTCTACCGTAGCCAGGGTCATGGCATTGGCCTCCACCGGTGGCTGTTCGGTTTTCACCGCGTCGGCGAACCACTGGTGGAACAAGGCAAACGGTTCATCCGGGGCCTGGGCCTCGCTCAAACCGTCCCGTGTGTAGTCACGGCGCATATCGGCCAGTGCCTGGGTCATGCGGCTTTATCCTTCTTGCTCAAATAATCAGTTCTTCGCCTGGTCGTTGGTAGCAGCTGGAGCGGCGGCCTTGGCAGGTGCTGGCTTTTTAGCAGCAGGCTTGGCCGGGGCCTTTTTGGCAGCCGGCTTGGCGGCAGCTTTCTTGGCAACGGTTTTTTTCGCCGGAGCGGCAGCTTTTTTGACCGGAGCAGCGGCTGGAGCAGGAACGTCCTGCACAGCGACCATTTCAGCCTTCGGCGGGTTGGCCGAGTTGTACTTGCTCAACAGGGCCAGCATGGTGGTGCGCTGGGTGAACATGATTTCCATGCGACGGTTCAGGGCGCGGCCCTGGTTGCTGTCGTTGGCGGCACGCGGCATCAGGTCGCCCATGCCACGCAGCATCAGGCGGTCCTGCTTCAGGCCGCTGAGGCTGAAGATCGAAGCGATGGACTGTGCACGTTCCTTGGTCAGGGCCTGGCTCACCGGCTCGGCACCCGAGGTATCTACATGGCCCAGGACCAGTACGGCAGTTTTCGGATCGCCTTCAACGGCCTTGGCAACACGGGTGAACGGACCCAGGGTCACCGGCAGCAACATCGCCGGGCGTTTCGGGTTGTAGGAGCCGTCAACCGGAGCAATCACCACCAATACGTTGTCGCGGCGTTCCAGTTGCAGGTTGCTGTCCTTGATCGCGAGACGCAGGCGTGGCTCGTAGTCGTCCAGCCAGGCCTGGGTGATTTTTGGATCAGGCATCGGGATGTTGGCGACGTCGACTTTGGCCAATGGCTTTGGCTTGCTTTCGAACGGCCACCACCATTTGGTATCGGTATCCGTCTTGGCAACGGCAGGTGCAGCGGCCGGTGCATCAGCCGGGGCGCCGGAGGCAGGCGTTGCCGCCTTGAGGTCGGCCTTCAGGTCTGCCTTGGCGTCGTCGGCTTTCGACGAGAACGGCCACCAGCTGGAGCCGGTATCCGCCTTCGCAACCGGTGCAGGTGCAGCAGCCGGTGCTACCGGCGCTGGCGCCTTGGCCGCGACCGCCGGCTTGGCATCCGGTTTGGTGTCGGCCTGGCTCACTGCGTCCTTGGTAGCAGCCTTATCGGAGCCAAATGACCACCAATGCCCGCCCTCGGCATCATTTTGTGGGGTTTGTGCACAGCCAGTAATAGTGAGGCATAGCGCCAGTGCCAAGGACTTGTTCGATAACATGAGATATCCACAAAATGAGAAAAAACCAGGGGCCTGAATGACCCGTTAAACAGACGCTTTTGGAACATTAAAGTTACAACATTTTGCCTAGCGTCTTTTTGTATGTGCCTTTGTAACAAAAAAACGCAAGACAGCAAGCTATTTACAGACAACCGGCCAATATTCTTACCAACTTTTGCGCCCGCGGGTCCATAAGTACATAGGGGCCCAATGTATTGGTCACGAAACCAAAGGCTACATCATGTTCCGGATCGGCAAACCCCACCGAACCACCGGCCCCGGGATGCCCAAAGGCCCGTGGGCCAAGGCCGAACGTGGCGTTTGGCACGTGCGGTTGATCCAACATGCAACCCAGCCCGAACCGGGTTTGTGTCAATAAGGTTTTATCCGGGCCGATACTGTGTTCGCGGGTCAACTCTTCGAGCATATCGGCTTCCAGCAAACTACCGTCGAGCAGCCCACTATAAAAACCCGCCAGACTTCGCGCATTACCGTGACCATTTGCCGCTGGCTGCTGCATACGCCGCCATTCGGGTTTATTAGTGCTGGTCAGAATAGACGGTGGATTGGTAAATGCACGGGTAGTCATCGCCGTCGGCTCGCGCATCGTTACTTGAAGTAAACGTTGTGCCGCCTCATCGCCAACATTGCCCTTGCCTCGGGCTATATGGGCAACTCGATAAAACTCTTCATCTGCCAACCCCACATGAAAATCCAGGCCCAGTGGCCGTGCAACCCGGGCCACGATGGACTCGCCCGGCCCACGACCGTCGGCGCGGCGCAGCAACTCGCCCACCAGCCAACCATAGGTAATCGCCGCATAACCGTGCCCTTCCCCGAGCTTCCACCATGGCGCTTCGGCGGCGAGGGCGTCGACCATCATCTGCCAGTCGTACAGGGCTTCGGCGGGCAGCGTTTCACGCAGGGCCGGCAACCCGGCCTGGTGACAGAGCAGATGACGCAGGGTGATGGCTTCCTTGCCCGCGGCAGCAAACTCCGGCCAGTACTTGGCGACCGGCGCATCCAGCTGCAACTTGCCTTCGGCCACCAATTGCAGCGCCGTGACGGCCGTAAAGGTCTTGGTGCAGGAGAACAGATTGGCAATGGTGTCGCTGTGCCAGGCCTCGGCACCGTCCTTGTCGGCGGTACCGGCCCACAAGTCGACGACGGTTTCGCCGCCAATCTGGATGCACAGCGCGGCACCACGTTCCTGAGGGTCGTCGAACAGCGCGGCGAAGGCTTCACGCACCGCTTCGAATTGAAGCTCGTAATGACCCTGAATCTGCACCTAAGCCCCCTTGGAAAAGTACTACAGAAAGTGGCCGACATTGTTCCAGCCATTGAGCGATTTGTGAACCCGCTCTCGTCGATCAGCCCCATCAATGACCTTTGCCGGAATGCCCGCCGGAATGCTCTGCACCCGGCGCTGCTGCATTGCCTTCACGCCCGGGCTTGCCGCCCTCACCGGCGTGGACCGCTGCGGCAGCCTTGGCCTTTTCGGCTTCCTTGCCCAGTTGATCGACGGCAGCCAGGTTACTTTTGCGCACACTGTCGACAAACCCTTGGAACGGCACATCGGTGATGCCGACCAGACCGAAATGGCCGTTTTCGCCGTCAAGCAAACGGCCGGTAACCGGCTGGTCCAGGTACTGGAACCAATGCACGCCGACAATCGACGGCTCGGTCATGGCCTGCTTCAGGAAGTTGGCGTAGGCAACCCCACGATCCTCTTCCCGGGCCAACTGCGTCACGCCGCCCCAGAACGGGCCGCGGTCAGCCGAGCCGAAGTTGAATTCGGTGATCAGCACCGGCTTGTCCAACGTCCGCAGGGCCGCGAAGTCGTAGCCGTCCTGAGGCTTGAGGGTGTACATGTTGAAGCTCAGCACATCGCAATATTGCGCGCAGGACGCCACCGCTTCCGGCGTGCTGACCGCGTATCGGCCACCCAGCAACAGCTGGTTGGGCGCATGCCATTTCAATGCATCGGAGATGGTCTTGAAGTAGGCGTCGGCAAAGGTCTTCTGGAAGTACTTGAAGTCCGCTTCGATTTCCGGGTGCTCCGGGCTTGGCATTGGCGGCACAAAGCCCGGGTCTTCCATCAGTTCCCAGGCGGGCAGCTCGATGCCCCAGGCCCTGGAAAGCCCCTCCTGGTTGCGGTACTTGTCGCGCAATTGCTTGAGAAACGCGCGCTTGGCCGGCACGTCGGTGGTCATGCGCAGGGTGCCGTAGGCCAGGGCGTAGCGGGATTTCGCATCATCACCGGGACCGGCCCAGGCCAGTTCGTTGTCGGCAAAGAAGCCGATCAGCCACGGGTCGTCGCGATGGTCACGGGCGGCAATTGCCACCGCACGCTCGGTGGCCATGGCGAAGCGCGGGTCGAACGGGTCGGGCATGCCGCCCCACCAATCGGTGCCGGTGCTGATGCTCGCGTAATCACCGACGATCGACAGTGGCAAGGTGTAAGGCACGCGGTCGGCGGTCGCCAGCTGCGGCGCACTCCAGTTGCCCACAGTATTGAAACCCCAGGCCCGCAGGCGGTCGAGGGTGTGGCTGACCCAGCGTTTCTGGTCGAAACCTTCCGGAGCACAAGGTGCCGGCGGCACGCACGGCTGGCCATAGGTACGCTGCAGGTTGGCGCCATAGAAGTCGTACCAGCGGCCGACATTAAAGCTGCGCCCCTGATCGGCACCATTGCCGCTGCGGCTGTCACCGCTGCCGTAGTATTTGTCGAAAGGCTCGCCGGCCTTGGGCAGCGCGGCAAACATCCATTCGCGGCCCGCCACGTAGGTCTGGCTGTTGTCCGGGGCGACGGTGTTGACGCCCAGGGAGTAGAACGGATGGCCTTCCGGTGTCACCAGGTACCAGCGCCCGTCGCGCTTCTCGGTGCGGAAGAAGCCGCTGGCGTCAAAGGCCGGGCCCTTGTTCCAGCCGCCGAATTTGTCCAGGGAGGCCTTGTCGCGCTCGGCCAGCCAGCCCTTGAGCTGTTGCTGTTCCTTGACCGCTGCGGCCCTCAACTGCTCGTCGCTGCTGACTTTCTCCGGCCACCGGGCGCGGGTGGACTGCCCATAGGCGTCCACCAGATCGCTGTAGGTAGCCTTGAGCACCGGCGCGATGTCCTGCACGCCAAAGCGTTCGAGCAAGATGCTTTGGGCAACGTTCGGCTTGATCATCGACAGGGTCACCGACACGATCTGGCTGCGGTCGATCTCCCCTTCGCTGCTGGCCAGCAGCACGCGCTGGCCATCGACAGTGATCGGCATCGGCGGGCCGGCCTTCATCCCCTGGCTCAGGGGCGAGTTGGCTTGCAGCGGAATCAACAGCGTTTGCGCGGGACCGGCTGGCAGGTCGATACGGCTGAACAGCGTCCGGCCGTCATTGCTCTGCACCTTGACGTACAGGGTCAGCGCCCAGTCCATCGCACTTTGAATCCGCAGGCTCATGGCACCGGATTGCGACCAGTCCCAGGCGCCGGTCTGCGGGCTGAGCACCAGGCTCGGTTCGGCCGCCGGGTTGAAGGTGATACGGCGCAGCACTTCGCCTTCAGCGGTTTGTTCGGCGTTGTATTGCGGCAGGCTGGCGTCCTGGGTCGCCACCTTGACCACATCGGCGGGCCGTACAAAGTTGAACAAGGTTTGTTGCCCGGCAGGCGCAGCCAGCAATGGCGCGGCAAACAACAGGGCAAAAACAGCGGGCAGCGTGCGAATCATGTGAACAAGGTTCTCCCAAACGGCCGGTGACTGGCCTGATGACGTGAAGCGATGGTGAGATAGACCACAAAGTGGGCGAATTCGCCCACTGGGCCTTAAGAAATTTCCCGCCGAAACGGCGGTAAAGCATTCAGGATAGCTTTCCCATAGCGCTGGGTAACCAGACGCCGGTCAAGCAAGGTGATGGTGCCGCGATCTTCTTCGGTACGCAGCAGGCGGCCGCAGGCCTGGACCAGTTTCAAGGAAGCGTCCGGCACCGAGATCTCCATGAACGGATTGCCGCCCCGGGCTTCGATCCATTCGGCCAACGCGGCTTCCACCGGATCATCCGGCACCGAGAACGGGATCTTGGCGATCACCACGTGTTCGCAGTAGGCACCGGGCAAATCCACACCCTCGGCGAAACTCGCGAGGCCGAACAGCACGCTGGAATCGCCGCCATCCACCCGCGCCTTGTGCTTGTTCAGGGTTTCCTGTTTCGACAGGTTGCCCTGGATAAACACCTGCTTGCGCCAGTCACGGTCGAGGCCGTCGAACACGTCCTGCATCTGTTTGCGGGACGAGAACAACACCAGCGTGCCCCGTGAGCCCTCCACCAATGATGGCAGGTCACGAATGATCGCCGCCGTATGGGCCGGCGCATCCCGTGGGTCGGCCTTGAGGTCCGGTACCCGCAGCACACCGGCGTCGGCGTGATGGAACGGGCTGGGCACCACGGCGGTGACGGCCTTTTTCGGCAGCCCGGCGCGCATGCGGAAGCGGTCGAAGGTGCCCAGGGCCGTCAGCGTAGCCGAGGTGACCAAGGCACCGTAGGCCACGTTCCACAGATTGCGTCGGAGCATTTCCGCCGCCAGGATCGGGCTGGCGTTGACCTCGATATCGAACAGCGCACCGCTTTCCGACAGGGTCAGCCAACGGGCCATGGGCGGGTTGTCTTCCGGGTCTTCGACGGTAAAGGCGGTCCACAACTCCCAGTTGCCCTGGGACCGGGACAGCAGGCTGCCAAACAGCGGGTACCATTCTTCAGCCTGATTGCTGGCGATGCCGATATTGACCTCGCCATCCATGCCTTCCTTGAGCAAATCGGTGAGACGGGTGAACAAGTCGGTCAGGCGCGAAAAGCCCTTTTTCAGCTCGACGCCCATTTCGCGCATGTGCTCGGGGATCAACCCGCCAACGAAACGATGGCGCGGCCGTTCGCGGCCTTCCACGTCTTCGCCGGGCTTGAAGTCTGCCACCTGCTCGCAGGCGCTGAACATGAATTGCTGCTGGGTCTTGATCTCCCGCGCCAGCTCCGGCACCTGCTCGATCAACTTGCCCAGGTCGCCCGGCAGCGGGTGCTGGGCGAGCAACTTGGTGAGGTTCTTGGCCGTGGTTTCCAGCCAGTCGGCGGTGGAGCGCAGCCGCGTGTAGTGAGCAAAGTGGCCGATGGCCTTGTCGGGCAGGTGATGGCCTTCGTCGAACACGTAGAGTGTGTCGCGCGGGTCGGGCAACACGGCGCCGCCCCCCAGGGCCAGGTCGGCGAGGACCATGTCATGGTTGGTGACAATAACGTCGACCTTGCCCATGCCTTCCCGGGCCTTGTAGAAGGCGCACTGGCCGAAGTTGGGGCAATGCCGGTTGGTGCACTGGCTGTGATCGGTGGTCAGGCGCGCCCAGTCGGCGTCTTCCAGGGCATTGGGCCAGCTGTCGCGGTCGCCGTCCCATTTATTGCCCGCCAGTTTCTCGATCATGCTGGTAAACAGCTTCTGACTGACCTCATCGACTTCGATCTTGAAGCCTTCTTCTTCGAACAGCGAGGCAGTGGCGGTTTGCGCGTGGCCTTCCTGCAACAGCACGTCGAGCTTGGACAGGCACATATAGCGCCCACGGCCCTTGGCCAGGGCGAAGGTGAAATTCAGGCCGCTGTTGCGCATCAGGTCGGGCAGGTCTTTGTAGACAATCTGCTCTTGCAGGGCGACGGTGGCGGTTGCAATCACCAGGCGCTTGCCGGCGGCCTTGGCGGTGGGGATCGCCGCCAGGCTGTAGGCCACGGTTTTACCGGTACCGGTGCCGGCCTCGACGGCCACCACGGCGGGGTCGCCACTGCGCCGACCTTCGTCGTCGGTGTCGATATCCCCGAGGACCTTGGCGACTTCGGCGATCATCAGGCGCTGGCCGTACCGCGGTTTCAAGCTCTTGGCTTCGAGAAAACGCGAGTAGGCGCCCTGGATCGTGGTTTTGAGTTCAGTGCTGATCATGGATAGTCGGGCGCAAAAAACGCTGGATAAATTTTCAGTGGTTCGGATCGGCCGCTATCATACCCCGCTAATTAATCCCGCGCAGAACGGAGTACCCCAATGACCGTCTTTAGCTTCGCTTACACCCTGCATGTACTGGCCGCCCTGATCTGGGTCGGCGGTATGTTTTTCGCCTGGATGATCCTGCGCCCCGCCGCCATGGCCGCGCTGGACGGGCCGGCCCGGCTGAAACTCTGGGTAAATGTGTTTCAACGTTTTTTCGTGTGGGTCTGGGTGGCGGTGCTGGTGTTGCCGATCAGCGGTGTCGGCCTGCTGCAACTGCGCTTCAGCGGGTTTGAGACCGCGCCGCGTTATGTACAGGTCATGATGGGGTTGTATGTGGTGATGACGGCGCTGTTTATCCGGATTCAGGCGCTGAAGTTGCCGGAGCTGCGCGTGGCGGTGGCGGCGGAGGATTGGCCGGCCGGGGCTGCGGCCTTGGGGCAGATTCGTAAATTGGTGGGGATCAACTTGATAGTGGGGTTGGTGCTGGTGGCGATTGCTTCGGCACGGCCGATGTTCTAAAGCGCCTAGTAGACCGCTTTCGCGAGCAAGCCCGCTCCCACATTTGGAATGCGTTTCAAATGTGGGAGCGGGCTTGCTCGCGAAAACGTCAGGCCAGTCGCCTCAGAGCCTCTGAATGGTCACAGCACCCGCAGGCCCCGCTGGCCCCGGCTGCCCTTCCAACCCGGCCCGGCCCTTTTCGCCGCCATCCGCGCGGTACACCAGGCACCCCTTGGACTGCCCGCCTTTACCCGGCTTGCCCGCCGTGCCCGCCAAGCCACCGGCTCCGCCGTCCACCCAGACCTTGATTTTCTCGCCCGGGAAGTCCTGCGGCAATTCCACACGAACCTGCGCGCCCGCCGCGCCCGGCAGCCCGTCGCCGCCGTTGTCGCCATTGGCACCGCGCCCGGCCGAACCCCAGGTGCAGCCCGGGTCTTCGCCGTTGGCACCATCCAGCCCGGCATAACCCTGGGCACCCGCGCCACCGCGGGCATCCACCGACAGCTCATCGGCCGTCAGCGAGTTAATCCGCAACACCAGGTCACGCCCCGCCTTGGCCGGGCGCTCATGGGTACCGGGAGCGCCGCGTGAGGTGATCTGGCTGCCCTGCTCCAGCTGCGCCTGACGCACCTGCAGTTGCAACGTGGTGCTACCGGGCACGATGGCGATTCGCGCGTCGCGGCCCAGGTGCAGTTCATCCACGGTCACCTGGGTGATATTGGCGGGAATCAGCAAGGTGCCGTAATCCGCCACGTCCAGTCGCTCCAGTTGCAACACACCACTGCTGTTGGGCAGGCGCATCAACGAGTTGGTCTCGACGCTGACGCTCTGGGCCAGGGCAATGGGGCTGACCAGCAGGGCCAACAGAAAAACCTTACGCATGATTGGCCTCCTTGTTTACATCATTAGCCGGTGTCGGCGTCGAAAAGCTCTGCACATGGAACATACCCACCAGCAGGATCTGCAAGCGGTCACGCCAGGGATGGGCACGGGTTTTCACACTGCCGTTGAACAACAGCAGTTCCAGAACATGGGTCAGCAACAACAGGCTGCCGGCCAGGTTGACCAACAGGTGGAACGGGTTGATCAGCGGTGTGATCAGGTTGACCACCACCACGACCCAGAACAGCAACGTCAAGAATTTACCCAGCCCCCAAAACACCTTCATCCCGCACGCTCCCCTTGCACATTATTCTTTGGGCGCACAGTAACGACTTCTACAGGCGTTGTGCCAGTGAAGGATTAAAAAATTGATGAAGGGGCCCCTGGGGATTCCGCAGGGGCCTTGAGGCGGGGTCAGCGGTTGATCTGGATTTCCACGCGGCGGTTCAGCGCGCGGCCATCAGCGGTTTTGTTATCGGCTACGGGGTGGCTTTCGCCGGCGCCGGTCACGGAGACAAAACTGCTGCGCGGGATGCCGGAACTGACCAGGTAGTCGGTCACCGAATGAGCGCGTCGTTCAGAGAGTTTCTGGTTGTAGGCATCTTTACCGACACTGTCGGTATGCCCGCTGACGCGCAGCTGCGCACTCGGGGCCTCTTTTTTCAGGCGGGTGGCAATCACGTCGAGCTTGGTTTTGTCGGCAGCGGTGAGCTTCGCGGAGTCGAACTCGAAGTGCACGTCACGAATCACGATGGTTTCTTCCTTGACCACCACCACTTCCTCTTGAACCACCGCTACCGGCACCGGAGGGCAGCCATTGGCGTCGACCTGCACGCCTTTTGGCGTGCCAGGGCACTTGTCGCGGCTGTCCGGTACGCCATCGCCGTCCTCGTCACCGTCGCCATGCACCCAGCAATAGGCGCCAGCCATGCCGCCAATCAGCAGTGCGCCGTAGCCTGCATAGGACGAGCTTTGGGTCGCACCAATGGCAGCACCGGTCACACCGCCGACGGCGGCACAGGTGGGCCAGTCGGTTTTTTGCAAGCCTGCGCAACCTGTCAATACTCCGGTTAGCAGAACCAAGGGTAGAGCTGTCCGCATGATGCTCATCTGACTTTCTCCTGAGGGGATCGGCGGGGGCCGACGAGTGGAGTAAAGACGGCTCTTTTCATCTGCGCCAGCGTGTCACACCCCAGTATTCATTGGGCCGAGCGGTTTATTCTCGCCGCCCGCTCTAGGCCCGCACGCTCAGGCAGGCTAGTCTCTACGGTCCTGATGTGAGGATCTTCGATGACTGCCGGTATTTCTTCCCGTACACCCCAGCAAGCGCTCGCTGCGCTGCTTGATCTTCACGCGCCCAAACGCCTGCTGTTATTGGGCGCCAGCCAGTTCCCGGCGCTGGATGCCTTTAAGGAAGCACACCCGGATACCGTGGTGTCCTTCGCCGAGCCCGGCCCCTTGCCCACCGACCTCGCGGCCCAGCGTTTTGACCTGGCACTGGCGGTCGGTTGCCTGGAACACCTGTCAAAACCTGCGGGCCTGACCCTGCTGGGGGGCATCCGCAACCTCAATGCCAGCCGCATTGCGGTGCTGGTGGACCTGGAGGCCTGCCACTGGAAAGACACCGATTTCTTCTCCCTGGCCCTGCAAGCCAGCGAGCGTTTCCAGCGCGACGATCAGGTTTTGACGCTGTTTACCTATGATCTGCTTGACTATAAACAGGTGCCGGATTGGCTGAACGCCCGCTTCTGGGCCAACCCGCAAAACTTTGGAAAGTATTGGTGGTAACCCGATGAGTACATCCATTTGCCCCTGCGGCAGCGGCAACCTGCTGGATGCCTGCTGCGGTCATTATCACGCCGGCCACCCGGCCCCCTGCGCCGAAGCGTTGATGCGTTCGCGCTACAGCGCCTATGTGCTGGGCCTGGTGGACTACCTGGTGGCAACCACCCTGCCTGCGCAGCAAGCCGGGCTGGACACCGCCGCCATCGGCGCCTGGAGCGCCCAAAGCACCTGGCTGGGCCTTTCAGTGGAAAGCTCCGAGGTGTTCGGCGGCCAGCCGGAACACGCCTTCGTGACCTTTACCGCTCGCTGGCATGACAGCACCGGCGAACACAGCCACCGCGAGCGCTCATCTTTCGTACAGAACAATGAGCACTGGTACTTTATCGACCCAACAGTGGACGTGAAGGCCGGGCGTAATGACGCCTGCGTGTGTGGCAGCGGGCAGAAATTCAAGAAGTGCTGTTCCGGCTACCTCTGACATTCATTGATACCCGACAGGCTCTCGCTTGCTATGCTGACTCTTCACACGGAGTAACGGCATGGTTTCTCAGGCGCGGGTATTCAGGACTTACAGCCTTCTGCTGGCATTGATGCTGGGGCTCTCCGGCTGCGCGTCGTGGTTCGCCGACGATACGCCCGCCCCCGAGGTGCGTCTGGTCAAGGTCGACCCCGTGCGGGTCAAGTTGCTGGAGCAGAAGTTCAAGCTGTATTTCCGCGTGGATAACCGCGACGACAACGACCTGACCGTACGCGGCCTGGTTTACAAGGTCAGCCTCGGCACGATGGTGCTGACCGAAGGCGAGTCCAACGAATGGCTGACCGTGCCACCCCACAGCCACGCTTTTTTCCGGGTATCGGTGCGCACCAACCTGTGGCCGCAGATCCGCGATGTGGTCGACATGCTGAAAAATCCGCGCGATCCCGTGCCCTATCGTCTTGAAGGCGAGTTGAAAACCGGTTTATTTATCGGGAACGACGTGCAGGTGTTGCGCAATGGCGAGATAATCCCCGGCGATTTTATTCCGGAGCGACATCGATGACTCAGCAACCCCATGTCCATGGTCCCGACTGCAACCACGATCACGATCATCATGATCACGACCACGGCCATGTCCACGGCCCGAACTGCGGCCACGCTCACCAGGAGCCGGTGCGCAATACGTTGAAGGACGTGGGTCGTAACGATCCTTGCCCGTGCGGCAGCGAGAAGAAATTCAAGAAGTGCCACGGGGCTTGAGTTAAGAAACCCGATTCTCGAAACACTGCACATCCAAATGTGGGAGCGGGCTTGCTCGCGAAAGCGCAGTGTCAGTCAACCTCTCTGTTACTGATACACCGCTTTCGCGAGCAAGCCCGCTCCCACATTTAGCCTGTATTTCAAGGCCAGGATTTGCGCTGAAACTCCAACACCACCTCCAATCCCCCACCCTCCCGATTGCTCAAGCCCAACCGCCCGTCATGGGCACTGGCGATCGTATGCGCGATACTCAGCCCCAGCCCGTAACCACCGGTTTCCACATTGCGTGAGCCTTCCACCCGGTAAAACGGCTCCATCACCTGTTCCAGTTGTTCCTGGGGAATCCCCGGCCCACGGTCGCTGATGACAATCTTCAAGCTGTCCGCCTTGTCCTCTACCCGCACCACCACCTCGGAGCCATAACGCACCGCGTTCTCCAGCAGGTTCTGCACACAACGCTTGAGACTGCGGGCATACCCCGGCAATGGCTGTTTGGCCCGCCCTTCTATCGTCACCGTCTCGCCCACGTCCTGCAGGTCCGCCTGCAAGCTTTGCAGCAAGGCGTTGATGTCGATGTTCTGGCGCTTCTCGTTGATTTCGCCGCTGCTGACGAAGTCCAGGGTGCTGGAAACCATGTGCTCCATTTCTTCCAGGTCGCTGCGAAAACGTTCCTTGGTGCGGTTGTCGTCGAGCATTTCCGTACGTAACCGCAGGCGCGTAATGGGCGAGCGCAGGTCGTGGGAAATCGCCGCCAGGAAGCGCGTGCGCTCGGCGATGTTGGCGATCAGCCGCTGCTGCATGGCGTTGAACGCCTGGGCGGCGCGGCGCACTTCGGTGGGCCCATCGAGGGCCAGCGGTGGCCGCTGGATGTCCCGGCCCAAGGCTTCGGCAGCCTTGGCCAGGGCGTTGAGCGGGCGAATGGCCAGGCGCACCGCCACCAGGGCAATGATCACCAGCACCAATACCCGCAGCAGATAAATGCGCATCACGTAATCGAACAGCAAGTCCATCGGCGAAGTACTGGTCCAGCCTTGTTCCTCGGTGGCCTGCACCTGCAGCCAGCGCCCGTCCGGCAAACGCAGGTCAATCAGGAATTGCCCCACCACAGGCCTGGAGCTGAGCAGAGTCGACAGCCCGGCATGCTGGCCCTCGGCATCCAGCAACTTGAGGCTCAACAGATGCAGGTTCTGGGTGTAGCCGGTTTTCTCCGAGAGCACTTTATTCAGCAAGCGCTCGGTGGCCTGGTCGCTGTCGCTGATGCTGCTTGTCACATCACTGGCCTGGTCACTCAGGGTCAGGCGAAAGCGCGGCGTATCGAGCAGCTTGATCAGCAGATCCGCCTGCGCCGGATCGCTGTGTACCAGCCGCACCACGTCCGCCAGCCGCGTGGCGATCAGCCGGCTGGGGATTTCCAGCACCTGGCCGTGGCGCATGTCGTACCAGATGCTGCTGGTCAGGGCCTGGGCCGCGAGCATGCCGCTGACCAGGATCAGCACCAGCCGGCCGAACAGCGAACGCGGCAGCAGTTTCACGATTGCAGCGCCACGTCGTCGGCGGTGAGCATGTAACCCTCGTTGCGCACGGTCTTGATCAACCCGGCCGGCAACTGCGAGCGCAGTCGGCTGACGCACACATCAATCGAGCGGTCGAACGGCGTGCTGTCTTTGTCGAACACGTGGTTGAGCAAAAAGTCGCGGCTCAGCGGCCGGTTGGGATGCTGCAACAACAGGCGCAACACCCGGTAATCGGAGTTGCCGAGGCTGACCACCACGCCTTCCGGCGAAAGCAATTGGCGGGCCCGGGTGTCCAGCTGCCAGCCGGCAAAGCTGATGCTCGGTGCTTCATCGAGCCGCGCCCGGTCCGGAAAACTCTGCACCCGGCGCAGCACCACCTTGATCCGCACCAGCAACTCCCGCGGGTCGAACGGCTTGGGCAGGTAATCGTCGGCGCCGATTTCCAGGCCGACGATCCGGTCGATCAGCGTGCCCTTGGCGGTGAGCATGATCACCGGCGTATTGGAGCTGACGCGCAATTCGCGGCACAAACTCAGGCCGTCTTCGCCGGGCAACATCAGGTCGAGGACGATCAGGTCGATGACATTCAGCGCCAGGCGGCGGCGCATTTCCTTGCCGTCGCCGGCGGTGGACACCTGGAAGCCGGCGTCACTCAGGTAGTCGCACAGCAATTGGCGGATTTGCGGGTCGTCATCAACGATCAGCAGGTGGTCTTGCTTGGCCATGGGGCAATTCGTCCGAAACTCAAAAGGCAGGAGATAGCCGAAACTTCAGCCAGGAGTACGCGCAAATGTAATGGAATGTTGTGGGAAGCGGTAATCACGCATCCACATTACAAAGCCACGGCATGGCGGCCGGTATCGGTCTTTAGACTACCGAATCTAAATGAGATTAATTGTAATTTAGCCTAGGTCACTCCGAATGCCATTGCCTACCCCGCGCGCCCTGTCGCTGCAATCTACCCTTGCGCCGATGTTCGGCCTGCTTGCCGCCGGCAGCGTTTCTCCCACCGCCTGGGCCGATGCGCCGGTGGCGGCGTCGAATGATTCAGTGCTGAGCCTGCCGGAAATCAAGATCGACGGTGAAGCCACTTCCACCTTTAAAGTCGACCGGGTGACCTCGGCAAAAATCAGCCAGCCGCTGCTTGATGCCCCGCAAAGCGTAACCATCGTCCCGCAGCAAGTGCTCAAGGAGCAAAACGCGCAGACCTTGCAGGAAGTGTTGCGCAACGTGCCGGGCATCACCTTCATGTCCGGCGAAGGCAACCTGGGCTGGGGCGACCTGTTTTCGATTCGCGGGTTTTCCTCGGAGCAGAGCCTGACCGTCGACGGTGTGCGCGATGCCGGCCAATCGACCCGCACCGACACCTTCAACCTGCAACAGGCAGAAGTGTTCAAGGGCACCGGCTCGATCGAATCCGGCGTTTCCGCGGTAGGCGGCAGCGTCAACCTGGTGAGTAAAGAGGCGCACCTGGGGGATGCCAACAAACTCTCGGCCGGCATCGGCACCGACAGCTACCGCCGCCTCACCGGCGATTTCAACCAACAACTGAATGACACCACCGCCCTGCGCATCAACCTGATGAAGCACTACAACCAGGTGGCCGAGCGTGACGACGTGGACTACGACCGCTGGGGCATCGCGACCTCCCTCGGCTTCGGCCTGGGCACCGACACCCGCCTGTTTATCGACACCTTCTACCAGAAGGACGACAACACGCCGGACGGCGGTGTGCCGATCCAGCGCGGCACCGACGGCGACCGCATGCCGGGAGTCAAGCGCTCCAACTGGTATGGCGACTCGCACCTGTACACCCAGCAGACCAAAACCACTTCGCTGACCACCCGCTTCGAGCATGATTTCGACTGGAACGAAGCGACCCTGAAGAACCAGACCAAGTGGGAGCGTACCGACAACTTCGCGGTGCTCTCGCCCGCGCGCTTCTTCGCCGCCAACGGCAATGGCCAAAAAACCTGCACCGGCACGCGCTGTGCGACCTTGGGCTACACCGGCGTAGGACCGATCAGCCAAGTGCCCGGCAGCACGGTAAATGCCTACCCGGGATACGCCAACAGCGGTAACACCGCCTACGGTATTTTGCGAGGGAGCGACTTCGGCCAGTCGACGCGCTACACCATCCTCGACAACCAGACCGACTTCGCCTTCAAACTCAATACCGGCGGGCTGGAACACGCGGTGGTCAGCGGGCTCGAGTTCTATCACGAGACCTACGGCGGCCTGAAACGCAACGCCGAAGTGCCAGCCGGCGACCTGTTCTTCGACATGAACGACCCGAACCACAGCTTCGCCAGCAGCGAAGTGACCAAGGGTGAAGGCCAGCCACGCTCAGTGATCGACAACGCCGGCATCTACCTGGGTGACACCATCACCCTGAATGAACAGTGGCAAGTGCTCGGCTCCCTGCGCTACGACAACTGGCAGGCCAAAACCACCCAGCGTGGCCAAGCGTCCATCGACAGCACCGACGGTGCCGTGAGCGGCCGGGTCGGCGCGGTGTACAAGCCGTTGCCTAACGGCAGCATCTACGTGTCCTACAGCGAAGCGGCACAACCGTCAGCCCTGGGTGCGTCGACCAACAACCAGATCTACGGCGCCGCGAGCACCAGCAACTACACCCCGGCCAAGTCGAAGACCTACGAGATCGGCACCAAGTGGGACATTGCCCACGACCTGCTGAACGTCACCGCCGCGATCTTCCGCACCGAACTGGACAACTCCTGGGAATACCAGGACGGCGAAAGCGCTCCGGTACGCGCCCTCCCCGCCAAGCGCGTAGACGGTGTGGAACTGGGCCTGCAAGGCAATATCAGCCCGCGCTGGACGGTGTACAGCGGGTTCTCCGCGCTGAAAAGCACCCAGACCAAAGGGGCCAACAAAGGCGAGGAAGCCAAGAACGTTCCCGACCTGACCGCCAACCTGTGGACCACCTACGCCGTCACCGACGACCTGAGCCTGAGTTACGGCGCGCAATACGTAGGACGCCGCCGCTACAGCGACAACAAATACGTCGGCGGCCTGAACAACAACAGCAGCTACGCCACCGGCCCGTCCGGCGTGTACGCGATCTACACCCGCGACCACGAAAAGGCGCCCGGCTACTGGCTCAACAACGTGGCTGCGCAATACAAAGTGACCAGGCAAACCACGGTCAACCTCAACCTGAACAACGTGTTTAACAAGTTCTACTACAGCCAGATCGGCGCGTCCCTGGACGGCTTCCAGCTCTACGGCATTCCGGGCGCCGGGCGCACGCTCACCGCCAGTGTCGACTATGAGTTTTAAGCCGTGCTGATCGAAATCCCCGGCCTGTTGAGTGCCGAAGAAGTCGCGGTGGCCGTCGCCACCCTGCTCGATCAACCGTGGGTCGACGGCAAGGTCACTGCCGGGCAACGCTCGGCCATGGCGAAAAACAACCGGCAGCTGTCGGAAGACGCGCCGGTAGCGATTCGCCTGGGTGAGCAGATTCTGTCGCGGCTGTCGGACAACGCGCTGTTCATGTCCGCCGCCCTGCCGAAGAAAATCTACCCGCCGCTGTTCAACCGCTACAGCGGCGGCGAAGCCTTCGACTGGCATATCGACAATGCGATTCGCGGCCTCAAGGGTGTGCGCGAACGGGTGCGCACCGACATCTCCGCCACCTTGTTCCTGGCTGATCCGGCCAGCTACGACGGCGGCGAACTGGTGATCCGCGACACCTTCGGCGAGCACGCGGTGAAGCTGCCCGCCGGGCACCTGCTGATTTATCCCGGCAGCAGTTTGCACAAGATCAACCCGGTCACCCGCGGCGAGCGCATCGCCAGTTTCTTCTGGGTCGAAAGCCTGGTGCGCGAAGACGGCCAGCGCCAACTGCTGCTGGACATGGACGTGGCGATTCAACGCCTCACCGCGCAACACGCCGACGACCACGCGCTGCTGCAACTGAGCGGCGCCTATCACAACCTTTTGCGGCGCTGGAGCGATGTCTGATGCGCCGCCTTCACCTGGAGTTCTCGCCATGCTGAAACCCCGCAACTTCCTCAAGCTGGGCGCGCTGTTTGCCGTGCTGATCCTCGGCCACGCCGAAACCGCCGCCGCCCATGAAGTCACCGACGTGCTGGGCCGCAAGGTCGAGGTGCCAGACCACGTGCAGCGCGTGGTGCTCGGCGAAGGCCGGCTGATTTCGGCCTTTGCCTTGCTGGACAAGGACGCGCCATTCCAACGGATTGTCGGCTGGCAGAATGACTTGAAACTGTTGGACGCCCACACCTATAACGCCTACGTGGCGAAATTTCCGACGGTAAAAGACATTCCGCTGATTGGCCAGGCGTCGGAGCAAAGCGTCAGCGCCGAGGAAATTCTTTCGCTGAAACCGGACCTGGCGGTGTTCAGCATTTCCGGCCATGGCCCGACTGAACACAGCCCGGTGGCGGACGTGTTGGCCAAGGCGGGCATTGCAGTGTTGTTCGTCGACTTCCGCATCAACCCGGTGCAAGGCACCCACGCCAGCATGACCGCCCTGGGCCAGGCCCTGGGCCGGGAAACCCAGGCCAAGGCGTTCCTCGACTTTTATGACCAGCACATCAAGGTGATCACCGACGCCGTCGCCACCTTGCCGGCCGGGCCGCGCCCGAGCGTGTTCCTGGAATTGCTGGCCGGCGCCTGGCAGGCACCGGGGCACACCACTGGCAAGAGCGGCATGGGTGAAGTGATCAAGCTGGTGGGCGGGCGCAACATCGCCGCCGACGTGGTGCCGGGGGCGCTGGGAGATATCAGTGTCGAGTACGCGCTGAAGGCTGACCCGGATGTGTATGTGGCCACCGGCAATCACAAGCCCGGGTTGATTCTGGGTGCTGGCGAGAGCAACGAAGACGCGCGTGCCGCGTTTGACGCCGTGCTGGCCCGCCCTGAGTTTGTGAACCTTCGGGCGATTCGTGAGGGCAATTCCCACGGTCTGTGGCATGACTTCTACAACTCGCCGTACAACCTGCTGGCGATTGAAGCGCTGGCCAAGTGGGTGCATCCGGAATTGTTCGCCAAGCTGGATCCCAAGGCGACCATGGAAGCGATGAACCAACAGTTCCTCGGCATGCCGCTGCAGGGTGCTTACTGGATTGATGGCAAGGCCAAGTAACTAAGGCTCACAACCCATTCCCTGCCTGGACACGGTTCCTGTGGGAGCTGGCTTGCCTGCGATAGCGGTGTTGGATTCACCATCGCCATCGCAGGCAAGCCAGCTCCCACACTGACCGTGTACCGGCAGGGATTTTCGTCGTTTTCAAGGCTGCGAATCCAATGACCACTCAAACCCTCGACCTCGCCACCGCCACCCAAGGCTATCGCCGCCTGCTCGCGCGTCGTTGCTGGCTGCTGGCCCTGCTGGGTGGCGCGCTGATGTGCGCGATCCTCGTGGACCTGGCCAGCGGCCCGTCGGGCATGGGCCTTGGCGCCCTGCTCGATGGCTTGCTGCACCCCGCCCACCTGAGCGCCACCGACCAGGTGATCATCTGGAACGTGCGCCTGCCCTACGCCTTGATGGCGGTGTTGGTCGGTTGCGCGCTGTCGCTGGCGGGCGCCGAGATGCAGGCGATCCTTAACAACCCGCTCGCCAGTCCATTCACCCTGGGGGTTTCCTCGGCGGCGGCGTTGGGCGCGTCCCTGGTGATTGTGTTTCCGGTGACGACGCTGTGGGTGTCGGCCAATACGGCGATTTCCATTTCGGCCTTTGTGTTTGCCGCCGCTTCGGTCTTTTTGCTGCAAGCCATGTCGCGCCTGCGCGGTGCCGGGGTGGAAAGCCTGGTGCTGTTCGGGATTGCCCTGGTGTTCAGTTGCAACGCGGTGGTCGCCCTGTTGCAACTGGTCGCCACCGAAGATGTGCTGCAACAACTGGTGTTCTGGACCCTGGGCAGCGTGACCCGGGCCAACTGGGACAAGCTCGGCATCCTCGCGTTGGTGGTCGCCGTGGTCATGCCCTTTTCCTTCGCGGCCGCGCCACGCCTGACCCTGTTGCGCATGGGCGAAGACCGCGCGCAAAGCTTCGGTGTCGATGTGAAGCGCCTGCGGTTTTTCTCGTTGTTGCGTATCAGCCTGCTGTCGGCCACCGCCGTGGCGTTTGTGGGAACCATCGGATTTATCGGCCTGGTGGGTCCGCACATCGCGCGGATTCTGGTGGGTGAAGACCAGCGCTTCCTGCTGCCGGCCAGCGCGCTTGTCGGCGCGTTACTGTTGTCGCTGTCATCCATCGCCAGCAAGCTGATCATGCCCGGGGTGATCGTACCCGTGGGTATCGTCACCGCGCTGGTGGGCGTGCCGATTTTCGTGTTGCTGGTGTTCAAGCGCGGGAGGCAGTTATGAGCAGCGGGCTGTCGATTCAGAACGCCCAGGTCAGCTATGGCCGGCGCCAGATTGTGCATGACCTGAGTTTGCCAACCTTGGCCCACGGCAGCCTGACCGCGTTGATCGGGCCGAACGGTGCGGGCAAGTCGACGTTGCTGCGGGCGGTGGCGGGGCTGGAAAAGATGCAGGGCGTTGTCAGATTGGGTGACCTGGACCTGACGAAAATGTCCGTCGGTGAACGCGCCCGGCGCGTGACCTATATGCCGCAAAACCTTCCGCCGGGCTTGAGCCTGAGTGTGATGGAAAGCGTGATCGCGGCGCTGCGGGTGGCGAACGTCGAGAGCATTGCGCTTTCAAGCGACGCGTGCATGCGCGAGGCCTTTGATGCGTTGCAAAGGATTGGCATCGCTCATCTGGCGGATCAGCTATTGAGCACGTTATCCGGCGGCCAGCGGCAACTGGTCAGCCTGGCGCAACTGATTGCGCGCCGGCCACAGGTGATGCTGCTGGATGAACCCACCAGTGCGCTGGACTTGAACTACCAGTTGAAGGTCATGGATTGCGTGCGCGAACTGGTGCGGGAACACAACCTGATCGCCGTGGTGGTGCTGCACGACATCAACCTCGCGGCGCGCTATGCCGACCATATCGCGGTGCTGCGCCAGGGCCGGCTGTACGCCAGTGGCGCGGCGGATGACGTGCTGGATACGGCGCTGTTTGCCGAAGTCTATGGTGTGCGGGTACGCATCGAGCGATGCTCACAACAAACGTTGCAGGTGTTGGTGGACGGCGCCGTAACCTGACCCCCTACGGGAGGAGGGTTTCTGAAGAGATGACGGTGGCGTACTCGCCGTGCAGGTTGCCCAACGACATGGCATGTACCGCCTGCGCCGAATGCATCTGCCCGAAAAAGTCCGCCTTGTCGAAGGTGTAGCAGGCATCTTCGATAACCCACGTCTCAAACCCCAGGTTGCCGGCACTGCGGGCCGTGGCCTCCACCGAGTTATGGGTGGCCACGCCCACCAGCACCACTTGCCGAAGCCCGGCCTCACGCAACCTCGCTTCCAGCCCCGTCCCACAAAATGCGTCCGGCACCCGTTTCTGGATCAACTGCTCACCCGCCTGCGGAATAAACGCGTCCTGAAACTCCACCCCCGACTGCTGCGGCCAGAACACCGATTCCGGTGAATGGGACAGATGCTGCACATGAATCACCGGCCAGCCTTCGCGCCGCCAATGCGCCAGCAACGCCAGCATGCGCGCCTCGGCGTGCGGATTATTGCGCCGTCCCAGCCTGGGATGGTGAATGCCTTTTTGCTGGTCAATCAGAATCAACGCTGCGCCCGCACGAATTTCCATATCGATAGACCCAAATGTTTCATTGAATTTTCGTCACCCTAACATTACCTATACCTACAGGCATTCGCTCAAGCGTCACCACCCTTGGAGAGCTTCATGATCGACCTGTATTACTGGACCACCCCCAACGGTCACAAAGTGTCGTTGTTCCTGGAAGAAGCCGGCCTGCCTTACGAGGTGCACCCGATCAACATCGGCCAGGGCGACCAGTTCAAGCCCGACTTCCTGAAGATCGCCCCCAATAACCGCATCCCGGCCATCGTCGATCAGAACCCGACCGACGGCGGCGCGCCGATTTCCCTGTTCGAATCCGGCGCAATCCTGCTGTACCTCGCGGAAAAAACCGGCAAGTTCATTCCCCAGGACCTGCGTGGTCGTCAGGAAGCGCTGCAATGGCTGTTCTGGCAAATGGGTGGCCTGGGGCCGATGGCCGGCCAAAATCACCACTTCAGCCAGTTCGCCCCGGAAAAGATTCCCTACGCGATCAAACGCTATGTGGATGAGACCGCCCGCCTGTATGGCGTGCTGGAGCGGCGCCTGGCCGACCGCACGTTCGTGGCCGGCGAGGAATACAGCATTGCCGACATGGCGATCTACCCGTGGATCGTTTCCCACAAGTGGCAGAGCCAGAAGCTGGAAGACTTCCCACATGTAGAACGCTGGTTCAACCACATCAAGCAACGCCCGGCGACGGTGCGTGCCTATGAGCTGGTGCAGAAGGTCAATCCGCCAAAATCCTGAAGGTCAACGGGATCAAAGTGTGGGAGCGGGCTTGCTCGCGAATGCGGTGGATCAGCCACAACTCTTTTAGCTGATACACCGCATTCGCGAGCAAGCCCGCTCCCACACTGATTTGTGCCCGACTAGAAACCTTACGCAAATCCTGAAATAAGCATCGCCTCCCGCTTGCGTCGTTTCGCCGCGCTCACTAACGTAGCGCCTTTACTGACGCTACCCCCCGCAGGAGCTTTGCCATGGCCTCGCCAGCCCTCTCACACTTTCTTCCCCGGTTCGGCGTTGCCGCGGCAATTGCCAGTGCCTTGGGCCTGGCCGGTTGCCAGTTACAGAGCACCCAAGACACCCTGCCTCCGGTTTCCGGCGTACAGCCGATCAAGGGCCTGGCGCAGAACGTTTCGGTGCGCCGCAACAGCCAGGGCATCCCGCTGATTGAAAGCAGCACCTTCCACGATGCGCTGTTCACCCTGGGCTACGTGCACGCCAGCGACCGCATCACCCAGATGGTCACCCTGCGCCTGCTGGCCCAGGGCCGCCTGGCGGAAATGTCCGGGCCGGATGTGCTGGATGTCGACCGTTTCATGCGGGCGGTCAACCTGCGCAAAAGCGCCGGCGAGCTGTATAACGCCTCGTCGCCGCGCCTCAAGCGCTTCTTTGAAGTGTATGCACGCGGGGTCAACGCCTACCTGTTCCGCTACCGCGACAAGCTGCCGCCAGACCTGGCCCAGACTGGCTACAAGCCTGAATACTGGAAGCCGGAAGATTCGGCGCTGCTGTTCTGCCTGCTGAATTTCAGCGAGTCGACCAACTTGCAGGAAGAGCTGTCGTCATTGGTGCTCGCGCAAAAAGTCGGTGCCGACAAACTCGCCTGGCTGACCCCGAGCTACCCGGATGAACCGCTGCCAGTGGCCGAGTCCGACAAGCTCAAGGGCATCAACCTGGGCCAGATCCCGGGCCTCGCTGCGCTGACCAGCCTCAGCGAGCACCTCGGCACCCTCAACACCCTGGGCACGTCCAGCTCCAGCAACTGGGCGATCGGCCCGCAGCGCAGCCGCAGCAACAAGAGCCTGCTGGCCAATGACCTGTCGACCTCGATGCAGGCCCCGTCGCTGTGGAACTACGTGCAGATCCGCTCGCCGAAATACCAGGCCGCCGGTGTGTCCATCGCCGGTTTGCCAACCCTGCTTTCCGGCTTCAACGGCAAGGTGGCCTGGAGCATGAGCCAGGTCTCGGGTGACACCCAGGACGTATTCCTGGAGAAGGTCAAGCGCCAGGGCAACGCGCTGTACTACGAAAACAACGGCAAATGGCTGCCCGCCATCGTGCGCAATGAAACCTACTTCGCCAAGGGCCAGCGGCCGATTCGCGAAGCGGTGTACGAAACCCGCCACGGGCCGCTGCTCAACAGTGCCCAGTCGCTGACCAGCGGCTACGGCCTGGCGTTGCAAACCGCCGATTTCAAGGACGACAAGAGCCTGGACGCGTTCTTCGACCTGTCCCGTGCGCAAACCGCCGGTAAAGCGTCTGACGCCACCCGGGAAATTCGCGCAATTGCCTTGAACATGGTCTTCGCCGACGCCAGCAGCATTGGCTGGCAAGTGACCGGGCGGTTCCCCAACCGCCGTGAAGGCGAAGGCCTGGTGCCATCGCCGGGCTGGGACGGGCGTTTCGACTGGGATGGCTACGCCGACGCGATGCTGCACCCCTACGATCAGGACCCGGCCCAGGGTTGGATCGGCACGGCCAACCAGCGCACCATTCCCCGTGGCTACGGCATGCAACTGTCCAACTCGTGGGCCGCGCCGGAACGCGCCGAACGTATCGCGCAACTGGCCGGCAGCGGCAAGCATGACAGCCGCAGCATGATTGCCATGCAGTACGACCAGACCACCACGTTTGCCGCCAAGCTCAAGAGCATGTTCCAGGCGCCGGGCATGGCCCAGCCGCTGAAACAGGCGATCGATGGATTGCCGGTGGCAGACCAGGCCAAGGCGCGGGAAGCACTGGGCCGCCTGATGGCCTTCGACGGTCGGCTGGCATCCACCTCCGCCGACGCGGCGATTTATGAGTTGTTCCTGCAGGAAAGCGCCAAGCAGATTTTCCTCGACGAACTCGGTCCGGAAAACAGCGCCACCTGGAAAGCCTTCATCGGTAACGCCAACCTGTCGTACTCGGCGGTGGCCGACCACCTGCTGGGGCGCGAAGACAGCCCGTTCTGGAATGACGCCCGCACCGGGCAGAAAACCGACAAGCCGGCGATCCTCGCCCGCAGCCTGGCCGCCGCGATCACCGCAGGCGACAGCGCGCTGGGCGCCGATCACAAGGCCTGGCAGTGGGGCAAACTGCACAGCTACACCTGGAAGAACACCAGCGGCCAGGCCATTCGCGGCCCACTGGCCGCGGGCGGCGATCACAACACCCTGAACAGCGCACCGTATAGCTGGGGCCAGAGTTTCGACACGACCCAGGTGCCGGCGCTGCGGATGATTGTCGACTTCGGCCTGGCGGAACCGATGATGGGCCAAAGCGGCATCGGCCAATCCGGCAACCCGGCCAGCCCGAACTATGCCAATGGCATCGACCCGTGGCTGAAGGCGCAATACCTGAGCTTCCCGATGCAGCCACAGAACTTTGACGGGGTGTACGGGAAGACGCGGTTGACGCTGGTGCCGGGCAAGTAACCCGGTTTCCCTGACTCAACCGGATCAAAATGTGGGAGCGGGCTTGCTCGCGAAAGCGGCGGATCAGTCACCAGATCTATTGACTGACACACCGCATTCGCGAGCAAGCCAGCTCCCACATTTGATTGCATGCATTCCGATAGAACTTCTCCACCCGCCCCCGCCTCATAATTAACAAGCCCACCTCCACGGCACGCCCATGGACCTTGTTATCGCCCGGCCCGAAGGCCTCTACTGCCCCGCCGGGGATTTCTACATCGACCCCTGGCGCCCGGTGGAACGTTCGGTCATCACCCACGCCCACGGCGACCACGCCCGCACCGGCAACCAACACTACCTGGCCGCAGCCCCCGGCGAAGGCATCCTGCGCTCGCGCCTCGGCCAGGACATCAACCTGCAAACCCTGGCCTACGGCGAAAGCCTGCGCCACCACGGCGTCACCTTGAGTTTCCACCCCGCCGGCCATGTCCTCGGCTCCGCCCAGGTGCGCCTGGAATACCAGGGTGAAGTCTGGGTCGCCTCCGGCGACTATAAAGTCGAGCCCGACGGCACCTGCGCGCCGTTCGAACCGGTGCGCTGCCATACGTTTATCACCGAATCGACCTTCGGCCTGCCGATCTACCGCTGGCAGCCCC
Source organism: Pseudomonas sp. C6002 (assembly GCF_013385805.1). Lineage (NCBI taxonomy): Bacteria > Pseudomonadati > Pseudomonadota > Gammaproteobacteria > Pseudomonadales > Pseudomonadaceae > Pseudomonas > Pseudomonas sp. C6002. The sequence goes on along the minus strand of NZ_JACAPH010000043.1, from coordinate 6,868 downwards.
AGGCGCAGATTTTTGCCGGGATCAACGACTGGTGGCAGGCCAATATCGCCGCCGGCAAGGCGAGCGTGTTGTTCTGTTATTCCTTCGGCAAAGCCCAGCGGATTCTCCACGGCATCGACGCCAGCATCGGCCCGATCCTCAGCCATGGCGCGGTCGAACCCTTGAATCGGGTGTACCGCGAAGCTGGCATCTATATCCCTGAAACCCTCTACGCCGGCGACTTCAAAAAGACCGACCCTTTGTTGCGCCAGGCCCTGATCATCGCCCCGCCCTCCGCCGGTGGCAGCACCTGGATGCGCCGCTTCGGCGACTACAGTGACGCCTTCGCCAGCGGCTGGATGCGCCTGCGCGGAACCCGGCGGCGGCGCGGCGTGGATCGCGGCTTTGTGCTCTCGGACCACGCCGATTGGCCCGGACTGTTATGGGCCATTGAGCAAACCGGTGCCGAGCGGGTAATGGTCACCCACGGTTCTGTGGGCGTATTGGTCAGGCACCTGCGGGAAAAGGGCCTGGATGCCCAGGGATTCACCACCGAATACGGCGATGACGAAGAGGAGGCCACGTCATGAAAGCCTTCGCCGAGCTGTACGCCAACCTCGACGCCACCACCTCCAGCAACGCCAAGCTCGCCGCCTTGCAGGCTTATTTCCTACAGGCGCCCGCGGAAGATGCTGCGTGGGCGGTGTACTTTTTATCCGGCGGCCGGCCCCGACAACTGGTGCCCACCCGGTTGCTGCGGGACATGGCCACCGAAGCCGCGAGCATTGAGCCGTGGCTGTTCGAAGAGAGTTATCAGTCGGTAGGGGACCTGGCGGAAACCATTTCCCTGCTGTTACCGGAATCGCCCCACACCTCGGACGATGGTCTGGCCGTGTGGCTGGAAGAAAAACTCCTGCCCTTGCGTGGCCTGCCGCCAGAAGAACTGGCAGAACGCCTGCCCGCGTTGTGGGCACAGCTGGATCAGCCGAGCCTGATGCTCTGCATCAAGCTGATCACCGGCAGCTTCCGGGTCGGTGTGTCGAAGTTGCTGGTCACCCGCGCCCTGGCCGCCATGGCCGGGCTGGACAGCAAACGCGTGGCCCAGCGGCTGGTGGGCTACACCGACCTGTCGAACCGTCCGACGGCCGAAGGCTATTTGAAGCTGATTGCCGCCGAATCGTCCGACGAACACGCCCAGCGTGGCGGGCAGCCTTATCCGTTTTTCCTGGCCCATGGCCTGGCCCAGCCGGTGGAACAGTTCGATGCCTTGCTCGGCTCCCCTGCTGACTGGCAAGTGGAATGGAAGTGGGACGGTATCCGCGCACAACTGGTCAAGCGCGAAGGCCGCTTGTGGGTCTGGTCTCGGGGCGAAGAACTGGTCACCGAGCGCTTTCCGGAGCTTCATGACCTGGAAAACAGCCTGCCCGATGGCACGGTGATCGACGGCGAAATCGTGGTGTGGAAGGACTCGGTGCAACCCTTCGCCCTGCTGCAACAGCGCATTGGCCGCAAGACCCTGGGCAAGAAAATCCTCGAAGACGCGCCGGTCGCCGTGCTGGCTTATGACCTGCTGGAACACCACGGCGAAGACTGGCGCAACCACACCCAGGCCGAACGCCGGGCGCAACTGGAGCTGGTGGTCAGCGACTGCGACCAGCCAACGTTGCGCACGTCGCCAGTGCTGATCGGCGATAGCTGGCAAGACTTGGCAGAGCAGCGTGAGGCGTCCCGCAGCCTGGGCGTGGAAGGCATGATGCTCAAGGCCCGGGACGGGCTCTACGGCGTGGGCCGGACCAAGGACATGGGCGTGTGGTGGAAGTGGAAAGTCGACCCGTTCAGTGTCGATGCCGTGCTGATCTATGCCCAGCGCGGCCATGGCCGGCGCGCCAGCCTGTACAGCGACTACACCTTTGCGGTGTGGGACGGCCCGCCCGGTACTGAGCGTACGTTGGTCCCGTTCGCCAAGGCGTATTCCGGGCTGACCGATGAGGAAATGCGCAAGGTCGACGCCATCGTACGCAAGACCACCGTGGAGAAATTCGGCCCAGTGAGCAGCGTCACGCCGAGCATGGTGTTTGAACTGGGTTTTGAAGGGATTGCCCTGTCCAAGCGGCACAAGAGCGGAATTGCGGTGCGTTTCCCGAGGATGTTGCGCTGGCGCCAGGACAAGGCCGTCGAGGAAGCCGACAACCTGGCGACCCTGCAGGATTTACTGGCCTGACACGTCTCTCACCAACGCCACCGATCAATGTGGGAGCGGGCTTGCTCGCGAATGCGGTGTGTCAGTCAATACATGTACCGACTGATCCACCGCATTCGCGAGCAAGCCCGCTCCCACATTTGAAAACCTCACACGCCCCAAAATAATGCATAGATTGATCAATGCCCATTTTCGGGCATTTCCTACTGGCACAACTCCTTAATCTCACCTTTTAAAACGACCATTCGGAACTATGGTGCAGAAATTGCTACTTGAGTCCGGTCTGACACCGTTCAGTAACAGTCCTAACCGCGCCACAAGCGCTTATCTTGGTTTCCAGGGATTACATAATGAAAAAAGCATTGCTGACCCTTTCTGCACTGGCTCTGTGCATGGCCGCCGGTTCCGCGCTGGCCAAGGAATACAAGGAATTGCGTTTTGGTGTCGATCCGTCCTACGCGCCATTTGAGTCTAAAGCCGCTGACGGCAGCCTGGTGGGCTTCGATATCGACCTGGGCAATGCCATCTGTGCCGAGCTGAAGGTCAAGTGCAAGTGGGTCGAAAGTGATTTCGACGGCATGATTCCAGGCCTCAACGCCAACAAGTTTGACGGCGTGATTTCCTCGATGACCGTGACCGAAGCCCGTGAAAAGGCGATCGACTTCTCCAACGAGCTGTTCTCCGGCCCAACTTCCCTGGTGTTCAAAAAGGGCGCGAACTTCTCCACGCCTGAGTCCCTGAAGGGTAAAACCGTGGGCTACGAGCAAGGCACCATCCAGGAAGCCTACGCCAAGGCCGTATTGGACAAGGCCGGTGTCACCACCAAGGCCTACGCCAACCAGGACCAGGTGTACGCCGACCTGACTTCCGGCCGCCTGGACGCTTCCGTGCAGGACATGCTGCAAGCCGAACTGGGCTTTTTGAAGTCGCCAGCCGGTGCTGACTACGAAGTCAGCAAGGCCATCGACGATCCACTGCTGCCGTCCAAAACTGCGGTCGGTATCAAAAAAGGTAACAAAGACCTCAAGGCCTTGTTGGATAAAGGTATCAAAGCGTTACACGATGATGGCACCTACGCCACCATCCAGAAGAAACACTTTGGCGATCTGAACCTGTACAGCGGCAAATAATGCCTGGGGCGCCCTTCCTCTGGAGGGGCGCTTTTTTATCGCCATAGGTCCTGATTTATGTTCGAAGATCTTTTGCAAACCCTGGGGCTCAGTGCCTTCAGCTTGAAGGGTTTCGGCCCGCTGTTGCTGCAAGGCACCTGGATGACCGTCAAGTTGTCGGTGTTCTCCCTGGCCGTCAGCGTGTTGCTGGGCCTGCTCGGGGCTACTGCCAAACTGTCCAGCCTGCCGTTCCTGCGGATTCCCGCGCAGATCTACACCACCCTGATTCGCGGCGTGCCCGACCTGGTGCTGATGCTGCTGATTTTCTACAGCCTGCAAATCTGGCTGACCAGCTTTACCGACTTTATGGAATGGGACTACATCGAGATCGACCCATTCAGCGCCGGGGTGATCACCCTGGGCTTTATCTACGGTGCGTATTTCACCGAGACCTTTCGCGGCGCGATCCTCGCCGTGCCCCGTGGCCAGTTGGAGGCCGCCACGGCCTACGGCCTCACGCGTGGCCAGCGGTTTCGTTTCGTGACCTTCCCGCAGATGATGCGCTTCGCCCTGCCGGGCATCGGCAATAACTGGATGGTGATGCTCAAGGCCACGGCACTGGTGTCGATCATCGGCCTGGCCGACTTGGTCAAGGCCGCGCAGGATGCCGGCAAGAGTACTTATCAGCTGTTCTATTTCCTGGTGATCGCCGCGTTTATCTACCTGTTGATCACCAGCGCGTCCAACTTCGTCCTGCGCCGCCTCGAACGGCGCTACTCCGCAGGCTCCCGGGAGGCAGTGCGATGATCGAACTTATCCAGCAATACTGGCGCCCCTTCCTTTATAGCGACGGCCAGCACATCACCGGGCTGGCCATGACGATGTGGCTGCTCAGCGCGTCGATCTTCATCGGCTTCCTGGTATCGATCCCGCTGTCCATTGCGCGGGTGTCGCGCAATCGCTGGGTGCGCTGGCCGGTGCAGTTCTACACCTACCTGTTTCGCGGCACGCCGCTGTATATCCAGCTGCTGATTTGCTACACCGGGATCTACAGCATCGCGGCGGTTCGCGCGCAGCCGGTGCTGGATGCGTTCTTTCGCGATGCGATGAACTGCACCATCCTCGCCTTCGCCCTCAACACCTGCGCCTACACCACGGAGATTTTTGCCGGGGCGATCCGCAGCATGGCCCACGGCGAAGTCGAAGCGGCGAAAGCCTACGGCCTCAGCGGCTGGAAGCTGTATGCCTACGTGATCATGCCGTCGGCCCTGCGCCGCTCGCTGCCGTACTACAGTAATGAAGTGATCCTGATGCTGCACTCGACGACGGTGGCCTTCACCGCGACCATCCCGGATATCCTGAAAGTCGCCCGGGACGCCAACTCGGCCACCTACATGACCTTTCAATCATTCGGTATCGCTGCGCTGATCTACCTGACCGTGACCTTTGCCCTGGTCGGTCTGTTTCGTCTGGCGGAGCGTCGCTGGCTGGCCTTTCTCGGCCCCAGCCACTAAGGAGCCTTCATGCGTCATCAGATTCATCCACTTGTGGCGCCGGTGCCGGGCACGGAGCGACAAATCCACAGTTTCCACTTCGGGCCGGAGCAGGCCGAAGGCAAGGTCTACATCCAGTCGTCACTGCACGCCGACGAATTGCCGGGCATGCTGGTGGCCTGGCACTTGAAGGCGCGCCTGGCGGAGCTGGCTGCGGCCGGCCGCCTGCGCAGCGAGATCGTGCTGGTGCCGATCGCCAACCCGACCGGCCTAGAACAGGTGTTGATGGACATCCCCCTGGGCCGCTACGAGCTGGAAAGCGGGCAGAACTTCAACCGCCTGTTTGTCGACCTGTCCGACGAGGTTGGCAATCAAGTCGAAGGCCTGCTGGGAGATGATCCTGCGCACAACGTCGAACTGATCCGCGATGCGCTGACCATGGCCCTGGCGGCGCAAACGCCCGTCACACAACTGGAATCCCAACGCCTGGTGCTGCAACGACTGGCGTGTGATGCCGACATGGTGCTGGACCTGCACTGCGACTTCGAAGCCGTGGCGCACCTGTACACCACCCCCGAAGCGTGGCCCCGGGTGGAGCCGCTGGCGCGCTATATCGGTTCGGAAGCCAGCCTGTTGGCCACCGACTCCGGCGGGCAGTCATTCGATGAATGCTTCACGCTGGTGTGGTGGCAATTGCAGCAACGATTTGGCGAGCACTTCCCGATCCCGATGGGCAGCTTTTCGGTGACCGTCGAGTTGCGCGGCCAGGGCGACGTCAACCACGGCCTGGCCAGCCTCGACTGCCAGGCGATCATCGATTACCTGATTCACTTCGGCGCAATCAGCGGCGAGCCGGCACCGCTGCCGGAATTGCCCTACCCCGCCACACCGCTGGCGGGCGTCGAGCCGGTGGCCACACCCGTGGGCGGCTTGCTGGTATTCAGCGCGCTGCCTGGGGAATACGTGGAAGCCGGGCAACTGATCGCCGAAATCATCGACCCCATTTCCGACCGCGTAACGCCAGTGCATTGCCGCAATGCCGGGCTGCTTTACGCTCGTTCGCTGCGGCGCATGGCCACTGCCGGGATGGTCATTGCCCATGTCGCAGGCACTGAAGCCTATCGCAGCGGCTACCTACTTTCGCCTTGAGGATGCACGCCCCATGTACAAATTGACCGTTGAAGGCCTGCATAAAAGCTATGGCGACAATGAGGTGCTCAAAGGTGTCTCGCTCAAGGCCAGGACCGGTGATGTGATCAGCTTGATCGGCGCCAGTGGCTCGGGCAAGAGTACCTTTTTGCGGTGTATCAATTTTCTTGAACAGCCGAATGACGGCGCCATGACGCTGGATGGGCAGCAGATTCGCATGGTCAGTGACCGCCATGGGATGCGCGTGGCGGATGATGCTGAGTTGCAGCGCCTGCGTACGCGGTTGGCGATGGTGTTTCAGCATTTCAATCTGTGGAGCCACATGAGTGTGCTGGAGAACATCACCATGGCGCCGCGCCGGGTGCTGGGTTGCAGCAAGAAGGACGCCGAGGATCGCGCTCGCCGGTATCTGGACAAGGTGGGGTTGCCGGCGCGGGTGGCCGGTCAATATCCGGCGTTTTTGTCGGGTGGCCAGCAACAGCGGGTGGCGATTGCCAGGGCGCTGGCGATGGAGCCGGAGGTGATGCTGTTTGACGAGCCGACTTCGGCGCTGGACCCGGAGTTGGTGGGTGAGGTGTTGAAGGTGATCCAGGGTTTGGCTGAGGAAGGCCGGACGATGATCATGGTGACCCATGAGATGAGCTTTGCGCGCAAGGTGTCAAGCCAGGTGCTGTTTTTGCACAAGGGGTTGGTGGAGGAACAGGGTGCGCCGGAGGATGTGCTGGGTAATCCGAAGAGCGAGCGGTTGCAGCAGTTTTTGAGTGGGAATTTGAAGTAGCCCGCAGGGGTTGGGTGTATATCCGTTATTTAGGTAACGGCCACTTATGGTTCCGCTCTTACAGCGGCTCACTTTTGAACAGCGCAAAAGTAAGCAAAACGCTCTTGCCCCACCACTCGGCACCTCGCCTAGGCTCGGTGTGCCCTCACTCCGGCTTTGG
>NZ_JACAPH010000042.1:0-58914 GCF_013385805.1 Pseudomonas sp. C6002 | reverse complement strand
GGGCACACCGAGCATTAGCGAGGTGCCGAGTGGTGGGGCAAGAGCGTTTTGCTTACTTTTGCGCTGTTCAAAAGTGAGCCGCTGTAAGAGCAGAACCAATCTCAGCCATCACCCAAAAAACGGATATACACGCAAATCACCTTCCCCGAGAAAGCACAAAGGGGACCCGAAGGTCCCCTTTAATTTGTCGTTGCGTGCTCTTTTTTTATTATTGAGGGGCGGTCTATTGTTGTTTTTGGCAACCGTGGCCCTTTACCGCTGTTTTTGGCGACCCCCATCCGGGGTCAAGAGCAAACGTATTTTTTTGAGCGCTGATCTGCTTCTTCGCACGCGATCCAACCAGTGGGTAGCTACCTTGAGGTAGTTTTTTGTTCTTCTCTATCCGGTTGCGGGTTTCGGCAAGCCGTACCCTGCGAAGCACATCTTCTCCAAAAAAATCTGTTAGCTGCGTCTCTGCCGTGTTGTTTTTGTTATGTCAGAGTCGTTACGTCTTATTTTTATTAGGTTTGGTGCTTTTTATTCTTGTTATGCAATAGACATAGCAGAAGCCGTGCCAATTTTATAAAGTCCTTTAAAATCAATGCCTTGATTTTTTGGTGAGAAATTTCCTTCAGGAAATGCGACAAAATATGTTCCCGTGTTACCCGATGTGTAGCCGCGAGGTAACACATCGTCACAAGCGCACTACTCAGCCGGCGCTGCGAGCCTTCGCCACGCGCGAACCGGTGGGGCGGCCGAGTACCGTACAAATCTGCTGACCCGCCAGAATCAGCTTGTCCATGTCGATACCCGTCTCGATGCCCAAGCCATTGAGCAGGTACAACACATCTTCAGTGGCAACGTTACCGCTGGCCCCCTTGGCATAGGGGCACCCGCCGAGGCCCGCAATAGAGCTGTCGAACACCTGGATACCTTCCTCAAGGCTGGCGTAGATATTGGCGATGGCCTGGCCATAGGTGTCATGGAAGTGCCCGGCCAGCTTGTCCCGTGGCACCTGCGCGCCGACCACCTCGAACATCCGGCGTGTTGCGCCTGCAGTGCCGGTGCCAATCGTGTCGCCCAGGGACACCTCATAGCAGCCCATGGCGAACAGCTCGCGAGCGACTGCCGCGACCTGTTCCGGCGCGACCTGACCTTCATAAGGGCAACCCAACACACACGACACATAACCCCGCACACTCACACCATGCTGCCTGGCCGCGGCCATGATCGGCACGAAGCGTTCCAGGCTTTCGCTGATGGAGCAGTTGATATTGCGCTGGGAAAACGCCTCGGAAGCCGCCGCAAATACGGCCACTTCTTTCACGCCCGCCGCCAGTGCATCTTCAAAACCCCGCAGGTTTGGCGCCAGCGCGCCATAGGTCACGCCCGGCTTGCGCTGGATCTGCGCAAACACCTCGGCCGACCCGGCCATCTGCGGTACCCATTTGGGCGACACAAAACTGCCGACTTCGATGTAACCCAGGCCGGCGGCACTCAGGGCGCCCACCAATTGCACCTTGTCGGCGACGCTGATGGGTTGCGCTTCATTCTGCAGGCCGTCGCGGGGGCCCACTTCCACCAGGCGCACATGAGAGGGGAGGGACATGGCAGCTACCTTTTATGAATGGCCAACCTGGCCCTGAATGGTCTGTTCCAGCGCCTGGATGCAACGCTCTTCGGCGGTGTCCAGTTCGAGCTTCATCTGTTCGATGTCGAGCAACTGTTGTTCCAGCTGCTCGCGGCGCTCGGCGATTTTCGCCAGCATGCTGTGCAGCTGTTTCTGGTTGCCGCTGGTAGGGTCGTAGAGTTCGATCAGTTCCCGGCACTCGGCCAGGGAAAAACCGATGCGCTTGCCCCGCAGGATCAGCTTCAGGCTGACTTTGTCGCGGGGCGAATAAATGCGCTCCTGGCCCCGGCGTTCCGGGGACAGCAGGCCTTGTTCTTCATAGAAGCGAATGGCGCGGGTGGTGATGTCGAGCTCGCGGGCGAGGTCGGAGATGCTGTAGGTCGTGCTCATGAGGGCGCTCAAGGAGTGTCTTGAGCGTTAAGCTAATGGCTGGTTGACGTTAACGTCAAGCTCGCTCCTACAGTTTGTCCAGCTTCTTCTCATGGGCCGTCACCTGCTGGCACAACTCGATCATCTGCTCGCGCATCCAGCGGTTGGCCGGATCCTGGTCGGTGCTTTCATGCCAGTACAGATGGGTTTCCACCATCGGCACATCATTCACCGGCAGGTTGAACCAGTGCAGTTCATGGCGCCGTGCAAAGCGCTCCGGCACGGTCATTACCATGTCGGTCTGTTGCAGCACCTGCGAGGCCATCAGGTAGTGCTGGGAGCGCAGGGCGATCTTGCGTTGCAGGCCCATCTTGCCCAGCGCCAGGTCGACATGGCCCAGGCCGTTGCGCCGGCTGGAGATATGAATGTGGGTCAGCGACAGGTAGTCATCCAGCGTCAGTTTGTCCTTGCCCGCCATCGGATGGCCCTTGCGCATGGCGCACACGTAGCGGTCTTCCATGAGCTTGACGTGGCGCACTTGCGGGTCGGTGTTGAGCGGCGCATCCACGGCGAAGTCCAGGCGACCGGCCGCCAGTTCCTTGGTGGTTTCCCGGCGCTTGGACAGGAAGCTCTCGATTACCACCGTCGGTGCCAGGCGGCGCAGGCGCTGGAACAGCGGCGGCAGAATCACCGCTTCGGTGAGGTCGGTCATGCTGATGCGGTAGGTCTTGGCCGCCTGTTGCGGGTTGAAGATCCGGCTTTCCTGTACCGACACCCGCAGCAGCGACAGCGCATTACGCACCGGGCCAATGATGTTCTGGGCCATGGGCGTGGGCACCATGCCTTGGGCTGTGCGCACGAACAGCGGGTCGTTGAAGGTCTCCCGCAGGCGGGCCAGAGCGTTCGACACCGCAGGTTGAGTAATCCCGACAATCTGCCCGGCGCGGGTCAGGTTGGCTTCGGTGTAGATCGCGTCAAAGACGATGAAGAGGTTGAGGTCGACCTTGCTCAGATTCATTTCGCTGCGCTCTTATTGTTAGGTGTCCATACGCCGATCATATATCGGTGATGAATGTTAATACACGCCGAGAATAGGCTAGGTAAATTATCAACGCTGTTCTAGCATCGTTTCATGACCTCAACAACCTCCATTGAGAAGGTGCTGCCCATGGATTTCGCCTATTCGCCCAAGGTTCAGGAACTGCGTGAACGCGTCACCGCGTTCATGGACGCCTACGTTTATCCGGCCGAGCCTGTGTTCGAACGCCAGGTTGCCGAAGGTGACCGCTGGCAGCCCACCGCCATCATGGAAGAGTTGAAGCTCAAGGCTAAAGCCGAAGGCCTGTGGAACCTGTTCCTGCCGGAATCCGAATTGGGCGCCGGCCTCACCAACCTGGAATACGCGCCCCTGGCCGAAATCATGGGCCGCTCCTTGCTGGGGCCGGAGCCGTTCAATTGCTCGGCACCGGATACCGGCAACATGGAAGTGCTGGTGCGCTACGCCAACGAAGAGCAAAAACAGCGCTGGCTCGAACCGCTGCTGCGCGGCGAAATCCGCTCGGCATTTGCCATGACCGAGCCGGACGTGGCTTCCTCCGACGCCACCAACATGGCCGCCCGTGCAGAACGCGACGGCGACGAGTGGGTGATCAACGGTAAAAAATGGTGGACCTCCGGCGCCTGTGACCCGCGCTGCAAGATCCTGATCTTCATGGGCCTGAGCAACCCGGATGCGCCGCGTCACCAGCAGCACTCGATGATCCTGGTACCGGTGGATGCGCCCGGTGTGAAGATCGTGCGCCCGCTGCCGGTGTTCGGCTACGACGACGCACCCCATGGCCACGCCGAAGTGCTGTTTGAAAACGTCCGCGTGCCGTACGAAAACGTCCTGCTGGGCGAAGGCCGGGGCTTTGAAATTGCCCAGGGGCGCCTTGGTCCGGGCCGTATTCACCACTGCATGCGTTCCATCGGCATGGCCGAGCGCGCGCTGGAACTGATGTGCAAGCGTTCCGTCAGCCGTACCGCCTTCGGCAAGCCGCTGGCCCGCCTGGGTGGCAATATCGACAAGATCGCCGACTCGCGGATGGAAATCGACATGGCGCGCCTGCTGACCCTGAAAGCTGCCTACATGATGGACACCGTGGGCAACAAGGTCGCGAAAAGCGAAATCGCCCAGATCAAGGTGGTGGCGCCGAACGTGGCGTTGAGGGTGATCGATCGCGCCATCCAGATCCACGGTGGCGCCGGCGTATCCAATGACTTCCCGCTGGCCTACATGTACGCCATGCAGCGCACCCTGCGCCTGGCCGATGGCCCGGACGAAGTGCACCGCGCAGCAATCGGCAAGTTCGAGATCGGCAAGTATGTGCCGCGGGAAATGATGCGCAGCGGGCAGTAAAACCGAGGTGTCTTCATCGCAGGCAAGCCAGCTCCCACAGGGGAATGCAGCCAACTGTGGGAGCCGGGCTTGCCGCGATGAGGCCAGTTGATCGTTTCCACGCTCTGCGTGGGAATGCTGCCCCGGACGCTCCGCGTCCTCAATACACCCAGACCTCCACCCGCCGATTCTTGATCCGTCCCTCATCCGCTGTATTTGCCGCCACCGGCATCTCAGCACCGAACCCCTGAATGTCCCTCAGCACCACGCCGCTCTTGACCAATTCCCGGCGCACCGCCATCGCTCGCAACTTCGACAATAGCGCCGCCCGCTGCGCATCACTCTTGGCATCCCCAAACCCCACGAGCGTCACCTGCTTGTCCAGCTTGCCGTGGCTCTTTATATAAGCCACTACCCGCATCAGATCCTGGCGCGCCTTGTTGTCGAGGCTGGCACTGCCTTCCTCAAACCGGAAATTCACCGTCAGGCGCTGCGCTTGTCGGGCAATCGCCTGGTAATCCCCGGGCATCGGCGCCCGTGGTTCCACCGCCATGGCCTGCACCTGCTGTGCGATAAAACCGTTGGCGGCGACGATCGCCTGGCCCTTGCTGCTTTGTGCAAAGTCCACCAGGGCCTTGGCCCAGGGGTTTTGTGCAACAGGTGGCAGATAGAAGAACAACCGGCGTGACAGCGGGTAGTCCTCGGTGGCGATCAAGCTGTTCAGCGGCAGCATCGGCTGCGAGTCGCCATCGACGATGGCCACCGCCTTGGCCTGGCGCACATAGGGCAATCCGATAAAACCGATGCCCTGGGGGTCATGGCTGACAGCATCCGACAACTGCTCGCTGGATTCGAAGCGCTTGGCGCTGCCGTCCAACGACTTGCCGCGCCGGCTGAGCACCAGTTCCTTGAAGGTGTCATAGGTGCCGGATTGATCATCCCGCGCGTACAGGTGAATCTGGCCACCGATGCCGCCCAGTTGTTCCCAGGTCGAGACTTCGCCGCTGAAGATCTGCGCCAGTTGCGCGGTGTTCAGCGTCCCCAACGGGTTGCGTGGGTTGAGGATGATCGCCAGCCCGTCAATGGCGATGACCTGTTCGGCGTCGGGGCTTTTCAGGTCGCCGAGGGCTTCGAGGTCCACCAGTTCGCTGTCCTTGATCGGCCGGGAAGACGCCGCGAGGTCGGCGTTGGCGTTTTTCAGGGCTGCGAACCCGGTGCTGGAACCATGGGCCGCCACTTCCACTGTCACCTTCTGGCCCTGGCGAGTCTTGCCGACGATGTGCTGTTCGTTGGCCTGGTCAGATGGCTCGCTGTGCACCGCTTGCAACCCCTGTTGCTCCATCAGCCCCTTGACCAGCGCCGGGCCAAGCGCCGCGCCGATGGTGTTGGAACCCTGGATGCGCAAGGCCGGGCCATGTTCGGGGAAGGGCAGAGGGGTGGAAAAAGCGGCGAGGGGAAATGCGCTGAACAGTGCCAGCAGGGATAGAACGCGCAGCATCATGCCGGCACCTTCTCAAGCCAAAGGGAGTGCCGCGAGATTAAGTCAGAGAGGTTTCAGCAATATGACCGGCATCACGCCGTCAAAAAGTGTGGGAGCGGGCTTGCTCGCGAATACAGTGTGTCAGTCGACGTATCCGGTGACTGACACTCCGTATTCGCGAGCAAGCCCGCTCCCACATTTAACGGCGCTGCTGTTAAGAAATCAGCTCAATTCCAGCCATATCGGTGCATGATCGGAGGGTTTTTCCATGCCGCGCAGGTCGTAGTCCACACCGGCATCCTTCACCCGGGGCAACAAGCCTTGGGAAGCCAGGATCACGTCGATTCGCAGCCCGCGCTTTGGCTCGTCTTCAAAACCACGGCTGCGGTAATCGAACCAGCTGAAGCGGTCTGCCACATCCGGGTTGAGGTGGCGGAAGCTGTCCACCAGGCCCCAGTTCTTCAGGCGGGCCATCCACTCGCGTTCTTCCGGCAGGAAGCTGCACTTGCCGGTCTTCAGCCAGCGCTTGGCGTTGTCGGCACCGATGCCGATGTCGCAGTCTTCCGGGGAAATATTCACATCACCCATCACCACCACGGCCTGGTCATTGCTGAACTGCGACTCCAGGAGGGTTTGCAGGTCCTCGTAGAAGCGCTGCTTGGCCGGGAACTTGATGGGGTGGTCGCGGCTTTCGCCTTGTGGGAAATAGCCGTTCATGATGGTAATCGGGTTGCCGTTGGCGTCGGCGAAGGTGCCCCAGATAAACCGGCGCTGGGCGTCTTCTTCGTCACTGGCAAAGCCTTTGTGCAGCGCCAGCGGTTCCTGGCGCGAGAGCAGGGCAACACCGTAGTGGCCTTTCTGCCCGTGGTAATACACGTGATAGCCGAGGGCCTTGATCTCATCCAGCGGGAACTGGTCGTCGTGGACCTTGGTTTCCTGCAGGCCGATCACGTCCGGCTGGTGTTTCTCGATCAGTGCCGCCAGCTGATGAGGGCGGGCGCGCAGCCCGTTGATATTGAAAGACACGATTTTCATGGTCGGCGGTCCAGTCTGGCAAAAGGGCGATGCTAGCCGACAAGTCGGATGGGGGCCAGCCTTGTAGCAACTGCCGAGGTACGAGGCTGCGTTAGGCTGCGAAGCGGCCTCTGGTGGCTACACTGAACGAAACAGTGCCGCAGACGTTCGTAATAACAAGAGCGCGACCTTTTGAGTCAGCGCCCAGGGGAGATTCACTGTTATGCCTGACACCTCGACTGCCATCGCCCAGATCCACATGCTCGACAGCGGCTACTCCCGCGAAGCCCGTTCGCTGTTGTACCAGGCCTATCGCCACGAGCCGACGTTCGCCTATATCTTCGAAGCCGAACGTCCCGGCTACGAACAGCGGGTGCGCGCCACGGTGCGTGAGCTGGTCAAGCAGCACTTCTTCCAGAAACTTCCGGCGATTGGCCTGTTGGTCAACGACCGGCTGATCGGCATCGCCCTGATCGCGCCACCGACCCGCCGCCTGGGCATCACCGAAAGCTGGGCCTGGCAGTTGCGCATGTGGCTGAGTACCGGTGTGCGCGGTACCCGGCGTTACCTGGAATACCATCAGGCAGTGCTGGCGTGCCTGCCCTCGGATTCGGTGCATGTGCTGCCGTTGCTGGGGATTCACCCGCAATTCCAGGGCAAGCACTACGGTGAGCAACTGCTGGAAGCGGTGCACAACTGGTGCGCCGAAGACCCGCATTCCTCGGGCGTGGTGCTGGATACGGGGAATTCTCGCTATCTGGAATTCTATAAGCGCCAGGGCTATGAAGAGATCGGCGAGGTCGCTGTAGGACCGGTACTGGAACACGTGTTCTTTCACGCAAATCCGCAGGTGTTACAGGCTGCAACGGTTTAAGACAGAATTATTCAGACAAATCCGGGTTCTAACTCGCTCCCAAGCTCGTGTAGCATCCCGGCCTATGAAGTTTCCAGGAAGATTTACCAGCGGCTTGATTCTGCTGTTCACGAGCTGCGGCGCCTTGGCGCAAAGCGAATTGGATGTGCGCATCAAGCCTTCAAACGACGCGTTGAAAGCCAACATCGAAGGCTATATCGGCGGGGTCGGCGATCGTGACGAAGAAGCCCTGCTGCGGTTCAGCCGTGGCGCCGAGGAGCAGGCCCGCAAGGCCGCCCAGGCGCTGGGCTACTACCAACCGCAGATTGCCAGCGATGTGAAGGGCGGCAAGAACCCGCGCCTGATCCTCACCATCGACCCCGGCGAACCGGTGCATTTGCGCAATGTGACCATTCGGGTCGACGGCCAGGCCGCCGACCTCAAGGCCTTTCGCGTGCCCGCCAGCGACCAACTCAAATCCGGCGCCGTGCTCAACCACGGCAACTACGAAGACGCCAAGCGCGTCATCCAGAACCAGGCGTCACGCTACGGCTTTTTCAGCGGGCGCTTTACCAGCCAGAAACTCTCGGTCGACCCCAAGGCGGGTGTGGCCGATATCGAACTGATTTATGACAGTGGCCCACGCTACACCTTGGGCAAGGTCAGCTTTGCCGGCGATACGCCGTTTGATGAAGACCTGCTGCAACGCATGGTGCCGTTCAAGAGCGGCGCGCCTTACGACTCCGAACTGATCGCCGAACTCAACCAGAACCTGCAATCCAGCGGCTTTTTCGAAGGCGTGCGCGTGGACGCCGCTCCGGCGGCCTCGACCAATGACGTGATCCCGGTGGCCGTGCAACTGGAAACCCGCAAGCCGCGCACCATGGGCCTGGGCCTCGGTTACTCGACCGACGTCGGCCCGCGGGGCAAGGCCAACTGGACGCGCCACTGGGTCAACCCCCAGGGCCACAGTTATGGCTGGGAAGCCGAGCTTTCCGCGCCTCGGCAGAACGTCGGGTTGTGGTACGACATTCCCATGGACCCGCCACTGACCGACAAACTTCGCTTTGCCGGCGGTTACCAGAATGAAGAAATCGCCAACACCGACACCCTGAGTAAACTGCTCACCCTCGGCCCCGAGTGGCACAGCAAGTTGCCCAGCGGCTGGACGCGGGTGATCTCGCTCAAATGGCAGCGCGAAGAGTATCGCCTGGGCAACGACTCGGGCCTGAGTACGCTGCTGATGCCGGGCATCAGTTATTCCTACCTGCGCAGCGACAACCGCATCGACCCGCACAACGGCTATCGCCTGCTGTTCGACGCCAAGGTCGCCAAGGAAGGCCTGGGTTCCGACACCAACCTGCTTTACGGCACGGCGACCATCAAGGGCTTGACCACCCTGTGGGACAACCACCGTTTCCTGGCCCGGGCGCAGTTTGGCGGCAGTGCCACCAACGGCTACAAATCCGTGCCGCCGTCGTTGCGCTTTTTTGCCGGTGGCGACCAGAGCGTACGGGGTTACGAGTACCAGACCCTGTCCCCGGAAAACGATCGTGGCGACCGCATCGGCGGCCGCTACATGGTGGCCCTGAGCGCCGAGTACCAATATTCCATCGCCGAAAAATGGCGGATCGCGACCTTTATCGACCAAGGCAACTCGTTCAACACCCTGGAAATGCCGAGCCTGAAAACCGGTGTGGGTGTGGGCGTGCGCTGGGTGTCGCCGGTCGGCCCGATCCGCCTCGACCTGGCCCATGCCCTCGAAGATCCGGGCGGCATTCGTTTGCACTTTTCCATGGGGCCTGAGCTGTGATGCGTGGTTTGAAAATAGCGGGGCTGGCCATTCTGGCGGTCCTCGCGGTGATAGTGCTGGCACTGTGGACGGTGCTGGGTACCCAGGTCGGCAGCCGTTGGATGCTGGGCCAGGTGCCGGGTTTGACCGTGGAGAATTTCCAGGGTCGCCTGGGCGGGCAGTGGAGTGCCGACCATCTGTTATGGCAGCAGGACAGCAGCCGCGTGGAGCTTCAGGCGCCAAAGTTCGACTGGTCGCCGGCCTGTTTGATGCGCATGACCTTGTGCATCAACCAACTGGATGTGGAGCAGGTGAGCCTGCAATTTCCACCCGGCACCGAAGAAAGCAGCGGCCCGATTACCCTGCCGGACCTGAAACTGCCGGTCGCCCTTCAGTTGGGTGACATCCGCGTTGGCAGCCTGCTGTTCAATGGCAGCGAAGAGCTCCAGGGCCTGCAGCTGGCGGCGCACTGGACTGCCGCCGGGATGCAGATCGATTCGGTGCACCTGCAACGGGACGGTTTGGTCCTTGACCTGTCCGGCCTGCTGCAACCCACCGGCAATTGGCCGCTGGCCGCCAGCGGCACCCTGAGCCTGCCTTACGCGCCGGGCGGTGCGCCCTGGACGCTGGCGCTCAAGGTCGATGGCGATTTGCTCAAGACCCTCAAGCTCGACGCCGACAGCAGCGGCTACCTGCCGGCCAAGCTCAGCGGCGAATTGCAACCGCTGGTGGAAAACCTGCCGGCGCAGTTGCACATCACCGCCGACGGCTTCAAACCCAGCGCCGATTTGCCCGATACCCTGCAACTCAATCAGCTGGACCTGACCGCCAAGGGCGACCTGAGCAACGGTTACCAGTTGCTGGGCAAAGCCGTACTGCCCGCGGAAAAAGGCCCGGTGGACCTGCTGCTGCAAGGCAAGGTCGACGCCAAGGGCGCGCAGATCGCCGGGCTGGATTTGAATGCCGGTGACAAACAAAGCCTCAAGCTCAGTGCCAATCTGGACTGGCAGCAAGGCTTCAGCGCCGACGCGAAAATCGACTGGCTGGATTTCCCGTGGCATCGCCTGTACCCCGTGATCGACGAACCCCAGGTGGCCTTGCGTACCTTCAATGGTGAAGTTTCCTACAAGGACGGCAACTATCTGGGCAACTTCAAGGCCGACCTCGACGGCCCTGCGGGCAAGTTCAGCCTGGCCAGCCCGTTCAGTGGCGACCTCAAGCAAGTGTTCCTCCCCGAGTTGAAACTCGCGGCTGGTCAGGGCAAGGCCGAAGGCCACCTGAACCTGCAATTTGCCGATGGCATCGCCTGGGACACGGCGCTGGACCTGTCGGCGATCAACCCGGCGTATTGGGTCGCGGAGTTGCCCGGCACCCTCGCGGGCCCGTTGCGCAGCAAGGGCGAAATGAAGAACGAGCAACTCAAGCTCAATGCCGACCTCGACCTCAAGGGCCGTCTGCGTGGCCAACCTGCCGTGCTCCAGGCCAAGGCCGAAGGCGCAGGCGAGCAATGGACCCTCGGCACCCTGGACATTCGCCTCGGCGACAACCGCATCTATGGCAGCGGCAGCCTGCAACAGCGCCTTGCCGGGCAGATCGACATCAAGCTGACGCGCCTCGCCCAGCTCTGGCCGCAACTGCGCGGGCAGATGAATGGTCGCCTCGACGTCGCCGGCACCCTGAAAGCGCCGCAAGGCAAGCTCAACCTGGTTGGCCAGCAACTGGCGTTTGAAGATAACCGCCTGCAAAACCTGACCCTGGACGCGAACCTGGATAATGCCCAGCGCGCCAAAGTCGACCTGAAAGGCAGTGGCATCCAGGCCGGTGAAACCCAGCTCGGCACCTTCAGTGCCAGCGCCCAGGGCGATATCAAAAGCCAGAAAGTCCAGCTCGACCTGGCCGGCCCGTTGCTCAAGCTGGCCCTGGCCCTGGACGGCAACCTCGACAAAGGCAACTGGCGCGGGCGCCTGGCCAGCGGCGATGTGCAAGCCGGTGGCCAGGACTGGAAGCTGCAAGCGCCGGCGAAGATCGAGCGCCTGGCCGATGGCAAGCTGACCTTTGCGGCGCACTGCTGGGTCTCCGGCCCGGCGAGCCTGTGCGGCGAAGACCAGCGCCTGATGCCCGAGCCGAAGCTGCGTTATCACCTCAAGCAGTTCCCAATCGACAGCCTGGCGCAGTGGTTGCCCAAGGATTTCGCCTGGCAGGGCAAGCTCAATGCCGACGTGCAGCTCGACCTGCCGGCCAGCGGCCCCAAAGGCGTGGTCTCGGTGGACGCCAGCGGCGGTACCCTGCGGGTCAAGGACAAGGACCAGTGGCTGGATTTCCCCTACGACACGCTGAAGCTGGAAACCACCCTCAACCCCACGCGCATCGACACCCAGCTCAATTTCCGTGGCGGCAAGCTCGGCGAGTTGCTGTTGCAGGCGCAGCTCAATCCGCTGGCGAAGAACAAGCCGATCACCGGCAACTTCACCCTGACCGGCCTCGACCTCGCCGTAGCCCGCCCGTTTGTGCCGATGGTCGAAAAGCTCAACGGCAAGCTCAACGGTAACGGGCGAATCGGCGGCAGCCTGCTGGCGCCTCAGGTCAACGGCAGCGTCAACCTGGTGGGAGGCGAAATCTCCGGCCCGGAACTGCCCACCAGCATTGAAGGCCTGAATATCCAGGCGTTGATTGCCGGCGAAAGCGTGCAGCTCAATGGTGGCTGGCGCAGCGGCAAGGCCGGGCAGGGCACTATCAAGGGGCAGATCGACTGGGGCCAGGCCCTGGCGGTGGATATCGCGCTGCAAGGCACGCAACTGCCGGTCACCGTGGAACCGTACGCGGCCCTGGAGGTGGCGCCCGACCTGAAGATCAGCATGAAGAACGACAAGCTGGCGATCTCCGGCAAGGTGCAGATTCCCAAGGGCGAGATCACCGTGCGGGAATTGCCGCCATCGACGGTCAAGGTCTCGGATGACACGGTGATCGTCGGCAGCCAGACCGAAGAGGGCAAGCCGCCGATGGCCATGGCGATGGACATCGATGTGGAGGTAGGCAAGGACAAGCTGAGCTTCGCCGGGTTTGGCCTTACCGCCAACCTGCAAGGCCATGTGCACATCGGCGACAACATGGACACCCGTGGTGAACTGTGGCTCAACGACGGCCGCTACCGGGCCTACGGCCAACGCCTGACTGTGCGCCGCGCGCGATTGTTGTTTGCCGGGCCGATTGACCAGCCGTTCCTGGATATCGAAGCGGTGCGGATCACCACCGAGCCGTCCCGGACCGTCACCGCCGGTATTCGTCTGAGCGGCAGTGCCGAGCAGCCGACTACGCAAATTTTCTCGGAGCCGGCCATGGCCCAAGAGGATGCATTGTCGTACCTGGTGTTGGGGCGTTCGCGCACCACCAACGGTGAGGACAACAACATGCTGGCCGAAGCGGCGCTGGGTCTTGGGTTGATGGGCAGTGCCGGGGTCACGTCGGACATCGCCAAGAACCTGGGCATCCAGGACTTTGAACTGGACACCCAGGGCAGTGGCAACAACACCGCCGTGGTGGCCAGCGGCAAGATCTCCGAGAAGCTCAGCCTGCGTTATGGCGTGGGGGTGTTCGAGCCGGCCAACACCATCGCCTTGCGCTATTTGCTGAGCAAGAAGGTGTACCTGGAAGTGGCCAGCGGCGTGGCCAGCTCCCTGGATATTTTCTACAAGCGCGATTTCTGATCCGTCCACGGTAATGGTGGGAGCCTGGCTCCCACCATTTATCCGCTAATTAGCAAGCAACCTAACTATTCGTTTGACATTCGCTGCCTAGGCAGTAACATCGTGTCACACATTCACTGCTTAGGCAGTTAATAGGCTGGTCACGATGAAGCACTTCACCCCCGAAAACTTCCACAACTGCCACCTCGGCCTGCTGCTGGGCCGGGCTGCGCTGCTCAAAGACAAGATCATCGACACCCACATGGAACCCCACGGCATCACGGCCGCGCAGTTCAAGGTGTTGATCATCATGGCCCAGTACGGCGTCGACACCCCGGCCGAGCTGTGCCGCAACCTGTCGTTGGACAGCGGCTCCATGACCCGCATGCTCGACCGCCTGGAACAAAAGGACCTGCTGGCGCGCAAGCGTTCCGAGCAGGACCGGCGCCAGGTGCAGTTGGTGCTGACCGCCGAAGGCCAGCGCGTGGCCGACATGCTGCCGCACATCGGTGCCCAGGCCTTGAACCAGTTGGCGGGCGCGCTGGAGCCGGGTGAATTGCAAACCCTGGAAAAAATCCTGAAGAAAATTCTGATAGCTGCGGGTGACCCCATCACCATCCAGCGGGTAGGTAGTGCATGAACAATCGCTCCTTGCGTGCCGGCCTCAGCCTTGTGCTGGTGGCCATGACTATGGCCGGTTGTGCCAATTTCAGCGGCTTGAACACAGAAGGCAAACGCCTCGAAGCCAATAACCTGCAAACCGGCAAATCCCTCAGCGGCGTGACCCTGTCCACCGCCGCCTGGCCCACCGCCGACTGGTGGAAAGGCCTTGGCGATCCACAGCTCGACGGCCTGATCCAGGAAGCCCTGCAGAACAGCCCCGACATGCAAGTGGCCAGCGCCCGCGCCCACCAGGCCGAAGCCGCTGCCTATGCTGCCGACGCCGAGCGCATGCCAACCCTGGATGCCAGCGCCGGTGTCAGCCGTTCGCGCCTGGCCAAGGACCAGGACCCGTTGGGCCAGGGCGATGCCTACGCCACCGTGCGTAACATCGGTGCCAGCTTCAATTACAACTTCGACCTGTGGGGTGGCCAGCGCGCCGCCTGGGAAGCCGCGCTGGGCCAGGCCCGCGCTGCCGAAGTCGACCAACAGGCCGCGCGCCTGACCCTCGCGGCCAACGTCGCCAAGGCCTACAGCGACCTGGGCCAGGCCCATATCGTGCGTGACCTGGCCAATGATGACCTCAAGCGCACCCGGCAGATGCTCGACCTGGGCCAGCGTCGCCTGAACTCCGGGATCGACAGCCAGTACCAGTACCAGCAAACCGAAAGCCTGGAAGCCAGCTCCCAGTCGCAACTGATCGATGCGGAAAAGCAACTGCAGAGCGCGAAGATCGCCCTCGCAGTGTTGCTCGGCAAAGGCCCGGACCGTGGCAGCGAACTGGTACGCCCCAACGTGCTCAAGCCGAGCGCGGTTGCGGTGCCTTCGGTGTTGCCTGCCGAGCTGGTGGGCCGTCGCCCGGACCTGATCGCCGCACGCTGGCGGGTGGAGGCGGCGAGCAAGAACATCGCGGCCAGCAAGACCCGTTTCTACCCCAACCTCAACCTGAGCGCGAGCGCCGGGGCCGAATCGTTGCTGGGGGATGCGATGTTTGGTTCGGCCAGCCGCTTCTTCAGCATTGCGCCGACCGTCTCGCTGCCGATCTTCGACGGCGGCCGCCTGCGCGCCGACCTCGACGCTCGCGACGCCGACTACGACCTGGCCGTGGCCCAGTACAACAAAACCCTGGTGCAAGCCTTGGGCGATATCGGCAACACACTCTCGCAATTGCGCGAGACCGGCCGGCAGATCCAGGCCCAGCAACACGCCGCTGACATTGCCCAGCAGTCCTACGACACCGGCGTCCAGCGTTACAGCTCAGGTATCGGCAATTACCTGGACGTGCTCAGCATCGAACAGCAACTGCTCCAGGCCCAGCGTCAGTTGGCCACCCTGAATGCCGAGCAAATCGATCTTTCGATTCAACTGATGCAGGCCCTGGGCGGCGGTTTCCACGCCGATAACGTGGCCTCGACCACCCCAGCCACGCGCACTGAATAATTCAAGGTACTTGTCATGGCCACTGCCGAAACCAGCAACAACGCTCCTGAAACAAACAAGGCTGAACAACCCAACAACAGCAACCCGCGCAAACGCAAAGTCATGCTGTTTGTGCTGGCGCTGATCGTCATCCTCGGCGCCTTGGGCGTGTGGGGTTGGTACGAATTGTATGGTCGCTTCAGCGAAAGCACCGACGACGCCTACGTCAATGGCAACGTGGTGGAAATCACCCCGCTGGTGACCGGCACCGTGGTGAGCATCGGCGCCGACGACGGCGACCTGGTGCATGAAGGCCAGGTGTTGATCAACTTCGACCCCAACGACGCGGCCGTCGGCCTGCAAAGTGCCCAGGCCAACCTGGCCCGCACCGTGCGCCAGGTGCGTGGTTTGTACAGCAACGTCGATGGCATGAAAGCCCAGGTGCTGGCGCAACAAGCCAACGTGCAAAAGGCCCAGGACAACTACAACCGACGCAAGAACCTCGCTGCCGGCGGGGCGATTTCCCAGGAAGAACTGTCCCACGCCCGTGACGACCTGACCTCGGCGCAAAACGCCTTGGCCAACGTGCAGCAACAGTTCAAGACCAGCAGCGCCCTGGTGGATGACACGGTGATTTCGTCCCACCCGGACGTGCAGGCTGCCGCCGCACAGTTGCGCCAGGCTTACCTGACCAACGCCCGCAGCACCCTGATCGCACCGGTGACCGGCTATGTGGCCAAGCGTACCGTGCAATTGGGCCAGCGGGTCCAGCCGGGTACTGCACTGATGGCCGTGATCCCGCTGGATCAACTGTGGATCGACGCCAACTTCAAGGAAACCCAGCTGCGCAATATGCGTATCGGCCAGCCGGTGGATATCGAATCCGATATCTACGGCAGCGACGTGAAATTCAGCGGCACCGTCGACAGCCTCGGCGCGGGCACGGGCAGCGCGTTTGCCTTGCTGCCGGCGCAGAACGCCACCGGTAACTGGATCAAGATCGTGCAACGGGTGCCGGTGCGTATCCATGTGAACGCCGAAGAGTTGGCCAAGCACCCGCTGCGGGTGGGCTTGTCCACCGTGGTCGACGTCGACCTGCACGACCAGAGCGGCCCGGTACTGGCCCAGCAGGCGCCGCAGAAGGCTTCGTTCACCACCAACGTTTACGACCGCCAGTTGGCCGAAGCCGATGCGATGATCACCCAATTGATCCATGACAACAGCGTCGCCGCTCCCAAGGCTGCCCAGCGCTGATTCGCCAATCCATCAGCTGCGGCCCCGGCGGCCGTAGCGCCAATCATGTTGCACAGGATTCGCGATGAGTAACGCTAACGCCTCCTTCACGCCGCCCAGCTTGCTGATGGCCACCATCGGCCTGTCCCTGGCGACCTTCATGCAGGTGCTCGACACCACCATCGCCAACGTGGCGTTGCCGACGATTTCCGGCAACCTCGGCGTGAGTTCGGAGCAGGGCACCTGGGTCATCACCTCGTTTGCCGTGAGCAACGCCATCGCGCTGCCGCTCACCGGCTGGCTGAGCCGTCGCTTCGGCGAGGTGAAGCTGTTTCTGTGGGCCACCATCCTGTTTGTGCTGGCCTCGTTTCTCTGCGGTATTTCCACCTCGATGCCTGAGCTGATCGGCTTTCGGGTATTGCAAGGCCTGGTTGCCGGCCCGTTGTACCCGATGACCCAGACGCTGCTCATCGCGGTCTATCCCCCCGCCAGGCGTGGCATGGCCCTGGCGTTGCTGGCGATGGTCACGGTGGTGGCGCCGATTGCCGGGCCGATCCTCGGCGGCTGGATTACCGACAGCTACAGCTGGCCGTGGATCTTCTTTATCAACGTACCCATCGGCATCTTTGCCGTGATGGTGGTGCGCTCGCAACTGAAGAAACGCCCGGTGGTCACCAGCTACCAACCGATGGACTACGTCGGCTTGCTCAGCCTGATCGTCGGCGTCGGCGCCTTGCAGATCATCCTCGACAAGGGCAACGACCTGGACTGGTTCGAGTCGAATTTCATCATCATCGGCGCGGTGATCTCGGCTGTCGCCCTGGCGGTGTTCGTGATCTGGGAAATGACCGACGAGCACCCGGTGGTCAACCTGCGGCTGTTCGCCTATCGCAACTTTCGCATCGGCACGATTGTGTTGGTACTCGGGTACGCGGGTTTCTTCGGGATCAACCTGATCCTGCCGCAATGGCTGCAAACCCAGATGGGCTACACCGCCACCTGGGCGGGCCTGGCGGTGGCGCCGATCGGGATTCTGCCGGTGTTGATGTCGCCGTTCGTGGGCAAATATGCGCACAAGTTCGACCTGCGCCTGCTGGCCGGGCTGGCGTTCCTGGCGATTGGCTTGAGTTGCTTCATGCGCGCCGGGTTTACCAATGAAGTAGACTTCACGCACATCGCCCTGGTGCAGTTGTTCATGGGGATCGGCGTAGCGCTGTTCTTCATGCCGACCTTGAGCATCCTGATGTCCGACCTGCCGCCGGCGCAAATCGCCGACGGCGCTGGCCTGGCGACCTTCCTGCGGACCCTGGGCGGCAGCTTTGCGGCCTCGTTGACCACCTGGATCTGGATTCGCCGGGCGGACCAGCACCATGCCTACATGAGCGAAAACATGACCACCTACGACTCGGCCACCCGGGACGCCTTGCAGGCGCTCGGCGGGGCAGGGCACAAGGCGTATGCGCAGTTGGACCAGATACTGACGAGCCAGGCGTACATGATGTCCACCGTGGATTACTTCACGTTGCTGGGGTGGATGTTCATGGCGTTGATCGTGATTGTATGGCTGGCGAAACCGCCGTTTGCAGCGAAGGCGGGGCCGGAGGCTTCTGGCCACTGATCGAAAGACCGAACTCGGTCAATGTGGGAGCTGGCTTGCCTGCGATGCAGGCACCTCGGTACATCAGATGCATCGAGGTGATGCTATCGCAGGCAAGCCAGCTCCCACATTTGATGGGTGTTGTGTCTGAGGATCAGGCGCCAGGCAAGGCCAACTGCGGATTGACGAAGTCAAACGCCGCCAGTTGAAACCCTTGCTCATCCACCTGCAACGCCCACCCTTGCTTGTCCCAATCCCCCAGCACAATGCGCTTGGCCGCTTGCTCGCCAATCTGCAACTTGTGAATCGCCGGGCGGTGGGTGTGGCCATGCACCAACGTACGCACGCCGAACTGCTGCATCACCCTCGGCACTTCCTCAGGCGTTACATCGACAATGTCGTTGGTCTTCATCCGCGTCTGCGCGCGGCTTTCACTGCGCAGCTTGCGCGCCAGCTTGTGCCGCGTGCGCAAGGGCAGGTGGCGCAGGATGAACAGCGTGATGGGGTTACGCAGGATGCGCCGCAGCTTCATATAGCCAAGGTCGCGGGTACACAGGCTGTCGCCGTGCATCAACAGCACGGGCTCGCCTGCGAGTTGCACCACACTCGGGTCCTTGAGCAAGGTTGCGCCTGCGGCTTTGCAGAACGCCTTGCCGATCAGGAAATCCCGGTTGCCATGCATGATGAAAATCTGGGTGCCGCTGTCGCTCAGCTCGCGCAGGGCCAGGCAAATCGAACGCTGGAAGGGCGTCATCCCATCGTCGCCAATCCAGGCTTCAAAGAAGTCCCCCAGAATGTACAACGCCTGGGCAGAACGGGCGCGGCCGTGCAGTAAATCCAGAAACGCCCGGGTTATGTCCGGGCGCTCCTCTTCCAGATGCAAATCTGAAATCAGCAATATCACTCAACGATCTCGGCTTTCTCGACGATAACGTCTTCTACCGGAACGTCCTGATGACCTGCCTTGCCGGTGGTTTGCACACCCTTGATCTTGTCGACAACGTCCTGGCCTTCGGTGACTTTACCGAATACCGCGTAGCCCCAGCCCTGCACGTTCTTGCCGCTGTGGTTCAGGAAGGTGTTGTCGGCGACGTTGATGAAGAACTGCGCGGAGGCCGAATGCGGCTCCATGGTACGGGCCATGGCGACGGTGTACTTGTCGTTGGAAAGGCCGTTGTCCGCTTCGTTCTGGATGCTTGGACGCTTGTCTTTCTTTTCTTTCATGCCAGGCTCGAAACCGCCGCCCTGGACCATGAAGTTGCCGATGACACGGTGGAAAACAGTGTTTTCGTAGTGGCCGGCTTTAACGTACTCGATGAAGTTGGCGACGGTGATCGGCGCTTTCTCGGCGTTCAGCTCGATGACGATGTCACCGTGGTTGGTGGTCAGTTTGACTTGAGTCATGTTCACTACTCTTTCAAGGAATTCGTGGGTTTGGGCGTTTTGCGCCTTACCTGCTTGGCAAAAACGGCAGCCAAGGCGCGCAGTTTAGCGTGACCTGCGGGAATTTCGAGGTGGTTTTTTACCGCCCGTGCAATAAATGCAGCAGTTTTTGGCCACGCTCTGTCAGGGCCTTGACAGCATCGGCTATGATAAGCCCTTTGTTTGTCGGCCTCACCCGGCCAAGTACTTCGTCTGTTCAAGGATCCTATGAGCAAGCCCACTGTCGACCCTACCTCGAATTCCAAGGCCGGACCTGCCGTCCCGGTCAATTTCCTGCGCCCGATCATCCAGGCGGACCTGGATTCGGGCAAGCACACGCAGATCGTCACCCGCTTCCCGCCTGAGCCCAACGGTTACCTGCACATCGGCCACGCCAAGTCGATCTGTGTGAACTTCGGCCTGGCCCAGGAGTTCGGTGGCGTCACGCACCTGCGTTTCGACGACACCAACCCGGCCAAGGAAGACCAGGAATACATCGACGCCATCGAGAGCGACATCAAGTGGCTGGGCTTCGAATGGTCCGGTGAAGTGCGCTATGCCTCCAAGTATTTCGACCAGTTGTTCGACTGGGCCGTCGAGTTGATCAAGGCCGGCAAGGCCTACGTTGACGACCTGACCCCGGAGCAAGCCAAGGAATACCGTGGCACCCTGACCGAGCCGGGCAAGAACAGCCCGTTCCGCGACCGTTCGGTGGAAGAGAACCTGGACTGGTTCAACCGCATGCGCGCCGGTGAGTTCCCGGACGGCGCCCGTGTACTGCGTGCCAAGATCGACATGGCCTCGCCGAACATGAACCTGCGCGACCCGATCATGTACCGCATCCGCCACGCCCATCACCACCAGACCGGTGACAAGTGGTGCATCTACCCGAACTACGACTTCACCCACGGTCAGTCGGACGCCATCGAAGGCATCACCCACTCCATCTGCACCCTGGAGTTCGAAAGCCACCGTCCTCTGTACGAATGGTTCCTCGACAGCCTGCCGGTACCGGCGCACCCGCGTCAGTACGAGTTCAGCCGCCTGAACCTGAACTACACCATCACCAGCAAGCGCAAGCTCAAGCAACTGGTCGATGAAAAGCACGTGTTTGGCTGGGACGACCCGCGCATGTCGACGCTGTCGGGCTTCCGCCGCCGTGGCTACACCCCGGCATCGATCCGCAATTTCTGCGAAATGGTCGGCACCAACCGCTCCGACGGCGTGGTCGATTACGGCATGCTCGAATTCAGCATCCGTCAGGACCTCGACGCGAACGCCCCGCGCGCCATGTGCGTGCTGCGTCCGTTGAAGGTGGTGATCACCAACTACCCGGAAGGCCAGGTCGAAAACCTCGAACTGCCACGTCATCCGCAGAAAGAAGAACTCGGCGTGCGCAAGCTGCCGTTCGCCCGTGAAATCTACATCGACCGCGATGACTTCATGGAAGAGCCGCCAAAAGGCTACAAGCGCCTTGAGCCGAACGGCGAAGTGCGCCTGCGTGGCAGCTACGTGATCCGTGCCGACGAAGCGATCAAGGACGCCGATGGCAACATCGTCGAACTGCGTTGCTCCTACGACCCGGACACCCTGGGCAAGAACCCGGAAGGCCGCAAGGTCAAAGGTGTGGTGCACTGGGTGCCGGCGGCGGCCAGCGTCGAGTGCGAAGTGCGCCTGTACGATCGCCTGTTCCGCTCGCCGAATCCCGAGAAGGCCGAAGACAGCGCCAGTTTCCTGGACAACATCAACCCTGACTCGCTGCAAGTTCTCACGGGTTGTCGTGCCGAGCCATCGCTTGGCGACGCACAGCCGGAAGACCGTTTCCAGTTCGAGCGCGAAGGTTACTTCTGCGCGGATATCAAGGACTCGAAACCCGGTGCTCCGGTATTCAACCGTACCGTGACCTTGCGTGATTCGTGGGGCCAGTGATTCTGTTTTAAGGAACTGTCGTGCTAACGATCTACAACACACTCAGCAAGACCAAAGAAGTCTTCAAGCCGCTGGATGGCAACAAGGTGCGCATGTACGTGTGCGGCATGACCGTGTACGACTACTGCCACATCGGCCACGGCCGCAGCATGGTTGCCTTCGACCTGGTGACCCGCTGGTTGCGTTTCAGCGGTTATGACCTGACGTATGTGCGCAACATCACCGACATCGACGACAAGATCATCAATCGCGCCAACGAAAACGGCGAGTCGTTCGACGCGCTGACCGAGCGCATGATTGCTGCGATGCACGAGGACGAGGCACGCCTCAACATCCTCAAGCCGGACATGGAACCGCGCGCCACGGACCATATCCCGGGCATGCACGCGATGATCCAGACCCTGATCGACAAGGGTTACGCCTACGCCCCGGGCAATGGCGACGTGTACTACCGCGTCGCCAAGTTCATGGGCTACGGCAAGCTGTCGCGCAAGAAAATCGAAGACCTGCGCATCGGTGCGCGGATCGAAGTCGACGAAGCCAAGCAAGACCCGCTGGACTTCGTGCTGTGGAAAGGCACCAAGCCCGGCGAGCCGAGCTGGGAGTCGCCATGGGGCGCCGGGCGCCCGGGCTGGCACATCGAATGCTCGGTGATGTCCACCTGCTGCCTGGGGGAGACCTTCGACATTCATGGCGGCGGCAGCGACCTTGAGTTCCCGCACCACGAAAACGAAATCGCCCAGAGCGAAGCGGCCACCGGCAAGACCTACGCCAACGCGTGGATGCACTGCGGCATGATTCGCATCAATGGCGAGAAGATGTCCAAGTCCTTGAACAACTTCTTCACCATTCGCGACGTGCTGGAAAAGTACCACCCGGAAGTGGTGCGCTACCTGTTGGTGTCGAGCCATTACCGCAGCGCGATCAACTATTCGGAAGACAACCTCAAGGACGCCAAGGGCGCCCTGGAGCGTTTCTACCACGCGTTGAAAGGCCTGCCCTCCGTGGCGCCTGCGGGCGGCGAAGCGTTTGTCGCGCGGTTCACCGAAGTGATGAACGACGACTTCGGTACGCCTGAAGCCTGCGCGGTGCTGTTTGAAATGGTGCGCGAGATCAACCGCCTGCGCGAGAGCGATCTCGACGCAGCGGCAGGGCTTGCCGCACGTTTGAAAGAGCTGGCGAGCGTGCTGGGCGTATTGCAGATGGAAGCCGATGACTTCCTGCAGGCGGGCGCTGAAGGGCGTGTGGATGCCGCTGAAGTTGATGCGCTGATCCAGGCACGTTTGACTGCCCGGGCCAACAAGGACTGGGCGGAGTCTGACCGTATCCGTGACCAACTGACCGCGATGGGTGTGGTGTTGGAAGACGGGAAGGGCGGGACGACGTGGCGGTTGGCTGATCAGGCTTGATTGGTGATTGCTGAATGAAAAACGCCCCGACTGGTTCGGGGCGTTTTTTGTCAAATCTGAAATGTTGCATCCGGCAATTTTGGACTGTGTCATGACGCCACCTAATGAGGAGGATTGGGTGGTTTATGATGTGCACCACATTGAGATTATTCGCTTGAAAGCGCGATATATTTCGTTCATGGAGCGAAGCAGGTTGACTAGCGGCACCGAAAGTAGCTAAAAGTAGTGGCTAATTGGCATCTCCTGCTCAGTTTATGGGGATGCTGGCGGTATACGTGCTCAACTTTAAATGGACTTTACAAAAAATGAAGACGCTTCCTCTGGTTAAGGCTACTCCCGAACAGCTTCCGTTGATCAGTCAAAACAGGTTCGGCGTTGAGGTGATTTGTGGTGCTGCGGGTAGTGGGAAAACGTCTACAGCCTTGTTAAGGCTTAGGTCGCTTTGTTATATGTTTGCTGAGCGTCATGAGCGGAAAGAGATACCTGAGCCTGTTAAGATTCTCGTGCTCACATTTAATCGTACTCTTGCGGGATATATTAGCTCATTGGCAGAGCATCAAGTTGAAAAAGGCTTAAATATAAGCCTCGAAATTGATACCTTTAGCCGTTGGGCTATCTCAAGTTTAAATGTGCAAGTGATTCAACAAAAGAGTGCGAGAGAGATTTTAAGCGCGTTCGCGGTTGGCTTGGATGTTTTAACTCCAGAATATATATTGAAGGAAGTCGACTATCTGCTAGGGAGATTCGAGCCCGAGAGTCTCGAAAACTATATAACATTCGAGCGTACAGGGCGCGGGGTGTTGCCTCGTGTTGATAGAAACCTCCGGCGTAGAATTCTAGATGAGGTAGTTTATCCGTATCTTAATTGGTTGTCTGCGCAAGGCTCTAAAGATTGGAATGAATTGTCGGTTTCTATGGCCCGAGATATTGAGTCGATAGGTTATGATATCGTAGTTGTAGATGAGAGTCAGGATTTCTCCGCAAATCAACTGCGAGCTATCAAACATCATCTTGCGCCTGATCATACTGTTACGTTTGTTATTGATACGGTACAGAGAATTTATGCTCGAGGGTTTACTTGGGCTGAAGCAGGGTTTGACGTCCGGCCAGAGAGGATACATCCTCTTTATACTAATCATAGAAATACCGTTGAGATAGCTGCATTTGCTGCTGGAATTTTGAATGGTGTAGGCGTTGACGGTGATGGTGCTCTTCCAAACCTAAACGCTGCTTCAGATCATGGTGATCTGCCGCAGGTTCTTCTTGGTAAGTACTCGGATCAGGCAGAATGGGCGGCTAACTACATCAAAGAATATGTGAATTTGGAGGATGAGTCAGTAGCGTTTCTTAAACCTCAGGCAGGGAAATGGTTCGATCAAATCAAATCTACATTGGCACGTCATAATATTGATTATGTAGACATTACCCGTGAAAGGGAGTGGCCTGAAGGTCCTGAGAACGTAGCTCTTTCGACATTTCATTCTGCAAAAGGCCTAGAGTTTGACTATGTTTTTATAATAGGATTTAACGAGGAAAACACGCATTTTGCTGAAGAGGAGTTTGATGATCAGGTGCTTGTGTTGCGGCGTCTATTAGCTGTGGCGGTAGCTCGGGCCCGAAAAGCAGTAATTATAGGTTATAAGCCGGGGGAGGGGTCTCAGTTGGTTAGATTTTTTTCTCCAGGCACATTTGGTCAGGAGGCTGTATGACCATTGCTGCTGAAGTTGAAAGGCGCAGTATTACCGAGGTTTTGCATTTTACGACTAACAGAGGAATTGTTGGAACTCTTGCTACTGGAGCACTCTTGTCTCGTCATCGTCTTCCTCAAGCTGCCTACCTGCAACATATTTTACATGTGAACGCTGCGGATAGGCCGGAAGCGCAAGAGTTTTTTGATAAGAGTCAGAACTGGTTAGACTTTGTAAATTTGTCAATTTCTGAGATAAATCGACGATATTTTCTTGTCTCGCAGAAGTGGCACATAGATGCCGATATATGGTGGGGTATTTTAGCGTTTGATCCTATTGTAATAACTCATGATGAGGTCGTATTTACGACCACAAATAACTCGTACGATCTTTGTATACGAAAGCCTGGTTTGTTGGGGTTCATTGATCTTTTCGAGCCTTGCATCCTGCGAAAGAGTCCGAATTGGAAGGTTTACCGCCTTCAGCGACCACTGCCTTTGCCCACATGTGAGCAGGCGGAAGTGCTGTATCTTGGGCAGATTTCTACGGAGTATCTCCGTCGCATATACGTCCAAGACGAAAATTGTCATGATATCGCCAAGGGATGGCTGCGAGAGTTCGGCCTCCGTGGTGTAGACGTTTTGATATCACCCCAGAAGTTTGAAGGACGGCCAAATTGAATACTGAGCAATCTGTAAGCCACCTCGGGACGGTTTCAATGGAGCGGAGGGAAAGGGCTGTCGTGAATTCTGCCCTTTGGGCCGCAGCGGGGGATGCTCTTGGCTGGATGACTGAGCTTGCACGGGGGGAAGCAGGTGTTAAGCATCGTGTCGGTAAGACAAGGGTAACTGAGCCGGTCAAATGGCAGCGTATGATAGGTGGGCGTAATGGCCCAAAAGTTGCTCTTCCTGCTGGAACATATTCCGACGACACACAGCTACGTCTCGCCGTATCTCGGTCGATCAGAGGGAATGGATCGTTTGATGTCGAGACTTTCGCAAAAATTGAAGTTACGGTCTGGCCAACCTATGCACTTGGTGGCGGGCTGGGAACGAAGGCTGCAGCTGTGAATCTCTCGCGTAGAGGGGTTAACTGGTTCTCAAATTTTTACGAACGAGGCACTCAAAAATATATAACTGGTGGCGGGAACGGAGCCGCGATGCGTGTTCAGCCTCATGTGTGGGCGTCTAAAGGGAGTCTGGACGACCTTCTGCTTAACGTACTCCGAGACTCTCTAGTAACTCATGGGCATCCTCATGGATTTTGTGGTGCTGTATTTCACGCTTTAACTCTAAATGATGTTCTAAAAAATGGTGAAATTCCAGGACCCGGAGTTTGGCAAAGATATATTGATAAGTTTACCGATTTGCCTGCCTTGATTGGGCGTGACTCTCAGTTAGCTGCTTTTTGGCGCTCTGCGTGGGAGAGTAACACCGGCGGCACATTGGAGGAAGCCCTGATACGGGTAAAGGAAGAAGCTCTTCGTGATGTCGAGCTTATATCGGAATTAATTTTAATTGAAGGTTTAAATGGATATCACCGAATCCTTGAAAAGTTGGGTTGCCTGACTGTTAAGTATCGTGGGTCTGGTTTTAAAACTGCTTTGGCTGCGTCTGTGCTAGCATATGTTTATCGAAAAGGTCCTATTGAGGAGGCACTGATTGCTTCTGCGAATGAGTTGGAGAGTGATACTGATACGATAGCGACTATGGCGGGCGCGTTATTAGGGGCAATTGCATTAGAGTCTCCTATGTGGCCAGTACAAGATGCTGAATATATTACGAAAGAGGCCAAACGTTTAGCGTCTATATCACAAGGTCGCCAAGAGAGTAGTTTTGTGTATCCTGATCTTGGAAGGTGGAACCCTCCAAGCAGCCAAGCGGCTTCTATTGGCATTAGTGAAGGTGGGCTTGCTATCGCTGGGTTGGGTATTCTTGCTGTCGAAGGCATTGAATATCAAGTAGGTGATGCGATTTGGCAATGGTGCCGATTACCATTTGGGCAAACCATTCTTGCTAAACGCAGAGCCGAGTTGAAATCGGAAATAACTAAAGCGCAATTGCCGGAAATTCGTCGCGTGCCACGAGGTAGCGAAAATAGTCAAACGCAAAAAACTGATTCTTCATCAATGCCTCAAACAGAGCTGACGTTTGAAACGCCTGATATATCAACTGATATCGCTTTGGACAGTGTCTCAACAGTTCAGAAGGATACCTCTTACAGCCCTCGCGATAAACTTGATGTCCTTACCGATGAAGTTATTTTTTCAAATTTTGATGATCAGGTTTTTGGTCGAATGTTGAATGAGTACATTGATTCCTCCCAGTCTGTCGAGTCTGCTGTTGCGTTTGTTTCAATTGTTGCGAAAGCCAAGTTGGTGAGGCAGCGTAGACGTCGATAAGGCTTTTGAACTATTATAGAAGCGTCCGGCGATTAGCGCACGCGCTATTGCGCTCGTTTTTTTTTGAGGTTAGTGTGCCGGGTATAAAGGTGTATCTATTTAATAAGGTGCCGATAAGCTCCGATCGTCTTAGCGTTGTGCCGTTTCGTTACTTGAGTTTTTTATTGTTGGGGGCATGGTTTGCCAATAGTTGAGTCTCCTCCGAACTTTGGCATATCCTTAGATCCATATTGCGTGGGTGGGGCGTCAAGTTCAAACTCCAAGGGGGTTGCCGATGTTGGGACTGATGCAAGTTCTTCGGAGTCCGGATCGAAGAGGTCTGGACATATAGTTATTTATGCAGCGCAAAGAGACCATGTGCCTTGGCAGACAGCTCTGGTTTTGTGGGTGTATTAGGTAATTATTAATCGCCCGATGAGCAGCCGCGTGAAGCGAGGGTGAATCGAGTGGCGGGTTTGGACTGTCTTTGATCATGACGACGCTCCTAGAGTAATGGAGCCGCCACCCATCGCTGCGAAACGACAATCGGGTGGCAGCTGTACGCAGGTTCGCAGACCGGGACTCTAGGCACCCGGCATACCCGAAGGTATCCCGCGCACAGCCGCCATAACATCAGGCATAAAAAAGCGCCCGCTATCTTGTGGTGGACGCTGTGCGTCTAGAGTTTACCCGGGCTGCGAAACCCGGTCGCTGAATTTGCAGCGACCACCGAAGAGTAGGGAGCCATCTTCTGAGCGACAACCCTAAAAAGCTGTCGGAAATTTCCGGGTGTTAACCCGCGACCATCAGCGCTTGCCACTCACCTCATACCGGCTTTGAACAAACCCGTTATCCGACGCATACGTGCCGATATGCCGAAGCTCATGCTCGCCACCCAACTGGCTGAACAAGGGGATCCCCTGGCCCAGCACAACCGGAATACGCGTGATGATCATCTCGTCGATCAAACCCGCCTCAAGAAACGCCTGAATCGTCTGGCTTCCGTCGATATACAGGTGTTTCATCCCGCGCTTGGCCAACGCTGCCACGAGGCTGGTGACATCCTGGCTCACCACCTCAACCTTGCCCTTCAAAGCTGCAGGTAGCTCAACCGATTGGTGAGAGAGTGCTATGACCGGCGTGCCCTCATAGGGCCACTCCGGAAAGGACAACACTTTTTCCAGGGTCTTGCGGCCCATCACCAGCGCATCCACGGTGGCGATGAAGTGTTCATAGGTCACGCCGTTCAATTCGGCCCCTTCGTACTCAGGGCGATGGAGCCACTCGATATCACCATCTGGCCTGGCAATAAAGCCGTCGACGCTGGCTGCGATAAAGACCGAACATTTGCTATCCATGGGGCGTGAAACTCCTTTTCTGTGTGCTTGAAAATATCGACTGTCATGGGTCGGCAACGCTAATGTTAATTTAATCTTCCGATGCAATAAGCGAGCATTGCCAAAAATCACCGTGGGTACCCGGCGCAGGCCGGTGTGCCTTTTCGTATTGCGAGGATCTATGCGCCGTTGGTTAATCCGCTACCGTTACGCGATCATTTTCTGGCTGTGCTTCGGGGTTTTCCGCACCTCCCTGGCTGACTGGAATCCCATCCCGTCCGGTTCCATGCGCCCGACGTTGCTTGAGGGCGATGTGGTGCTGGTCAATCGCGTTGCGTACGACCTCAAATTGCCCCTCACCGATATTTCCCTGGCGAGACTGGATAACCCCCAGCGCGGAGATGTCGTCACGTTCTCTTCGCCCAAGGACGGCACGCGCTTGATCAAACGCATTGTCGGTATCCCCGGCGATACCCTGGAAATGCGCGACGAGGTGTTGTGGGTCAACGGTACGCCGGCCACCTACAGTAATGGGCAGGACATCAGCGAGCCTATCGCGCCTGGCCAAACAGTTCCGGGTATCAAGGTGACGGAGCGTGCGAACAGCAGCCAGCGCACGGTGCAGTTCATGCCGACAGTACGGGCGCTGCGCAATTTCGGCCCGGTGGTGGTGCCTGCCGACAGTTACTTCATGCTGGGCGACAATCGCGATAACAGCGATGACTCCCGTTATATCGGGTTCGTGCCGCGTCGGCTGTTGATCGGGCATGCGCACCATATCCTGGCGTCAGCGCAGATCCTGGACCACTGGATGCCACGATTGGGTCGATTTGGCGCGCCGATCCTGTAGTGGGCTGATCACGCGTTTGCGCTGAGCGCCCGCAGTGCAAAACCCGCAATGCGCTCCAGCTGCTCAGTGGTGGCGCCGCCCTTGCTGGCGACTTTCATGCCGCTGAGGGTGGCCATCAGAAAATCACACGCGCCCGAGCGATCGGTGCCGACGGTCAATTCGCCTTGTTCCTGCGCACGCTCCAGCGTCTGTTCGAATGCATTGCGCAAGCGTTCGGCGCTGTGGGCGGTGAGTTGATTGATCTCATCATCTTCCAGGCCGAACTCGCAGATGGCATTGACGCCCATGCAACCCGCCGTTCCTTCCCGCAGGGCGCGGGTGGCGAAGGATTGCAGGGTGTCGTGCAGTGCCTGCAGCGGGGTCGGGCCCTGGTTCAGGCGCTCGATCAAGTCGTCGACGCCGGTGCGCTGATACTCGGCCATCGCCAGCAGGTACAACTGACGTTTGTCGCCAAAGGTGTTGTACATGCTCTGGCGGCTCAGTCCCATTGCCTGCATCAGTTCTTCAGTCGAGGCCGCGGCAAAACCCTTGTCGCAGAAAACCCGGATGGCCTCGCGCAGCACCTGGTCGCGGTCGAATGCTCTGGGTCTTGCCATGGTTACCTCGGAGGAAATTGCAGGTGAAGGCTCAGGCCAGGTAGCCGCCATCAATGGTCATGCTTGCGCCGGTGACAAATGCCGCTTCTTGGGACGCGAGATAAGCAACCATGCCGGCAACATCGTCGGCGGTACCTACGCGGCCCAAGGGAATCAGGCTTTTGATCATGTCCGCATGGGGCCCGTCTGCCGGGTTCATGTCGGTGCTGGTCGGGCCCGGCTGCACGTTGTTGACGGTGATGCCGCGCGGCGCGAAATCAATCGCCAGGCCGCGGATCATACCGGCGATCGCCGACTTCGTCATGCTATAGACGCTGGAGCCCGGGAAGCCCGAACGTTGGGCGACCACGCTGCCGACGGTGATTATTCGGTCACCCGTGTGCATCACCGCCGAGCTGGCCTTGGTCGCCGCAAACGTGGCCCGCACATTGACCGCAAACATTCGGTCGAAGTCTTCCAGGCTGAAGGTGTCGACGGTACCCATCAGCAGAATCCCGGCGTTGTTGACCAGGATATTCAAGGCGCCGAAATGCTCGACAGTGGCCGCGACCGCCCGTTCTATTGCCGCCACATCGGCGCTGTCGGCCTGAATCGCCAAGGCTTTTCCGCCCTTGCTTTCGATCAGGCCAACCAGCGCTTGCGCCTTGTCGGCAGAGGAGGAATAGGTAAACGCGACCGCTGCACCTTCAGCTGCAAGCCGGCGGACAATCGCTTCGCCGATACCGCGGGAACCGCCGGTGACCAGGGCGACTTTGTGGTTGAAGCGAGGGGTGTGAGCTGTCATGGGGGAGGCCTGAGGTTTAGTGGATTAAATAATCCACTAAACCGTACCAGCCTGGAAATACTTAGCCAAGCTGTTTTTGGATTAATTAATCTTTAACTGCCGGATGTGCTCTCGAATCCTTCATCAGACGCTGGTCATTTCAGGTCGCTGTAGGTCAACCTGAACTCCGACAGCGCCGGGTGCTCGGTTTTCCACTGGCGGCCATACGCCTTGGCTGTTTCCATTTCTTCGGCAGTCAGCGCGCTGGCCAGTTGTTGCAGGTAGCCTGCGGCATCGGCGTGCCGTGGGTTTTGCCGGGTACTGTCCATGACCAGCCAGTAGAGCCCATAGGCGTGGATTTTGTTCTCGGGGTAGTGATAGCGGTTGGTGCCACTTTCATCGATATCGAACCCGCCGAGCGCACCGGCATAGGTCATGACGCCATCAAGGTCATTCAGCGCCAGCCGTTTTTCCAGGTGTATGCGCTGGTACGAGAGGTTGCGGTAGTAGGTCTGCATGTTGGCCAGCCACTTCATCGCTGGCGGGAAGCCCTTGAAGGCCGCATACCTGAGCATGGAGTCGCGGTTGTCACTGGCCTCCGGGTTTTTGTCGTACAACAGCGCCGCAATGTAATAGGCCTCGGCGCAGCCGGCATCACCTGCCTTTCTCAGCCACGAGCGATCTTTGGTCAGTTCATACAGCTGCAGCATCGCTGCGCCGTCGCCAGCATCGGCACCTGCCTGGGCGAGGGTCTTCGCCTTGGCCAGGTTGGTTTCGCCACCCAGGCGCATCAGGGCGTACACATGATCCTGGGCGGCGGCCAGGCGGTACCACGCCTGGGCATCGGGGTCGACACTGCCGACCCGGCGCCGGATGGCTTCGCCCAGGGCGTATTGGGACGGCGCATCGCCGGCCGAGGCGGAGATGGTCAGGTGGATTTCGCACTCTTCGAATTCACCGAGTTGATACAACTCGAGACCCCGCTGCTTGGCTGCCTGTTGCTGGCTCGTCAAATGTGAAATCAGCGCATTCAGCGAGTTGAGCAAATCAAACAGCGTGGTCAGTGCATCGGAATGGGTATACATGATCATTACCTGTATCGGGATACGTTGTCCGATAAAGGTAGGTGGAGCGGTGGGGCCCAAGGTGACAGATAGTTATCGGCAGGAGCGCTACCTTTCCCGCGCTCTGGGCAACCCCTCAAGCGCTACGGCTGCCACGTATTGCCTGGTCCAGAAACAACGCCGCATTCGCCACGGCCTGCATGCCTTCGGGCAAGATTGCCGCAAACAAATGCCAGACATGAAACATCCCAGGCCAAACCTCCAGCGACACGCGTACCCGGTTTTCCCCCAGGTGGGTGGCCAGGCGCATGGCGTCGCTGAGCATGACTTCGTTTTCGCCGATCTGCACCAGAATGGGCGGCAATCCCCGGACGTCCGCGAACACCGGCGATGCATCGGGATCATTCGGCAGCGCGCCGTTGAGAAACGCTTTTGCAAGCAGCGTCAGCCCCAGGCGGGAGGCTTGCGGGTCGAGGCCGTCACGGTTGTCGATGGAGGCGCCGGTGTGTTCCAGGTTGGCCCACGGCGACAAGGCGGCGCCCCCGGCGGGCAGTGGCAGGCCTGCGTTGCGGGCCTTGACCATCACCGACACCACCATTGCGCCGCCGGCCGAATCGCCCGAGAACACTATGGACCTGGGGTCATTGCCCTGGTCGAGCAGCCAGCGATAAGCCTGCAACGTGTCATCAATAGGTACGGGGAACGGATGCTCGGGCGCCAGGCGGTAGTCGGGCAGGTAGACTTTTGCACCCAGCAGTTTTGCGAAGTGGCCGGCAAGGCCCAGGTAGCCCCGCGGGCTGCCGCCGACATAACCACCGCCGTGGATGTAAAGCAGCACCCGGTCACCCTCAAACCCATCAGGCACGACCATCATGCCCGGTACGCCACCCATATCGACGTCACAAAAGCTGACACCGGCGGGAATCGGATGGGAACAAAGCACCTGCTCATAAGCCTTGCGCTGCTCATTGAGGGTGAGGGTGGTTTCCTGGCCCGTGAGAAATGGGCCGAAGTCAGCGGCGCAGGCAACCCACGCGTCGAGATGGGCCTGGACAAGGGGAGTGAATGCCATGGGGGAGAACCTCATAAAGTGATCCCGATACCGGGATTAGCGATTGAGGTTCTATTTTATGGATTCTATTGGAGAACGAATTTCACCACTGCGGCGCCTGCCGGGATCAGCTGCCGCTGTCAGTGCGACGGCTACTGACTTCAGCCGGCACATCATCCCCAGCCATGCGCTTGCGGAACAGCGCAGTGCGTGCCAGCAATAACGTGGTCACCGGCACCGTGATCGATAGCAGAATCGGGATCAACCAGCCGTGCAACACCGGCCCGGACTTGAGCACCGAAAAGTAGATGATCGAGGCCAGCGCCACACACCAGGCGCCCAAGGTCGAGGCCAACGCCGGCGGGTGCATGCGCTGGAAGAAGTCTTTCATCCGCAACAACCCAATCGCCCCAATCAGCGCAAACAGGCTGCTCAGCACCAACAATACCGCGACGATCACTTCAACCCACAGCGGCAACACATCGACATTGATCATTCGATCACCTCCCCACGCAGCAGGAATTTCGCCAGGGCAAACGACCCCACAAAGCCAAACAGCGCAATCAACAGCGCCGCTTCAAAATACGTGTCACTGGCATACCGAATACCCAGCACCAGCATCATCAGCATGGCCAGGATGTACAGGTAATCCAGCGCCAGGACCCGGTCCTGGGCCGACGGGCCTTTGAACAGGCGCACCAGGGTCAGCACCATGGCCAGGGAGAACAGGAACAGGCTGAACAGGATCGCATTGGAGAGCAGGGCGCTCATTCGAAGATCTCCATCAGGGGCCGTTCGTAGGCGTGTTTGAAGTGCTCGATAAACTGCGCTTCGTCATCCAGGTCGAACACGTGGATCAGCAGGACGCTGCGGTCCAGGGCCAGTTCCGACCATACGGTGCCCGGCGTCACGCTGGTGATCATCGCCAGCACGGCCAGGCCGTTGGCATCCCGCAGGTCCAGGGGGATCTTGATAAAGCGCGAACGCGGTGGGCGCGAGCCGCAGGTCAGGATGCCCCAGGCCACGGCGAGGTTGGAGATGATCACGTCACGTCCCACCAGGAAGAACAAACGGATGATCACCCCCGGGCGGCGGATGCGGATCGGCAGCGGGCGCAACGGCGCCATCATCAGCGGTGCGGCAAAGCCGAGGATTGCCCCCAGCAGCAGGTTGCCGGGGCTGACGGACAGGTTCAGCACCAGCCACAACAACCACAATGCCAATGACAGCCACGGGGCAGGGAACAGGCGCTTCATGGCTGCACCTCCAGGGCGGCGGCCTTGGCTTCAGGGCTCGGCACCGGACGCGTCGCCATGACCGCCATCACATAGTGTTCCGGGTTGTTCAGGCTCTCGGCGGCCGCCTGGGTATAGCGCATCAGCGGCTCGGCCTTGAACGTCAGGGCGATGCTCAGGCCCAGCAGGAAGAAAATCGGCACGCATTCGAAGCGGCGCAGCAGCGGCGATGGACGTTCTTCCGGGGTCCAGAAGCGCTGGATGCCGAGGCGGGCGAAGGCGATCAGCGAAGCCAGGCCGGAGAAGATCAGCAGTGCCACCAGGCCCCAGGCGGCCGGACGCACCGATTCGTCGATGGCATTGCCCAGGCCCATCGGGTTGATCAAGGCGCTGAGCAGGCTGAGCTTGCCGATAAACCCGGACAGCGGCGGCATGCCGATGATCAGCAGGGCGCAGGCGATAAAACTCAGGCCGAGGAACGCCACCGTCCAGGGAATCACCTGGCCGACCACGGCTTTCTGTTCATCGTCGAGGTTGGTGCCGGGCGGTGGATGCAGGGATTCCATGGCCTTGGGCAGGGCTTCGATTTCGTCGTCCAGGGGCATGTCGTTGGCCGAGCGCGAACGCTCGATCAATTCGGCCAGCAGGAACAGCGCACTCAGTGCCAGGGTGGAGCTGACCAGATAAAACAGCGCCCCGGCGGTCAGGCTTGGCTGGGCAAACCCCACCGCCGACAGCAGGATCCCGGCGGACACCAGAATGCTCAGGCTGGCCATGCGTTCCAGGCGTTGCGCCGCGATCATCGCCAGCGCCGCGCAGACGATGGTTGCCATGCCGCCGTAGATCAGCCAGTCGCCGCCAAACAGTGCCGAGGCACCCGCCTGGCCGGAGAACAGCAGGTTCCACAGACGCAGCACGGTGTACACGCCGACCTTGGTCATGATCGCAAACATCG
The DNA here is from genome assembly GCF_013385805.1 of Pseudomonas sp. C6002. Lineage (NCBI taxonomy): Bacteria > Pseudomonadati > Pseudomonadota > Gammaproteobacteria > Pseudomonadales > Pseudomonadaceae > Pseudomonas > Pseudomonas sp. C6002. The sequence continues at coordinate 24,149 of NZ_JACAPH010000042.1, read as the reverse complement.
CCGCCACTGGCGCACTGGCCGAGGAGTAGGCAGGCGCCAGCCAGAAGTTCAGCGGCCAGATCCCGGCCTTGGCCAGGAAGGCGACGGCGAGGATGCCCGCACCGGCATGCAGCAGGCCGCGATCGGCTTCCGGCACCAGGGGGATTTTCAGTGCCAGGTCGGCAAAGTTCAAGGTACCGGTGACGCCATAGATCAGCGCCGCGCCAATCAGGAACAAGGTCGAGGCCAGCAGGTTGATCGAGATGTAATGCAGCCCCGCCGACACCCGCGCCCGGCCGGAACCGTGGAGCATCAGGCCGTAGGACGCCGCCAGCAGCACTTCGAAAAACACGAACAGGTTGAACAGGTCGGCGGTCAGAAAGGCGCCATACAGGCCCATCAGCTGAATCTGGAACAGCGCATGGAAACTGGTGCCGGCCCGATCCCAACGGGCCATGGCGAACAGCAGGGCGCTGACGCCAATGATCCCGGTGAGCACCAGCATCATCGCCGAGAGTTGGTCCACCACCAGCACGATGCCGAACGGCACCTGCCAGTTGCCCGGCAGGTACACACCGATGGAGCCGGGGCCGCCTTTCTGGGTCCAGTACAGCAACAGCACGGCGATGCCCAGGCCCACCATGCTGGAGAACAGGTTGATCCGCGCCTTGAGCGGGCGGTGCTTCTCGCCGAGCATCAGCATCAGCGCGGCGGTCAGCAACGGCAGCAGGATCGGCGCGATGATCAGTTGATTCATCCAGGTCATTCCTTGGGCTCCCGGCCGTCCACATGGTCAGTGCCGGTCAGGCCCCGGGATGCCAGCAGCACCACCAGGAACAGTGCGGTCATGGCGAAGCTGATCACGATTGCCGTCAGCACCAGGGCCTGGGGCAGCGGATCGGTGTAGTTGAGCAAGTCTTGCGGCACGCCATCCTTGATGATCGGCTCCTTGCCGATGAACAGGCTGCCCATGCTGAAGATGAACAGGTTGACCCCGTAGGAGAGCAGGCACAGGCCCATCACCACCTGGAACGTCCGTGGCCGCAGGATCAGCCAGACGCCGGAGGCCGCCAGGACCCCAATGGCAATTGCGATGACTTCTTCCATCAGGCGGCTCCTCCTGGGCTGGCAACGGCTTTCGCCTGGTTACTGGGTTTATGGGCGCGCACCGATTGGTGGCCGAGGGCGGTGAGCATCAGCAAGGTCGAGCCGACCACCATGGCGTACACACCGACGTCGAAGAACAGCGCGCTGGCGACGTGGATGTCCCCCAGCACCGGCAGGCTAAAGTGCCAGGTGTGCGTGGTGAGGAACGGGTAACCGGCGAGCAGTGCGCCCAGCCCGGTCAGGGTTGCCGACAACAAGCCAAAGCCCATCCAGCGCATCGGCCGCAGGCTCATCTGCGCCTCGACCCACTGGGTACCGGCGACCATGTATTGCAGGATGAACGCGACGGACATCACCAGGCCGGCGACAAACCCGCCGCCCGGTTGGTTGTGCCCACGCATGAACAGGTAGAACGAGACAACCAGCGCAATCGGCAGCAGCAGGCGCACCAGCACCGCCGGCACCATCATGAAGCCCAGGGCGGTGTCGCTGGCCTGGCGCGGGTTGATCAGGTCGGTGGCCACGTCGGGTGCCAGTTGGCGCTGTTGCGCGGGCAGTTCCATGCTTTCCTTCGACGGACGGAAGCGGCGCAGCAGGGCGTAGACGGTCAGCGCCACGGCGCCGAGCACGGTGATTTCTCCCAGGGTGTCGAAGCCCCGGAAGTCCACCAGCATCACGTTCACCACATTGCTGCCACCGCCTTCTGGCAGGGCACGGCTGAGGTAGAAGGAGGAGATGTCGTTGGGGGTCTGGCGGGTCAGCATCGCGTAGGAGAGCAGCGCCATGCCGCCACCGACCACGGTGGACAGCAGGAAGTCCCGCAGGCGGCGGATGCGTGCCTTGCGCAGCGAGCTGGGCAGTGGGGAAACTTCTTCGATCCGCCGTGGCAGCCAGCGCAGGCCCAGCAGGATCAGCACGGTGGTGACCACTTCCACCACCAGTTGCGTCAGCGCCAGGTCTGGCGCCGAGAACCAGACGAAGGTCACGCAGGTCACCATCCCGCACACGCTGACCATGGTCAGGGCTGCCAGCCGGTGGTACTTGGCTTGCCAGGCGGCGCCCAGGGCGCAGGCGATTGCCAGCAGCCACAGGGTGACGAACACGATGGAGCCCGGGATCTTCGGCCGGTCGCCCCAACTGATGCCGCTGTAGAGCATCGGGATCAACCCGGCGATCACCGCCGCCAGCACCAGCAGGAACAGCTGGGTTTGCAGGCGTTTGGTGCTGATGCGTTTTTCGATCTTGCGCACCCCGCGCATCATCACCACCAGGCAGCGCTCGAAGCCGCGCTTGCCGTTGAAGTAGCTGATGATCGGCGGGTATTTGAAGCGGCCCAACTTGAGTTGCTTGCGCAGCAGCAGATAGAGCACCACGCCGCCGGACATGGCCACCAGGCTCATGATCATCGGCGCGTTCCAGCCGTGCCAGATGGCGAGGCTGTACTCCGGCAGCTCGCCGCCGACCACCGGCAAGGCGGCAGCGGCGAGGATCGAACCGACCACCTGGGCCGGGAAAATCCCCACCAGCAGGCAGGTAAACACCAGCAACTCCACCGGCGCACGCATCCAGCGTGGCGGCTCGTGCGGGGTGTGGGGCAGGTTGGTGGCCTTGGGGCCGAAGAACACATCCACGGTAAAGCGCAGGGCATAGGCCACGCTGAAGGTACCGGCGATGGTGGCGATGACCGGCAGGGCGATTTCCACCCAGGCGGTGGCGGAGATAAATACGGTCTCGGCGAAGAACATTTCCTTGGACAGGAAACCGTTGAGCAGCGGCACGCCGGCCATGGACGCACTGGCGACCATCGCCAGGGTGGCGGTAAACGGAATCAGCTTGAACAGGCCGCTGAGCTTGCGGATGTCACGGGTGCCGCTTTCGTGGTCGATGATCCCCGCCGCCATGAACAGCGATGCCTTGAAAGTGGCGTGGTTAAGGATATGGAATACGGCGGCGACAGCGGCCAGCGGGCTGTTGAGGCCCAGCAGCAAGGTGATCAGCCCGAGGTGGCTGATGGTGGAGTAGGCCAGCAGGCCCTTGAGGTCGTTCTGGAACATGGCGCAATAAGCGCCGAGCAGCAGGGTAATGGCGCCGGCACCGCCGACAATCCAGAACCACTCTTCGCTGCCGGACAGCGACGGCCACAGGCGGGCCAGCAGGAACACGCCGGCCTTCACCATCGTTGCCGAGTGCAGGTAGGCCGACACCGGCGTCGGTGCAGCCATGGCGTGGGGCAGCCAGAAGTGGAAGGGGAATTGCGCGCTTTTGCTCAGGGCGCCGATCAGCACCAGGGCGAGCATGATCGGGTACAACGAATGGGCACGGATCTGATCACCGGCAGCCAGGACCTGGTCCAGGTCGTAGCTGCCGACGATATGCCCGAGCAGCATCACCCCCGCCAGCAGGCACAAACCGCCCGCGCCGGTGACCATCAGCGCCATATAGGCGCCACGCCGGGCATCGGCGCGGTGGTGCCAGTAGCCGATCAGCAGGAACGAGAACAGGCTGGTGAGCTCCCAGAAAAACACGATCTGGATCAGGTTGCCGGAGATCACCAGGCCAAGCATCGCACCCATGAAGGCCAGGAAAAACGCGAAGAAGCGCGGCACCGGGTCTTCCGGCGACATGTAATACCGGGCGTACAGCGACACCAGGGTCCCGATGCCCAGCACCAGCATCGAGAACAACCAGGCAAAACCGTCCATGCGCAATACGAAGTTCAGCCCGAGGCTGGGCAACCACATGAATTCTTCACGTATCACGCCACCATGGGCGATCTGGGGGTAGAGCAGGGCGACTTGAACCGTCCCGACCAGGGCCACAAGGCCGGCCAGCAGGGACTCTGTGTTGCGTGCGTTGTGCGGCAGCAAGGCCGCCAGACAGCTGCCGATAAAAGGCAGAAGCAGTAGAACTATCAGGGACATAGGCTTCTAATCTGCGGGAGTTTGGGATGCATCATACGTGCCGGAATCTTGATCACCAAACGGCAAGATGTGGCAGGATCCTACAAGGTAGGCTGAAAAAGGCTGTTTGGCATTGTTTCAGTGCCCGTATCCAGGACAGGTATGCTGTTCAAAGGTTTTTTTCAGCCTGTTGCATAAGGACGTGTGATGACCCAGCGATTGCTCCACCTTGACCATGTCGCCTGCAGCCTGCCGGATGGACGCAGCCTGTTCGACAACCTGAACCATGCCTTCAGCGCCCGTGCGACCGGCCTCGTGGGGGCCAACGGGACGGGCAAGTCCTTGTTGGGCGCAATGCTCGCGGGCACCCTGCAGCCCACCCGCGGGCATGTGCGCCGCGAGGGCAGTGTGTACGCGGTGACGCAACTATTGGAGCCCGAGCGCTATCCCAGCGTGGCGGCGCTGGCAGGTGTCGACCAAGTGCTGGCGGCGTTGGCGCGCATCGCCGAGGGCAGCGTGGACGAACACGACCATGCACTGGCCGTTGATCAATGGGATTGCGCGCCTCGACTGGCGGCGGCCCTGGAGCAAATCGGCCTGGGGCACTTGACTGCCGACTCGCCAACCGCGGCCCTCAGTGGCGGCGAACGCCAGCGCGTCGCTTTGCTGGGCGCCTGGTTGTCGAGGGCAGACTGGTTGATCCTCGATGAGCCCAGCAACCACCTGGACATCGATCAGCAGCACAAGCTTGCCCAGCAGATTGATCGCTGGTCCGGCGGCCTGGTGCTGATCAGCCATGATCGCGGGCTGCTGGAGCACATGGACGAGATTGTCGAACTGTCGCCCAAGGGCTTGGCGGTGTACGGCGGTAATTACAGCCACTACGCGGCGACACGGGAGCAGGAGCAGCAGGCGTTCCAGTCGGCGTTGCAGGGGGAGCGCGCGCACGCCAAACGTGAGCAGCGTGAAGCGGTTATCCAGATGGAGCGTCAGCAGCGCCGCAATGCCCGGGGCGACCGCCAGGCCCGGGATGGCAACCAGACCAAACTGATCACCAACGCCCAGAAAGAGCGCAGTGAAAACAGCCAGGGCAAGTTGCGCCTCAACCAGCAGCTGGCGCGTGAGCAGCAACAGCAGCGGATCGCCGAGGCGCGTGCGCGGTGTGCGCCGGAGATCCAGCGCATGATGCTGTCGCCGGAAAGCGTGGTGCCCCAGGGCAAGCTGGTGTTGCAGTTGAACGACGTGGTGTTGCCGTTTGGCAGCCCGGCGCCGATCAATCTCACCCTGACCGGCCCGATGCGCATGGCGATCCTGGGAGCCAATGGCAGTGGTAAGTCGACCCTGTTGCGGGTGATTGCCGGCCAGTTGCCGGTGGCTGCCGGTGAGTTGGTGCGCAGTTGCCATATCGGCTGGCTGGACCAACACGCCGGGCTGGAGCACCCCGAGCGCACGGCGGTGCAATGGCTTTACGAAAGTAATCCGCTACTGGCGGAAAGCGAAGCGCGTACCCGGCTGGCGCAAATGGGCATCGATGCCGACCGGGCGGTCCTCGATACGCGCCAACTGAGCGGCGGCGAGCGTCTGAAAATTGCCCTGGCCGCACAGCTCTACGCCCAGCATCCGCCGCAATTGTTGTTGCTGGACGAACCCGACAACCATCTGGACTTGCCCAGCCGGATTGCCCTGGAGCAAATGCTCAATCAGTACCAGGGCGCGCTGATTGTGGTGTCCCATGACGAGGCGTTCCTGCAGGCCATCAACCTGGACGGTGAGTTGCGCCTCTGAGGCCGTTCAACCCTGGTTTTCATGTTCCAGTTCGGCCTGGGGCTCGGCGAGCCGCTGCCGGCGGGTTTTCATCTCACTGACAATCACCGCCGCCACGATCAACGCCGCGCCCACCATGGCAATCGGTGGGAACCGCTCCCCGGCAATCCGCCCGACTACGCCGGCCCACACCGGCTCCCCGGCATAAATCAGCGTGGCGCGAGTCGGCGAGACGCTTTTCTGCGCCCAGTTCATCGCCACCTGAATCACCGCGCTGGTCAGCCCCAGGCCCACCGCGCTGAACAGCAGCAACCAGGAAAACCCCGGCAGCGCCTCGCCCATCGGCACCACCATCAGGAACGACAGCACCGACGCCGTGGCCAGTTGCACCACCGTTACCCGGCGTACATCCACCTGCCCGGCAAAGGCGCTGATCAGGATGATCTCGGCGGCAATTGCTACCGCACCGATCAACGTGGCGATTTCACCGGGGCTGAAATTCAATGATGCCCCGGCCGGGCCGGTCAGCAGCATCAGCCCGGTAAACGCGAGCATGATGCCGATGCTCGGCATCAACCCCGGCCGCCGTCCCAGTACCAGCCATTGCAGCAGCGGCACGAATGGCACATACAGCGCAGTAATAAATGCCGACTGGCTGCTCAGGATCGTCTGCAAGCCAATGGTCTGCAAACCGTAGCCGAACATGATCGCCACACCGATAAAGCAGCCAGCCTTCAATTCAAACAGCGTCAGGTTCCGCAGGCTGCGGAATGAGAACGCCCCGACGATGAGCGCCGCCGCAGCAAAACGCAGGCCGACGAAAAACATCGGGCCGCTGACGGCCATGGCGTGCTGCACCAGCAAAAAGGTGCCGCCCCAAAACATGGTGATCACCACCAATACACATTCGGCTTTGCTGAAACGGGAAAACAATGGGGAGGTGGTCATGGCGGCTCGGTCTTGCACAGGAAGGGCGCGGACCGCACAATGCGCCGCAAGCTGGGCAGTATACTGCGCAACCCCACCCTGTGAGCAATATAGTGCACAAAGAAAATCCGCAACGGGCCTCGGTCCTGCAACACGTCAGCCAGAACGTTCGGCGCCTGCGCCATGCGGCTGAGTTGAGCCAGACGGCGCTGTCCGAAAAATCCGGCGTCAGCCGGCGCATGCTGGTGGCAATCGAGGCGGGGGAGAAAAACGTCAGCCTGTCGACCCTCGACCGGGTGGCCGAAGCCCTGGACGTGGCCTTCAGCGACTTGATCCAGGCCCCGGATGCCGCTGATCACAGCCGTATCAACGAACTGGCCTGGGCCGGTGACATCCCCGGCAGCAAAGCCGTGCTGCTGGCCAAGGCCACCGCGCGTCGCGAGGTGGAACTATGGGAGATGCGCCTGGAGCCCGGCGATCGCTACATGCCTGAACCGGACCCCGAGGGTTGGAGCGTGCAGTTGTTTGTGTTCGAAGGCACCCTGACGCTGGTGCTGGGGGATGAGGAAAAAAACGTCGCCACGGGTGAGTTCCTGATGTTCGCCAGCCGCTACCTTCACGCCTATCGCAATGACGGCGACGTGGCAGTGCGGTTTGTGCGCAACGTGGTGATTTAAGACTCTTGGCTTTGAGTGTTGTCAACTGTCAGATTTCACAGCTTACATCAGCGTTGGATTGAATCTAGTGTGGGAGTTACTGCTCAGAGAACTGGCTCAATCGGAGCGCGGGCGGAAGGGGCAGTTGGCTTCACTAAATGGAGAGCACACTGATGACAGCGCAAGACTCAAAGCACATCAAGAGTAGTGACTTGCTTCCCCGTCCACGCATTAATCCCTCTCACGGGAACCATGTGAATTATCCCGAGATGCAGGGTGGGCAAGCCTCGATCATTATTCCCGCGTACCCGGGCCTGGCCATTGGGCAAACAATCAGGTGGACGGTCAGGGGGAACGGCTTGCTGTTTGGTCACATCGAGGTAAAGTCGCTGGAGCACCAATACAAAGATGTTGTGAACGGTATTGTCTTCCGCCGTGAGGTGGTGGAGGCAAAATATGGCGTGCGTCAAGATGGACATGACGAGCGCCTTTCTGACCATAGTTTTTATATCGTGGACGACCGTCCTGCCGACGCCTGAGTGGTAGTGAGTTGGCTTTCAATACCGAAGTCAGTGTCGCCGGTATTGAAAGCCACCACGGGGCCTTGCTCCCGGATGATCAACTGTTGGCAGCGCAACAGTGGTTGGACACTTTGCTGTTTTGAACTGCCAACGACTTCCCTGATATACCGGCAACCCGCTGATTTCATTGCACATTGCATTCGGGCACGACTCCTGCAATCACTCCAGTATCTCTCTGGAGCCTGGAGTCGGCCCATGTCAGCCCAACCCCTACAACCTGCCCACATCATCCGTTCGGACGCCGAGGCCATTGCGGTTGCCACCGAGTTGGCCAAGCGTTTTGCCGTGGACGCCGGCGTGCGCGACCGCGAGCGACGCCTGCCGGTGGCCGAGCTGGACGAATTCTCCGCCAGTGGTCTGTGGGGCATCACCATTCCCAAGGCCTACGGCGGCGCGGAAGTGTCCTATGTGACGGTGGCCGAGGTGATCAAGCTGATCTCCGCCGCCGACCCGTCCCTGGGGCAGATTCCGCAGAACCACCTGGGCGTCGTCGACATCCTCCTGCAAACCGCCAGCGAGGAGCAAAAGCAGCACTACTTCGCCAAGGTCCTGCAGGGCTATCGGTTCGGCAATGCCTTCTCCGAAGCCAAGAGCAAGAACGCCGGCACGTTTGACACACAAGTGCGCTTCGACGGCGACAGTGCGTACATCAACGGCGAGAAGTTCTACTGCACCGGCGCACTGTTCGCCCATATCGTGCCGACGGTGGGCGTCAACGAAAAGGACCAGGCGTTCATCGCCTTTGTCGAACGGGACGCGCCGGGCCTGCAAGTGATCGACAGCTGGGACGGCTTCGGCCAGCGCACCACCGCCAGCGGCGGCGTGACCCTCGACGGTGTGAAGGTGCCGCTGAGTGCGGTGATCCCCGCGCACCAGGCCTTCGACCAACCCACCGCCAACGGCCCGATTTCGCAGATCATCCAGGCGGCCGTCGACACCGGCATCGCCCTCGGGGCCCTGGAACAAGCCAAGATTCATGCACGCCAGGCCCGGCCCTGGATCGACAGCCAGCAGGATCACGGCTGGCAAGACCCGTTCACCATCGCCGCCATCGGCGACCTGGAATGGCGGGTCCACGGCACCGAAGCGATCCTCGCCAAGGCCGGCATTGCCGTCGACCAGGCCCTGGCCAACCCCAACGAAGACACCGTGGCCAATGCCTCGTTGGTCGTCGCCCAGGCCAAAGTGCTGTCGGCGGAAACCGCCTTGCTCGCCAGCAGCAAACTCTTCGAGCTGGCCGGCACCCGCTCGGTGTCCGGCAAGCACAACCTCGACCGCTTCTGGCGCAACGCACGTACCCACACCCTGCACGACCCGGCCCGCTGGAAATACCACCTGATCGGCAACTTCGTGCTCAACGGCGTCAAGCCCGCACGCCATGCCTGGAACTGAGGAGCTGCATCCATGACCGCACTGAATCAGGCGCGCCAACTGCTGGAAAGCACCCGGCGCTTTGTCGAGAAAAGTGATGACCCCTACGTGATCAGCCGCTTTGGCGATTTGCAGATTCGCGTGGAGGTAGCGGCTGCTTTGTTTGAGCGTGCCGAAACCCACCCAGGCCCGGTGGCCCTCACAGAAGCCCAGATAGCGGCTGCCGAGGCCCTCATCGCTGTCAGCGACGCCGAATTCGAACTCACCGGCCAGCGTACTGCGCTGCCGCCGACCCTTGATGATCCCCTGCGCTGGAAATACCAGATTGTCGGCAACTACCACCTCAACGGTGTCGCCCCCCGGAGTAACGTTTAATGCCTCGTGAAATCCGTTTGAATGCCTTCGACATGAACTGTGTCGGCCACCAGTCGCCCGGCCTGTGGGCCCACCCGCGTGACCGCTCATGGCAGTACAAGGACCTGGAATATTGGACCGACCTGGCAAAAATTCTCGAGCGCGGCAAGTTCGACGGCCTGTTCATCGCCGACGTGCTGGGCATCTACGACGTCTATAACGGCAACGGTGACGCAGCGATTCGCCAGGCGACCCAGGTGCCGGTCAACGACCCGCTGTCGCTGATCGCACCCATGGCGCTGGTCACCGAACACCTGGGTTTTGGCCTCACCGCTTCACTGTCCTTCGAACACCCGTACCCGTTCGCCCGGCGCCTTTCCACCCTCGACCACCTGACCAAGGGCCGCGTCGGCTGGAACATCGTCACCTCGTACCTGGAAAGCGGCGCGAAGAACCTCGGCCAGAAAGCCCAGACCGAACACGATGCGCGCTACGACTACGCCGAGGAATACCTGGAGGTTTGCTACAAGCTCTGGGAAGGCAGCTGGGAAGAGGGCGCGGTGTTGCGCGACCGCGAACGGCGGATCTTCAGCGATCCGAGCAAGATCCACGAGATCCGCCACGTCGGCAAACACTTTCAGGTGCCCGGCATTCACCTGTGCGAACCGTCGCCACAACGCACGCCGGTGCTGTACCAGGCCGGGGCGTCGAGCCGTGGCAAACAGTTCGCCGCCGAACAGGCCGAATGCGTGTTCGTTGCCGCACCGTCGAAAGTGCTGCTGAAGAAAACCGTTGCCGATATCCGCCGCCGTGCGGCCGAGGCGGGGCGTGATCCGAAGAAAATCCTGATCTTCAACCTGCAGACGGTGATCGTTGGCGAGACCGATGCCAAGGCCAAGGCCAAATTCGACGAATACAAATCCTACGTCAGCTACGAAGGCGCGATGGCCCTGATCTCCGGCTGGACCGGCATCGACTTCAGCCAGTTCAAGCCCGATGAACCCCTCAAGCATGTGCATACCAACGCCATTCAATCGGCGGTGGAAGCCTTCTCCACTGCCGACCCGAACAAGGTCTGGACCCCGAATGAACTGGCAGACTGGGTCGGCATCGGCGGCTTCGGCCCGTTGTTCGTCGGCGGCCCGGAAACCGTGGCCGATCTGTTGCAGGAATGGGTTGAAGAGACCGATGTGGACGGCTTCAACCTGGCCTATGCACTGACCCACGAGACCTTTATCGACGCGGTCGAGTTGCTGGTGCCGGAGTTGCAGAAGCGCGGCGTGTGCAAGACCGAATATGCCCAGGGCACCCTGCGGGAGAAATTGTTTGGGGACGGCGCGCGGTTGGCGGACAACCATCCGGGGGCCAGCTATCGTGATTTGTCGGGTGTACATAAAACAAATGTGGGAGCGGGCTTGCTCGCGAATGCGGACTGACATTCAGCATTGATGTTGCCTGAAGCACCGTTTTCGCGAGCGAGTCGAGCCGTCCCACCGCCGCCCACATAAATCCGGCCAGCGGACCACCGCATGCTTGTTTCACCAATAGGAGCATCACCCTATGAGCGTGCATGAACTTGAACTTGCGCTGGATGTGGAATGGCCCGCCGAACGGGTTACGGTGTTGCCCGAGGCGTTGGCGCAGTTGCGCCATTGGGCACAGGTGACCCCGTTGCACAGCGCCCTGCGCCACAAGCGTGACGGCCAGTGGTATGCCTGGCGCTGGATCGATGCGTTGCGGGATGTCGAGCGCCTGGCTGATGGCTTGCGTCAGCAGGGCTTTACCGAGCAGTCGCGGCTGGCCCTCAGCGGTGCCTTCGAACCCGGCCTATTGCTGCTGGCCCTGGCCGCCCAGGTGATCGGTGGCCAGATCCTGACCCTGGCGGATGACCTCGAGCCCGCTGCCCTGCAGCAACAAGTGTGGCGCATCCGGCCTACCCACGCGTATGCCCCTGGGTTCCAGACGTTGGCGATGGTGCGACGGATCGACCCTGTGGACACCTCACAACGGCTCTGTCGCTGGTGGCAGCCTTCGGGCAAGACCGAATTGTGGAGCGGGGAAAGCACCCACTGGCAAGGCGGCCTGGCGACGGTGCTGGAGCAATGGCTGATTAGCGGCCAGAGCCTGGGCTTCCCGCAGTCGGGCTGAACTAGGCGTCCCGGGTCGATGTGCTGGATACTGCACGGGGCGATTTTTACCACAATCATTCAGGCAGACAGTAAGGGCGCAATTTCATGAGTGAAACCGAACGCGGACAGGCGACGAGCGCCATTCGCAACGCCGATGTGCTGATTGTCGGCGGCGGCCTGAGCGGGACGATGCTGGCGGTGCAGTTGCTGCGCCTGCCGGGCACGCGGCAGATCCTGGTGATCGAGCCGCGCCAGGAACTGGGGCGCGGCGAGGCCTACAGTGCGGTAGAGCTTGGGCACACCTTGAACGGCAACGCCGCGCGCATGAGCGTCGACCCGGACAACGCCGATGACCTGACCCAGTGGCTGACCGCCTACATCGCCGGCGGCGGCTGGCCCGAGTCGGACCAGCAGCACGTGCCCATCAGCGAACTGTTTCCGCCCCGCGGGATTTTTGGCCTGTACGCGCAGCAGCGGCTGGCCGAGGCCAAGGCGATTTCCGCGTCGACCGTCGAGCACATTCGCGCCGAGGTGACAGACCTTGAGGTGGATGAACACGCCACGCGGCTGACCTTGAGCGACGGCCAGCAACTGCGCGGTGCCTGTGCGGTATTGGCCACCGGCATGTTCCCGGCGGCACGCACGCCACAGACCGAATCCAGCGGCTTGAATGCCGCTGCCGTCGACCCGTGGGATGTACCGGCCATGACCCAACTGGACCCGCAATCCATCGTGCTGATCATCGGTTCCGGGCTGACCATGGTGGACGCCGTGGTGTCCCTGGAACAGGCCGGCCATCGCGGGCCCATCGAGATTTTTTCGCGCCACGGCCTGTTGCCCCATGTCCGTCGGCAGCCGCCGGCCTGGGTCGACTTCCTGGGAGAAGACCACAGCCTGCGCAGCCCCCGACAATTGCTGCGGGAGGTGCGGTGCCAATGCCGGCTCGCGCTGGAGCAGGGGATTGACTGGCAAGCGCCGCTGGACACCGTGCGTGCCAACATCGGGCGGTTGTGGAGCCAGGCCAGCGAGGGCGAGAAACGTCAGTTCGTGCGGCATGTGCGGCCCTGGTGGGAAAGCCACCACCACCGTTCGCCGCCGTTGAGTGCCGAGTTGGTGGCGCGGTTGCATGGGGAAGGGCGGCTGCGGATCCGGGCGGCTTCGTACAAGGGGCTGGTACCTTCGCAAGGTGAGGTGACGATCCGCCTGCGTCATCGTGGAGAGCAGGATGTGGTGCAGGTGTCGGGGGCAGCGCTGATCAACTCCAGCGGGATTGAATATGACTGGCGGCGCGTGGCCCGGCCGTTGCCCCGGCAGTTGCTCAAGCGCGGGCTGATTCAGCCCGGGCCGTTGGCGTTGGGGATTGCGGCGGATGTGTCGGGGGCGGTGCTGGATGCCCACGGGAATGTCAGCCGGCGGCTGTTTGCCATGGGCCCGCCGTTGCGCGGGATGTGGTGGGAAAGTACCGCAGTGACGGATGTCGCGATTCAGGCCAAGGCGCTGGCCGCGAGGTTGGCACACCTCTGAATCTAATGTGGGAGCTGGCTTGACTGCGATAGCGGTGGGTCAGCTGCATCTTTATCAACTGAGAGATTGCTATCGCAGGCAAGCCAGCTCCTACAGGTCGGGTTCATGGACCGACCTTCACAAACCCAGGCTTCAACCCAAACACTTCAACCCCCTGGGCCGTCGACTGCCCGGTGGTCACCGTCACCCGCTCCACCGGTTTATCCATCGCTGCCCGATATTCCACCGTCATCACCCCATCCCCGCGACTGATCGCCTGGGCCGGTACGACAATCGCCTGGTCATTGTTGTAGGTCACAATGGTCAACCGCGCACTCATCCCCAACCTTACCCGTTGCAACTGTTGTGGGGTCAGCTTGGGAATCGACAGGGTCACCGGAAACTGCGCGCTGCCCTGGCTGTCGCTGGCAATCGCCAAGCCAATGACCACGCTGACCGATCCCGTCAGCCGTTCCCCATCAAACCCGTCGCCCATCACCTCCACCGCCTGCCCTTGGTGCAACTGGTTGATGTCCAGCTCCGACACCTTGGCGACGATTTTCAGTTTCTCGATATTCGCCAGTCCAAACAGCACCTGGCCCTGGCTGACCTTGCTCCCGGCCTGCACCGGCGCGTTATTGCCCCCGCCGCCCTGGGTCGATGAATTACTGCCCGGCGCCGGCACCACAATGCCGGAGAACGGGGCCTTGACTTCCTTGCCATCTAGCAGGGTGCGCAGGGCTTCATATTTCACGGTGGCGTTGGTCAGCTCCATATCGGCGATCTGCCGGTATTCGCCCTTGCCTTGTTCAACGGCCTGTTGCAGCTCAGCGCGGGCGGCCGTCAGGTCGAGTTGTTGCTGGGTGGCCTGTTGTTTCAGGTCGTCGAGTTCGTTGCGCGGGATGATGCCGCGCTTGAACAGGTTTTCGCTTTCGGTGAGTTTGCGCTGGGTGTTGCTGGCGGTCATTTCGGCAGTGCGCAGGGTGCGGCGGGCGCGCCCGACTTGCTGGCCGCTGTCCCAGTCCTGCATTTCCTGCACCGTGCGCCGGGCCTTGAGCTGGGCGGAGAGGGCGTCGCGCAGTTGCACTTCGAGGGTGGCCGGGTCCATGCGTAGCAGCACCTGCCCGGCCTCGACCCGCTGGCCCTGTTCCACCAGGTTGGCCTGCACATTACCGTCGAACGGCGCGGTGAGGGTGATGGTGGTGTCAGGCTCGATCTTGCCCACCAGGCCGATCTGATGCACCAGCGGGTCGACCTTCACCGCCAGCCACTGCTCGGCGTTGCCGGGCTGGTTGGCGGCCGGGCTTTGACGGCTGAGCAGCGAAATGCCGACGCCAGCCACCAGCACAATCAACACGGCGCCCAACAGGCGCTTCTTATTAGTAGTCATTGAGGGCGATTTCCCAACTTTCCAGCGTCATGCCCAAGGTCAAGTCGAGCTGAGTCTGGGCGTTCAAATAGGCAATCAGCGCATTGAGCCGCGAGTTCTCGGCGTTGCGCAGGTCGGTTTCGAAACTCAATACCTGGAAGTTCGTGGAGCGCCCGGCGCTGAGTTTTTCCCGTTCGATTTCGATCTTGCGCTTGGACAACTCTACCGCCCGCTGGGAAATTTCATACTGGCGCCAGCGAGTGCTCAGGTCGCGCACCACATCGTTGACGTCGCGCTCCAGTTGCTGGCGGGCGTCGGCGATGATGATCTCCTGGTTTTCCACATCGACCCGCGCGTGCACCTCGGCCTGGCGAGTGCTGATGTCGCCGATGGGAATCTGCACCTGCACGCCCGCGTAGCTGTCCCAGCGCCGATTGCTGTTGTAGCCGTTATCGTCATTGGTGGCGGCCCGAATCTGGTTGGCACCGGCCACCAGGTCCACTTGCCAGCGGCCGGAGTCCTTGGCGATCACCAGGTTGAGGTCGGCCTGCTGGCTGCCGAGCAGGGTGGCGAGGTATTCCGGCTGCTGGTTCTGCGCCAGCACGAAAGCCTGGCGTTTATCGATGTCCATGGGCCTGGCTTCAAGGGCCTCGGTGGCGCGGATCGGTGTCGACAGGTCGAGGGCCAGCAGGCGCAGCAGGGCCAGGCGGCTGGTGTCCAGTTGGTTCTGGGCTTCTTCCACCCCCAGTTGCTGGGTGGCGATATCGGCTTCGGTCTGCACAATCTCGAACTCGGCCATGCGCCCGGCACTGATCAGTGCCTTGTTCACTTCAAGCAAAGTGCCGGAGCGCTTGAGGGCGTCCTGCACGATGCTCAGTTGTTCCTGGGCCCGCAGCAACTCGCGGTAGGTGGCGATGATGTTGCTGATGGTTTGCGCCACGTTGGCCTTGAGGTTCAGGCGGTTGGCCTGTTCCGACAGGCGTGACAGGCGCAGCGGGGCGGTGGTGGCGTCCCAGCCGGCACCGCGCATCAGCGGTTGGATCAGCGACAGGTCGAGGCCGTCGCTGCGGTAGCGTCCGGCGCGATCGGCGTTGTTCAGTTGTTGGGTCCAGTTCATGCTCAGGCGCGTGCCGTACTCACCGAGCAAGGTGGCATTGGGCGCGAGGTTAGCGTTGCGGGAGCTGTCTTCAGTGCCTTTAGTCGTGCGGTAGTAGCTGTTCAGGGTCAGCTTGGGGTTGAACGTGTCTTCAGCCACCCGCAGGTCGAATTTCTGCGCCACCCGTTGCAGGTACGCGCTGCGAATCGCCGGGTTGTTGCGCAGGCCCAGGTACACCGCATCCCCCAGGGTCAGGGTGGTGGACTGGGCATTCAGCGACACGCTGCGTTCATAGCCACTGCGGGTGGTACTGGGCGCGGAGGGGCGAATCACCACGTCGGCGGCCACGCTGTGCAGGCTTACCAAGGCGGTCAACAACAGCAGGCGTTTATTCATCGCGCAGGGCCTCCACCGGCTGCAGCCGCGAGGCCGACACCGCCGGATAGATCCCGAAAAACAGCCCTACCAGCAACGTGCTGCCGACCCCGAGCGGCAGCGCGGCCATCGCCAGGGAAAACTGCCAGCCGGACAGCCTGGCATACAGGTACGCGGCGGTCATGCCCAGTACCGCGCCGCATACCGCACCCACGGCGGTCAGGGTCACGGCTTCCAGCAGGAACAGGTTGCGAATGTCGCGCTGGCGCGCCCCGAGGGCCATGCGAATCCCGATTTCCCGGCGCCGCTCCGAGACGTTCATCAGCATCACGTTCATCACGCCGACGCCGCCGCCCACCAGGGAGATCGCGCCCAGGGCCAGCAGCAGGTAGGCGAAGGTCCGGCTTTGGCGGGTCATGCCATCGATCATTTGCTGGGGCACCTGAATGTCGACATCGTGGTCGGTGAGCTGGGCTCGCAGTGCCACGGCTGAGTCATGGGCGAGGCGTTCCATATCCTGGCCGGGGGTGGCACGGATGATCACGTTGCCGATTTGCGGGCTGGCGTAGATCCGGCGCATGCCCGGGGCGGGGACGAACAGCGATTCGTTGGCCTGTACGGGAATCAGCATTGCCCGGGGCTGGCTGTGCAGAATGCCCACGATCAGGAACAGGTAATCGTTGATACGTACCCGGTCGCCCAGTTGCAGCGGGTCGCCGGGCACGCTCAAGGCCTGGACGACCTGGTCACCGACGACCGCATAGGTTTCCCCAGCATCGAAACTCGACAGGAAGCGCCCGTCGCGCACCGACAGGCGCATGGCATCCTTGAGGTCCGGCGTACTGCCGACGAGGCTTGCGTTCCAGGTACGGCCATGGAACACCACTGGCCCGCTGAACAGCGAGACCGCACCGATATGGGCAATGCCGGGAACGCTGCGGCGCACGGCTTCCAGGTCCAGGCTGGCGGGCATTTGCGCAGTGCTGGCACCCCTGGGCGGGAATTGCGCCACCAGGGTGTCGGTGCCCATGTCCTTGAAAATCATCGCCGCGTCTTCGGCGGCGTTGTGCCCGATATTGATCAGCGCCACCACCGAGGAACTGCCGATGACGATGCCCAGCAAGGCCAGGATCGAGCGCTTGCCCAGGGTGCGCAGGCTGACAAACGCCTCGTGCAGCAATTGGCTCAGGCTTTGTTCGACCCGCAGGCTCATAGGCGCCCGGCCTCTTGCACCACGCCATTGCGCACCAGGATCTTGCGATTCAGGCGTTCGGCAATGTGCGGGTCGTGGGTGACGATGATCAGCGTCACCTGCTGGTCGCGGTTGAGCGCCAGCAACAGGTCCATGATCTCCTGGGCGGTGGTGCTGTCGAGGTTGCCGGTGGGTTCGTCGGCGAGGATCACCGATGGGTTGCCGACCAATGCCCGGGCGATGGCGACCCGTTGGCGCTGGCCGCCGGAAAGGTCGGCCGGGCGATGGTGGGCGCGCTCGGCCAGGCCCACCTGGTCGAGCATGCGCAGGGCCTGTTCCACCGAGTCGTGGCGTGACACGCCGCGGTAGCTCAGGGGCAGGGCGACGTTGTCCAGGGCACTGAGGCGTGGCAGCAGGTTGAAACTCTGGAAGACGAAACCGATCTGCTGATTGCGGATCGCCGCCAGTTGATCGGGGCTGGCGCTGAAGATGTCATGGCCGGCAAAGCGGTACTGGCCGCAGTCGGGCAAATCCAGCAGGCCGAGAATATTGAGCAGGGTACTTTTGCCGGAGCCGGAGGCGCCGAGGATGCCGCAGCTGTCACCGGTTTCGATGGCCAGGCATACATCATTGAGAATCGACAGGTGTTGACCGGCCAGCTGATAGCTTTTGCCGATGCCTTGCAAGGAGATAAAGCCTGGGTGCGCGGGGGTATCTGTCATCATGACTACGCCTGCAGCCTCGACAGCGCCGTGCTTCCCCCGAAAATCCTTGTAACAAGTTCAGGAGCTGCCTGGTACACGTCACGGACTGGTTTTATTTCTTGTTTTTAAAATGTTGTTTGAATACTAACCGCGATCCAGCCGTTCCGCCAGCCATGGATATAGAGCGGTTTTACCCTTTGAAACGATTCTTCAAAGGGACGTTTCCGGCGCTGCAAAAATCCATCAGCTACCCTCAATGAGCCCGTTGCTGTTGGCTTTGAATAGTATGGCGCTGTGTCACTACTTGCTTTCAGGCAGCGGCCCCGGTATAAAAAATCAAATTAATTTTTAAAACAATATTTCCGCAGTGGAACCCCAATCCCTATGGTCGCGAAGAAACTCAGCGCTCCAAACGTTACCAAGACCCGATTGCTGGATGCGACAGAGGCTCTTTTCATCAAATACGGCTATGACGCTGTTTTGTTGCGGCAGATAACCGAGAGGGCCCAGGTCAATCTCGCTGCGGTGAATTACCACTTCGGGGACAAGGACTCCCTGATGAAAACCCTGCTGATGCAGCGCCTGGAGCCGCTCAACGAGCAGCGCCTGGAGTTGCTCGCCCGGTGCGAAGCCGAATCCGACGGCCCGCTGGATTGCGACACCTTGCTCGGGGTGCTGTTCGCCCCGGCCATGGGCCTGGAACGCAGCGACCCGGCCAGCGGGGAAGGGCGTTCATTCATCCGGTTCCTGGGGCGGGTGTACAGCGACACGTCGCCGTTTATCCAGGAATACCTCAAGGTGCATTACCAGCCGGTGTTCCAGCGCTTCTTCGAAGCTTTCGCACTGGCGCTTCCGGACTTGCCGCGCAACGAGCTGGGGGTGCGCTTGCAATTTGCCCTCAAGGCGATCTCCGGGGTGATGGCCGGTACCGAGCTGCGTTTGCTGATGAACTCCATGAGCCTGGGACGCCCGGCCACGGATGCCGAGGTCATGGCCAAGCTGATTACCCTGGTGTCGGCGGCGATTCGTGTGCCGCAGCAAAGTCCTGAAGCCGAAACGGCCCTGGCGCGGGTGCTCGATACCCAGCGCGCGATACGTGAGCAAGCGGCGTCGCCTGTCAACAAGGTGGCTCGTTGACCCATCAAGACCGGCTCGCAATGAGCCGGTTTGCTTCGACTCCTCTCTCCAGAAACCGTGTGGCCACTCAAATCCCGGGCAAAAAAAACCCGCTGGGGCGGCGGGTTTTTAACTACAACGTTTGTAACGGATGAGGCTTTACCCTACGTCTCTGGATGTGAATAAAACGTGAAAAATATGTAAGAGAAAGTGTGAAGTCTATTGGCTTGTGTAATCCCGACAAAAGGCAGTCAGCGTTTACTGTGAACCTGGCCGATAAAGTCTACAAGGTACTCACTCACCCGTTCCGGCGCATCCTCCATCAGAAAGTGCCCGGCGTTTTCCACCACCTGCAGCACGGCCCCACGGATGTCGTTGCGCAGGCGCCCACGACGCGGCGCTGACGCATTTCAATCCGGTGCAGTTACAAGGCTCCATCCGCCTGGGCGCCACCGAACAGGTGCCGATGGCCGAATTGTCGAACTTGCTCGGCCAGTTTTCCCGGCAACACCGCCAGCTGGATGTGCGAATTGTGGTGGAGCAGAGCCACGTGCTTCGCCAGGCCCTGGTGGACCGTGAGCTGGACCTGGCGCTGCATCAGGATTTTATCCCGCGTATCGAAGCGCGGGACCAATTGCTGTGGACCGAACAGGTGCACTGGTGCGCCCGGCCCGGCTGGCAGCCTGCGCCTGACGAATGCGTGCGGCTGATCACCTTCGGCCCCGGCTGTTTTTACCGGAAACTGGCCCAGGAACGTCTGAGCGCCTTGGGCATTCGCTGGCAGGTGGTGGTGGAATGCGGGTCGGTGGAGGGTGTGGTATCGGCCATCGCCGCCGGGTTGGGCATCGGCCTGCTCAGCAGTGACCATCTCGACAAGCGCGTGGAAGTGTATCGCCCCTTCGACCAGCGGATGCCGCTGCCTGAAGTGGCGAACGTGTTGCGCTTTGCCGAGGACAGCCCCGCGCCCCGGTTACAGGCGTTGCAGCAGCTGTTGATACAGGCGCTGCACCGGGGCTGATCAGATTTTCCAGTGGCTGGCGCTCTTGGCCAGGCGCTGGCGCATGGCGTCAATATTGGCTGCCAGTTGCAGGGTCAATAACCGGTAACCGTCCAACGCGTTGACCACCGGCACTTCAAAGGTCTGTTCGTGGGGCGGCGTGGTGCTCGGACGTTCCAGCCGGTCGGTGGCCCCGGATTGCAACGCCCGTGCCATGCCGATCAACTGCACCCGAATCTGCCGGTGCTCGGCTTTCAACGCCACCTGCATGCGCGCCAGGGCTTCCTTGTCCCGTGGGTCGGGGCGGGTGTTGCCGAGGATCTCCAGGGTGCTGATGCACATCCGCAAATGGCGCTGCAGGGTGTCCAGCTCGGTCATGGAAATCCGCACTTCCTTGGACACCGATGGCATCAGCGAGCGTAGTTGCAGCATCGCGGCGTTCAGGCGATTCAGCAGCTTGAGGTGTTCATCATCGGTGACCGATTGGCCGCTGATGATCCGGCTATAAATCGCCGCGCAATCGCGCAAGGCACTGGCCAGGTTGTAGCGCCAGGAATACACCGCATACAGCGGCAGGGCGAAGGAAAACGCCAGGGCCAGGACGATGCCGATCAGGATGTCGACCGTGCGCCACAACCCGTCCGATATCGGATTATCGCCATGGCCCGCAACGATAAATACGGTGATGGCCGACAGCAACGCGATGTATCCGCCCTTGCCGATGGCGTGATAGGAAAAGAACCCGCACACCACCGACATCAGCAAATAGGTCAAAAGTGGCTGCCCCAGATACGCCTGTTGCAGCACCAGCAGCAAACCGACGCTGGCGCCGATCAACGTGCCGTAGGCGCGCTCGACGGCTTTCTTGCCGATATTGCCGTGGTGCTGCAAACCGCCGATCACGATCAGCATCGTCACCGAGGCCCACTCACCATGGGGCAGGTTGATGCCGGTGGTGAGCAGGATCGTTGCGAGCAACCCAATGGAAACCCGCACCGCGTGGATCAACTTGGCGTGACGGTAGCGCCGGTACGGGTCCAGCAACGGACGCAGCAAGCGGCGGGCGAAGAGAGGGAGATTCATTGGTATCAGGGTAACCTCGTTGTTCAGGCTTCACTCAGTTCCAATGTGGGAGCGGGCTTGCTCGCGAAGGCGGCGTGTCAGTCAATACATCCGGCGACTGAACCACCGCTTTCGCGAGCAAGCCCGCTCCCACATTTTTAGATCGGTGTCGGGCTCAGAAAATATAGTCAGTGGTCAGAAAGCTCGACGTGCGTTCCTGCAGGATGTCACTGACCAGTTCCTTGTTGCTCGCCTGGAACTTGGTCGCCACCAGGGTACGGATCGAAAACACCCGCAACGCATCATGTACCGACAGCGTGCCCTCGGCCGAGTTCTTGCGCCCGTTGAACGGGAAACTGTCCGGCCCGCGCTGGCACTGGGCATTGATGTTGATCCGGCCCACCTGGTTGGCGAACGCGTCCACCAGGCGCCCAACTTCCCTCGGGCTGGTGCCGAAGATACTCAGTTGCTGGCCGAAGTCCGACTCCAGCACGTAGTCGATCACCGTCTCCAGGTCGCGGTAAGGCACGATCGGCACCACCGGACCGAACTGCTCCTCGTGGTACACGCGCATCTGCGGGTTCACCGGGTACAGCACCGCCGGGTAGAAAAACGAGCCACGGCTGGCGCCGCCATTCTCGTTCACCACCTTGGCGCCATGGGCCAGTGCGTCGGTCACCAGGCCGCCGAGGTAATCCACCTTGCCCTGCTCGGGCAGTGGCGTCAGCGACACACCGTCTTCCCACGGCATGCCAGGCTTGAGGGTCGCCAGCTTGCGGTTGAATTTCTCGATAAAGCTGTCGACCACATCCTCATGCACAAACAGGATTTTCAACGCGGTGCAACGCTGGCCGTTGAACGAGAGCGAACCGGTGACAGCTTCGTTGACCGCATTGTCCAGGTCGACCTGCGGCAGCACGATCCCGGGATTCTTTGCATCCAGGCCCAACGCCGCGCGTAGCCGGTGCGGTTTCGGGTGCAGTTTCTTCAAATCGCTGGCGGCCTTGTTGGTGCCGATAAACGCAAAGATATCGATCTTGCCGCTGGCCATCAGCGCGCTGACCGTCTCGCGACCGCTACCGTAGATCACGTTGATCACGCCGGCCGGGAAGCTGTCGCGGAACGCCTCCAGCAACGGGCGAATCAGCAGCACGCCGAGCTTGGCCGGCTTGAACACCACGGTGTTGCCCATGATCAGCGCCGGGATCAGCGTGGTGAAGGTCTCGTTCAGCGGGTAGTTGTAGGGGCCCATGCACAGTGCCACGCCCAGCGGCACCCGGCGGATCTGCCCCAGGGTGTCCTGTTCCAGCTCGAAGCGGCTGGAACGGCGGTCGAGTTCCTTGAGGGCGTTGATGGTGTCGGTGATGTAGTCGCAAGTGCGGTCGAACTCTTTCTGCGAGTCCTTGAGGTTCTTGCCAATCTCCCACATCAGCAGCTTGACCACTGCGTCACGCTGTTCGCGCATACGCCGCAAAAACGCTTCGACATGCTGGATGCGATCCACCACGCGCATGGTCGGCCACGCGCCCTGGCCACGGTCGTAGGCGGCCACGGCAGCGTCGAGGGCGGTCAAGGCGGTGTCGGCGTCCAGCAGCGGGGTGCTGCCGATGATCACCGGCGTGTCACCGTCGGTGCCGCGCAACTGCACCGGGCTGCGTACTTCGGCCAAAGGGCCGTTCCACACATGCAACTGGCCGCCGACCAGGTAATCACGTTGTTCGATGGGCGCCGCGAGCCGGAATTGCTCGGGAATCTCGGCGGCAGTGGGAAACAGCTGGGCGAGCAGGTTGTCGGTGGTCATGTCGCTACCCCTGGAGTGGTTGCAAAACGTGACTAGAGATTCACCCATCAACGCCCCGTGTGGCAAGGGCTAGACGCATTAACCCGCGAACCTTGGAAAACCTTGAGCACAACCGTGAGCTCGCCGGGTAAACTGCGCGGCTTTCTTGAAGGAGTTCACATGAGTCAGTACCAGCCGGGCATTCTTGCCGCACCGGTGCCGTTGCAGGCACGCCATCTGTTTTTTGCCATTGAGTCGCTGGATGCCGTGCCTGCCGCACTGGATGCGCTGGTGCAGTTGGTGGACGCCAGTGCGGTGGTCGGTTTTGGTGAGCCGCTGGTCAATGCCCTTGGCGCCCGGATTGACGGGTTGCGGGCGTTCCCTCATGTGAGCGGGCCGGGGGCGGAGAATCCGTCGACCCAGCAGGCGCTGTGGGTCTGGTTGCACGGTGTGGATCGCGGTGAGTTGCTGTTGCGCAGCCGGGCGTTCGAGAAGGCCCTGGCGCCGGGGTTTGGTCTGGTGCAGATGACCGAGGGGTTTCGCTACAAGACCGGGTTTGACCTGACCGACTATGAGGACGGTACCGAGAATCCGCATGATGATGCGGCGGTGGAGGCAGCGGTGGCGCAGGGTGGTGCGAGTTTTGCGGCGATCCAGCAGTGGCAGCATGATCTGGATGGGTTTGCGGCGTTGCCGGCTCTGGAGCGGGATCACATTATTGGTCGGCGTCATGGCGATAACGAGGAACTGGAGGACGCGCCGGAGTCGGCGCACACCAAGCGTACGGCTCAGGAGAGTTTTACCCCTGAGGCGTTTGTGGTGCGGCGGTCGATGCCTTGGGCCGAGAATGGTCAGGCGGGGTTGATGTTCCTGGCGTTTGGGCATTCGTTTGATGCGTTTGAAGCGCAACTGCGGCGGATGAGTGGGCTTGAGGATGGGATTGTTGATGGGTTGTATCGCATTAGCAAGCCGTTGACTGGGGGGTATTACTGGTGTCCGCCGGTGCGTGATGGGCGGTTGGATTTGAGCTTGGTGCTCTGAGGTTTTTGTTCGGGGTACATATCCATTATTTAGGTAACGGCCGCCTATGGTTCCGCTCTTACAGCGGGTCACTTTTGGCAAACGCCCGGAATGCCGGCCCAGCCAAAAGTAACCAAAAGGTATCTGCCCCACCACTCGGTGCCTCG
>NZ_JACAPH010000041.1:0-34474 GCF_013385805.1 Pseudomonas sp. C6002 | reverse complement strand
GCTGTAAGAGCGGAACCCATTTCAGCCATCACCCAAATAACGGATATACCCCCAAACAGCAGAACTTGCACCCCCCGCGCTCCCATGAAATAGTCAGCCAAGCAAGTGCTTGGTTGGCTACCATCGGAACACAAAGGAGCGCGTCCATGTCTGTCGCTATTCGTTTGCCGCTGCAAGTCTTCTTCGACCGCGAAGCCCGCCACCCACGGCAACGATTCCTGGTTCAGCCCATCAAAGGCGGCGAGGTCCAAACCCTCACCTGGGCCGAAGCCGGTCACCAGGTCCGCTGCGCCGCCCACTGGCTGCGAGCCCGCGACCTGCCCCAGGGCTCCCACATCGCCCTGATCTCGAAAAACTGCGCCCACTGGATCATCGCCGACCTCGCCATCTGGATGGCCGGCCACGTCTCGGTCCCGCTCTACCCCAACCTCACCGCCGACTCCGTCGCCCACGTACTCGAGCATTCCGAAGCCGCACTGGCATTTATCGGCAAACTGGACGACTGGCCCGCCATGTCCGCCGGAGTAAAGGCCGACCTGCCCACCATCAGCCTGCCGCTGTGCCCCGATGGCGAATTCGATTTCACCTGGGCCGACCTGCAAGCCTGCTCACCCATTCAGGACAACCCCGCGCCCGCAGCATCCGATCTAGCCACCATCATCTACACCTCCGGCACCACCGGCCTGCCCAAGGGCGTGATGCACAGCTTCGGCGCGCTGGCCTTCGCGGCCATCCGCGGCACTGAACTGTTCGGCCTGGGGGAGGGCGACCGCCTGCTGTCCTACCTGCCGCTGTGCCACGTCGCCGAACGCATGTTCGTGGAGATGGCCTCGATCTACACCGGACAGACAGTATTTTTCGCCGAGAGCCTCGACACTTTTCTGACAGACCTCAAACGGGCGAGGCCAACAGCGCTGTTCGGCGTACCGCGCATCTGGACCAAATTCCAGATGGGCGTCTATAGCAAAATCCCCCCGAGCCGCCTAGATACCTTGCTGCGCCTGCCCTTCATCGGCAAACGGGTCGGCCACAAAGTACTCGCCGGGTTGGGCCTGGACGCTGTGCGCGTGGCGCTCTCCGGCGCAGCCCCCGTGCCCGAAGCACTGTTGGTCTGGTATCGCCGGCTGGGCCTGGATGTGCTGGAGGTCTATGGCATGACCGAAAGCTGCGGCTACTCCCACGTGTGCCGCCCCGGCCAGCAGAAACTTGGCTGGATAGGCCTGCCATGCCCGGACGTCGAAGTACGCATCGGTGACGACGGCGAAGTCCAGGTACGCAGCGGCGCGACCATGCTCGGTTATTACAAGGACCCGGCAAAAACTGCCGAGACCCTCACCGCCGACGGCTTCCTGCGCACCGGCGACAAGGGCGAGCAGGGCACCGATGGCCGCCTGCGGCTGACCGGGCGGCTCAAGGAAATCTTCAAGACCAGCAAAGGCAAATACGTGGCCCCGGCGCCGATTGAAAACCGCCTGGCCGAACATGCACGCATCGAGCAGGTGTGCGTGGTGGGCGATGGCTTGAGTGCGCCCATGGGCCTGTGCGTGTTATCTGCCGTGGGCCTGCAAGATGCCGCAGGCGCTGGGCGCCAAGCTTTGCAGGGCAGCCTTGAACGCTTGCTGGAAGAGGTCAACCAAGTGCTGGATAAACATGAGCGCTTGCGCCAACTGGTGGTGGTGAAAGACAGTTGGGCGGTGGAAAACGGTTTTCTCACGCCGACCTTGAAGATCAAGCGCAACGTGATTGAATCAGCCTACGGGTCGCAGTTCCTGGCCTGGAGCGAGCGCTCCGAAGCCGTGCTGTGGCAGGATTGAGCACTGACATAAAACCAATAAGGACCGATCAATGAGCCTGTGGCGCACCCAACCGAATATCGAGCAACTGAATGCGATTCAGAAAAACACCATCGGTGAAGTACTGGATATCCGCTTTGAACGTTTTGACGACGAGTCCCTGACGGCCAGCATGGTGATCGACCACCGCACCCATCAACCCTACGGCCTGCTGCACGGCGGCGCGTCGGTGGTACTCGCGGAAACCGTGGGCTCCATGGCCAGTTACCTGTGCATCGACGCCAGCAAGTTCTATTGCGTGGGCCTGGAAATCAACGCCAACCACCTGCGCGGCTTGCGCAGCGGGCGGGTGACGGCGGTGGCCAAGCCGATTCATATCGGGCGCACCACCCACGTGTGGGACATCCGCCTGACCAGCGATGAAGGCAAGGCCAGCTGTGTGTCGCGCCTGACCATGGCCGTGGTACCGCTGGGGGAGACGCCGCCGGCCCGATAGGCGTGGCGTGAGTGTCATCATTCCTGGCAGTTACAGTCATTGCCGTGACTGCCCGGTCTGGGGAGAATCAACACTCTGTTTACGGTGATGGATCAGGTATGTCGCAGCACGTGTTTTTCGCTCACGCCAATGGCTTTCCTTCGGCGACCTACGGCAAATTGTTTGCCGCCCTGGCCCCGGAGTACGCCGTCGCGCATTTGCCGCAGCACGGTCACGACCCCCGGTTTCCAGTGGATGACAATTGGCAGAACCTGGTGGACGAACTGATCCACCACCTTGAGCAACAACCCGAGCCGGTGTGGGGCGTGGGCCATTCGTTGGGTGGCGTGCTGCACTTGCACGCGGCCATGCGTTGCCCGCAGTTGTATCGCGGGGTGGTGATGCTCGATTCCCCGGTGCTGACCCTGGCGGATCGCTGGGTGATCCGCGCGGCCAAGCGCTTCGGTTTTATCGACCGGCTGACCCCGGCGGGGCGCACCCTGGGCCGTCGTGAAGAGTTCGCCGACCTGGCGGCTGCGCGCCAGTACTTCGCTGGCAAGACCTTGTTTCGCGGCTTTGATCCCGACTGTTTTGATGCCTACCTGCAACACGGCCTGGAGCCGGTGGGTGATCGCCTGCGCCTGCGCTTTGATCCGGCCACCGAAATCAGCATCTACCGCGGCGTACCCCACACCAGCCCCGGCCAGGCCCGGCAACTGAAAGTGCCGCTGGCGGTGGTGCGTGGTCGCCAGAGCCGGGTGGTGATGCGTCACCATGCCAGCGGCGTGGGGCGCATGCCCATGGGCGAAATGCTGACCATGCCCGGCGGCCACATGTTTCCCCTTGAACGCCCACAGGACACCGCCACTTTGATCAAGAACCTGTTTGCCCGTTGGGAAGCTCGCCAGCGCGAGCGCAGTTGCGCATGACTGCGCCCGTCGAAGAAGTCCGCCTGGCGCTGCCGCACATCGAGTTGGCGGCGCATCTGTTCGGCCCTGAAGACGGTTTGCCGGTGATTGCCCTGCATGGCTGGCTGGACAACGCCAACAGCTTTGCCCGGCTGGCACCGAAACTCGATGGCCTGCGCATCGTCGCCCTGGACATGGCCGGCCATGGTCACTCGGCCCATCGCCCCGTTGGCGCCGGTTATTCCCTGTGGGATTACGTCCACGACGTGCTGCAAGTCGCCGAACAACTCGGGTGGAAACGTTTTGCATTACTTGGCCACTCCCTCGGCGCCATCGTTTCCCTGGTGTTGGCCGGCGCCTTGCCGGAGCGGGTGACGCACCTGGGATTGATTGATGGCGTGATCCCGCCGACCGGCACCGCAGACAACGCCGCCGAACGCCTCGGCATGGCGTTGCAGGCGCAAATGAACCTGCAGGACAAGCGCAAGCCGGTGTACAGCACCCTTGACCGCGCGGTGGAAGCGCGGATGAAAGGCGTGGTGGCAGTCAGTCGTGAAGCCGCCGAACTGCTGGCCCAGCGTGGCTTGATGCCCGTGCCGGGTGGTTACACCTGGCGCAGCGACAGCCGCCTGACCCTGGCCTCCCCCATGCGCCTGACAGAAGAACAGGCGATGGCCTTCGTGCGCCGAGTCGGCTGTCCGACACAGTTGGTGGTCGCCGAAGACGGCATGTTGGCGAAACATTCCGAATTGCTTTCCGGGCTTACGTTCCAGGTGACTACCTTGCCCGGTGGCCATCATTTGCACCTGAATGACGAGCCAGGCGCTACCCTTGTTGCAGACTGTTTCAATCGGTTCTTCTCCACGCCTTGACTTGGCGGGGTCAACTGCCGAGGCTGGGCGGATCGAAAGGGAGTCAACCATGAACGATCTCAACACCGCAGCGCACCCCAATGGCCAGGGCGCGCCGATCCGATGAGTATGCCGAAGGGATTTTTCCGTGTTCTGGGGCTGTGCTGTTTCAGCCCGCTGGTGTTTGCCGCCGACGTACCGGGTAGCCAGGACTTGCCCGCCGTGGCCCGTCAGGTCGACGCGCAGATCGTCGACTACCGTCCCGTCGAAGAGAAAGAACGTATCTACCCGCTGGGCTCGATCCGCAAGATCAGCGGCCAGCTGCGCTATGAAGGCCAGGCCACCGCCCGCGGCCAAGCCACTGCCATCACCTACGAACTGCCTGCCGAGCACACCTCCAGCGCCGCCTTTACCGCCACCCGCGAAGCCTTGCAGGCCCAGGGCGCGCAACTGCTGTTCTGGTGCCAGGCCCGTGATTGCGGTGAAAGCAGCCTGTGGGCCAATGAAGTGTTCGGCAATGCCAAGCTGGTGGGCGCCGACGGCCAGCAGGAATACCTGCTGCTGCGCCTGGCGGCCCCGCAGGACAACTCCCTGGTCGCGTTGTACGGCATCACCCGGGGCAATCGACGGGCGTACCTGCACGTGGAACAGATGGACGCCAGCGCACCGTTGGGCGATTTGCTGCCGACCTCCGCTACGCTGCTGCGGGAACTGAAAAGCACTGGCGAGCTGGATTTTCCCAAGCTGGGCGCCGAGCCTGACGCCACCTGGCTCACCCTTATTTCCCGCGGATTGAACCTGGATGCCACGTTGCGGGTCAGTTTGACCGGGCCCACCGCCGAGGCATGGCGCCAGGGCTTGATCGATCAGGGCGTACGTGCGGCGCGCCTGGAAACCGGCACCACTGAAGCCAAGGGTTTGCACCTGCATCTGATACGCTGACCGTTCCAGGGCGAACGGACCCGCGCCGTTCGCCTAAGCTCTTGCTCTTACAGACTTCTTTTCGAGAAACCACATGCTCAATAACGATCGCCTGCTGGTGCAGATCCTGCTGCTGGTGTTGTTTGGTGCCAGCTTCTGGGTGATGGCGCCGTTCTGGTCGGCGCTGTTCTGGGGCGCGGTACTGGCGTTTGCCAGTTGGCCGGTGATGCGCTTGCTCACCCGCTGGCTGGGCGGTCGCGAATCGCTGGCCGCCGGGATCCTGACCCTGGTCTGGATGCTATTGGTGGCGTTGCCGCTGGTTTGGCTGGGGTTCAACCTGGCCGACCATGTGCGCGATGCCGTGGGCCTAATCAAGGATATCCAGGTGGATGGCTTGCCTGCGGCGCCCACCTGGCTCGGCTCCATTCCCTTTGTCGGCGAACGATTGGTGGCGATGTGGGACAGCATCGACCAGCAGGGCGCGGCACTGATGGTCACGTTGAAACCGTATCTGGGACAGGTCGGCAACTGGTTGCTGGCCCGCAGTGCGCAGATCGGCGGCGGCATCCTGGAACTGACCCTGAGCCTGGTGTTCGTGTTCTTTTTCTACCGTGACGGGCCGCGCCTAGCGATGTTTGTGCATCGCTTGCTGGAGCGGTTGATCGGCGACCGGGCGGGTTATTACATCGAACTGGTCGCGGGTACGGTGCAGCGGGTGGTCAACGGTGTGATCGGCACCGCTGCCGCCCAGGCCTTGCTGGCGCTGATCGGCTTCTGGATTGCCGGTGTTCCGGGGGCTTTGGTGCTGGGGATCGTGACGTTCCTGCTCAGCCTGATTCCGATGGGCCCGCCGCTGATCTGGATTCCGGCCACCGCCTGGCTCGCCTGGAAGGGCGACTACACCTATGCGGTGTTCCTCGGTGTATGGGGCACGTTCATCATCAGCGGCGTCGACAACGTGCTCAAGCCCTACCTGATCAGCCGTGGCGGCAACCTGCCGCTGGTGATCGTGTTGCTGGGGGTGTTTGGCGGGTTGATTGCGTTCGGCTTTATCGGCCTGTTTATCGGCCCGACATTGCTGGCGGTGGCGTATAGCTTGTTGACTGACTGGAGTGCCACCCAGGCTCAGGTGCGGCGGGAAGATAAAACCGGGCAGTAATGGTTCCTGCAGGGCGCAGGAACCATTCCTACGCCCTTGGCAGCCACATTACGGCGGTAAGGCCGCCGCCCGGAGTTTCCTCCAGGCTCAGCCGTCCACCGAGGCGTTCCACGGCTTCCTTGGAAATCGTCATGCCCAACCCCACGCCACCGGAATTGCGGTTGCGCGAGCCTTCCAGCCGATAAAACGGTTCAAACACCGCCTCGCGTTTATCCGCCGCAATGCCCGGGCCGTGGTCGATCACCTTCACCACCAGCGCCTGCGGAGTGTCCGCGAGTTCGATGCGCGCGGTGCCGGCGTACCGCAGGGCGTTGTCGATCAGGTTGTTCAGGCACGAACGCAGGGCCATCGGTTGCACTTGCAGCGGCGCGCACTCACCACTGCATTGCACATCGGAGCCACGGTCCTGGGCGTTTTCACTCAGGGACTCCACCAGCGCCTGCACATCCAGCCAATGCCGGGTTTCGCTGGTGCGCTGCTCGTGCAGGTAGCTCAGGGTGGCGTCGAGCATGCCGATCATGTCGTCCAGGTCCTGGCGCATCTGGCCCTGCAGCTTGGTGTCTTCGATCTGTTCCAGGCGCAGCTTGAGCCGTGACAGCGGCGTGCGCAGGTCGTGGGACACGGCGCCCAGCATGCGGGCACGCTGGGTGACCTGTTCGCGGATGCGCTTTTGCATCAGGTTGAAGGTCGATGCCGCTTGCCGCGCCTCTCGTGGGCCGGACTCGTTCAGCGGTGGGCTGTCGAGGTCCAGGCTCAGGCGCTCGGCCGCGGCGCTCAGGCGCTGGATCGGCCGGCTGAGCAGCTTGGCGCCATACCAGGCGGCGATGATCAGCGAGATAAACTGGAAGGTCAGTGGCACCACAGGCCCGCCGAACCAGGGACGGCGATGCTCCTTGGGCATTGGCGTCAGGCTGCCGTCCGGTTGCTCGATGAAGGTCTCGTGGGGCGGAGGGGGCGGCGGGCCATAATGGTGAAACCAGAAGAATGCCAGCGCGTGGGCCAGCACAATCGCTACCAGCAACACACCGAACAGCCGCCCGAACAGGGTGTTGAAGGCGTTGCGCATCAGCCGATATCTCGGGCGTCGAACAGGTAGCCTTCACCGCGTACGGTCTTGATCAACTGCGGGGCCTTGGGGTCGTCCCCCAGCTTCTGGCGCAGGCGCGAGACCAGCAGGTCAATGCTGCGATCAAAGGCCTCGATGGAGCGACCCCGGGCCGCGTCCAGCAATTGTTCGCGGCTCAGCACCCGGCGCGGGCGCTCGATAAACACCCACAGCAAACGGAATTCGGCGTTGGACAGCGGCACCACCAGCCCGTCGTCGGCCACCAGCTGGCGCAGCACGCTGTTGAGGCGCCAGTTGTCGAAGCGGATATTCGCCCGCTGCTCGGTGCGGTCATCCCGCACCCGGCGCAGGATGGTCTGGATGCGCGCCACCAGTTCACGGGGCTCGAAGGGCTTGGACATGTAGTCGTCGGCACCCAGTTCCAGGCCGATAATGCGGTCGGTAGGTTCGCAGCGGGCGGTGAGCATCAGGATCGGGATGTCCGATTCCGCCCGCAGCCAGCGGCACAGCGACAGGCCGTCTTCGCCCGGCAGCATCAGGTCGAGCACCACCACGTCGAAGGTCTCGGCTTGCATGGCCTGGCGCATGGCCGCGCCATCGGTCACGCCGCTGGCGAGGATATTGAAGCGCGCCAGGTAATCGATCAGCAGTTCGCGGATCGGCACGTCGTCGTCGACAATCAGTGCGCGGGTATTCCAGCGTTTGTCTTCACCGACAAGCGAGGCTTTTTGATCGTCATTCAGCACAGGAGTCAGGGTTTGCATGGTGCGATCATCTACCTGGTTGGCCGCCGGGCCGAAGCTCGGCGGCGAGGTTGTTGCGTTCAGCATAGGCGCCCAGCCCCGGGGCTGGAAGTTCTGTACGATGGTTCTCGTGTGCGAGGCTAATCTTCGGGGGTATTGCAGGCATGTCGGGAATGTATCTGTTTCGACACAATTGCCCGGGAGCCCGCAATCTGGCGGCTAAATCGCGAATTACCGATCATCGGATCCCGCAAACCCGCTGCTTGCGCTACAATCCGCGCCGATTTCGACTTGCCTGAGAGCCCATTCCAATGTCCGCCTGCCAGACTCCTATCATCGTCGCCCTGGATTACCCCACTCGTGACGCCGCACTGAAGCTGGCTGACCAGTTGGACCCCAAGCTTTGCCGGGTCAAGGTTGGCAAGGAACTGTTCACCAGTTGTGCCGCCGAAATTGTCGGCACCTTGCGTGACAAAGGGTTCGAGGTGTTCCTCGACCTGAAATTCCACGATATCCCCAACACCACCGCGATGGCGGTCAAGGCCGCCGCCGAAATGGGCGTGTGGATGGTCAACGTGCACTGCTCCGGCGGCTTGCGCATGATGGCTGCGTGCCGTGAAGTGCTCGATCAGCGCAGCGGCCCCAAGCCACTGCTGATTGGCGTGACCGTGCTGACCAGCATGGAGCGTGAAGACCTGGCCGGCATCGGCCTGGACATCGAGCCACAGGAACAAGTGCTGCGCCTCGCGGCCCTGGCGCAAAAGGCTGGCCTGGACGGCCTGGTGTGCTCGGCGCTGGAAGCGCAGGCGCTGAAGACCGCCCACCCGGCGTTGCAACTGGTGACCCCGGGGATTCGGCCGGCGGGCAGCGCCCAGGACGACCAGCGTCGCATCCTGACCCCACGCCAGGCCCTGGATGCCGGTTCCGATTACCTGGTGATCGGTCGCCCGATCAGCCAGGCGGCCGACCCGGCCAAGGCGCTGGCAGCGGTAGTTGCCGAGATTGCCTGACCTACCCGACCTGAAGCGGGCACGGTAAAAAAATGTGGGAGCGGGCTTGCTCGCGAAGGCGGTAGAGCAGTCACCTTATGCATTGACTGTCACACCGCCTTCGCGAGCAAGTCGAACCGTCGCACCGCCGCTCCCACATTTGGTTCTGCGGTGTGTCAGCTGACCTTCAACACCAACTTCCCAAAGTTCTCACCGTTGAACAGTTTCATCAGCGTCTCCGGGAACGTTTCCAGCCCCTCGACTATATCTTCCTTGCTCTTGAGCTTGCCCTGAGCCATCCAGCCGGCCATTTCCTGCCCGGCAGCGGCAAAATTCGCCGCGTGGTCCATCACCACAAACCCTTCCATGCGCGCACGATTGACCAGCAGAGACAGGTAGTTGGCCGGCCCTTTGACAGCTTCCTTGTTGTTGTACTGGCTGATGGCGCCGCAGATCACTACGCGGGCTTTCAATTCCAGGCGGCTGAGCACGGCATCGAGAATGTCCCCGCCGACGTTATCGAAATACACGTCCACACCTTTCGGGCACTCGCGCTTGAGACCGGCATGCACGTCTTCGTTCTTGTAGTCGATGGCGGCATCAAAACCCAGCTCATCCACCAGGAACCTGCATTTGTCGGCGCCGCCAGCGATGCCTACCACGCGGCAGCCTTTGATCTTGGCAATCTGCCCGGCAATGCTGCCCACCGCGCCTGCCGCGCCGGAGATCACCACGGTCTCGCCGGCCTTGGGCGCGCCGGTGTCCAGCAGGGCGAAGTAAGCGGTCATGCCGGTCATCCCCAGCGCCGACAGATAACGCGGCAACGGCGCGAGTTTCGGATCGACCTTGTAGAAACCCCGCGGCTCACCGAGGAAGTAATCCTGCACACCCAAGGCACCGTTGACGTAGTCGCCCACGGCAAATTTCGGGTTGTTCGACGCGATCACCTTGCCTACGCCCAGGGCGCGCATGACTTCGCCGATACCCACCGGTGGAATGTAGGATTTGCCCTCGTTCATCCAGCCGCGCATGGCCGGGTCCAGGGACAGGTATTCGTTGTGCACCAGCACCTGGCCGT
Organism: Pseudomonas sp. C6002; assembly: GCF_013385805.1. Lineage (NCBI taxonomy): Bacteria > Pseudomonadati > Pseudomonadota > Gammaproteobacteria > Pseudomonadales > Pseudomonadaceae > Pseudomonas > Pseudomonas sp. C6002. Next base: position 24,491 of record NZ_JACAPH010000041.1, on the reverse strand, counting down.
CCTGGGGTGTACCCACCGGCACTTCCTGGTAAGTGAAGGTGTCCCGCGTGGCCGCGCCGACCGGGCGTTTGGCGAGCAGGAATTGGCGGTTGGTCTGGGCAGTCATGGCAGCGACTCTTGAGAAGTGGACCTTGAGTGATAGACCCTTCGGGCTGCACCGGCAAGGTGCGCGGCACCTGCGAATGCCCACCGATCCACTGCAATGATAGTGATGAGGGTGCCGTTATCACTGCGGCTCATGGTTCGCCAACCGGGCTTTTGATAGTGCTGACGCGCCGATGGTGGCTCTGGCTAGACTGGGGTCATCGAGCATCCCCATCGAAGGAACATCCACCATGAGCATGACATTTTCCGGCCAGGTCGCCCTGGTGACCGGTGCGGCCGCCGGCATTGGCCGCGCCACTGCGCTGGCGTTCGCCGCTGAAGGCTTGAAAGTCGTAGTCGCCGACCTGGACGCGGCTGGCGGCGAGGGCACTGTGGCGCTGATTCATCAGGCCGGTGGCGAAGCGGTGTTTGTGCGCTGCAATGTCACCCTCGAAGCGGACGTGCAGCAGTTGATGCAGCAGACCGTGGCCACCTATGGCCGGTTGGACTATGCCTTCAACAACGCCGGGATCGAGATCGAGAAGGGCAAGCTGGCGGACGGCAGCCTGGATGAGTTCGACGCAATCATGGGCGTCAACGTCAAGGGCGTGTGGCTGTGCATGAAGTATCAACTGCCGTTGCTGCTGGCTCAGGGCGGCGGCGCCATCGTCAACACGGCTTCTGTGGCAGGACTTGGGGCGGCGCCGAAGATGAGTATCTATGCCGCGTCCAAGCACGCGGTGATCGGCCTGACCAAGTCGGCGGCGATCGAGTACGCGAAAAAGAAAATCCGCGTCAACGCGGTATGCCCGGCCGTGATCGACACCGATATGTTCCGCCGTGCCTATGAAGCTGACCCGCGCAAAGCCGAATTTGCCGCCGCCATGCACCCGGTCGGGCGTATCGGCAAGGTCGAGGAGATCGCCAGCGCAGTGCTTTATCTGTGCAGCGACGGTGCTGCCTTCACCACGGGCCAGGCATTGGCGGTGGACGGTGGCGCGACCGCGATTTAGGAAGTGAGGCGGATGCCATTCAGAAAAGCGTTGGAGGCGCTGTGGGGTTTTTCCGCAGGTGGCCAGATGCCTCACCTGAATGTGTTTCACTAGGTAAATAATTCAATTAAATCAATGATTTAATAAATCTTGATCGCGGCTGTCATTGGGCTTCTGTGCTTAACTGGTTTGGGTTAAATGACAACAGTTTAAGTGAGTGGCTCATGGATTTAGGGATCGATCGACAAGCCCTTGTACCGGTAGTGCAGCAAATCGTCAGTGCGCTGGCCGCCTGGATTCGCGAGAGCGGCGCCAGCCCCGGGACGCGGTTGCCCTCGGTGCGGCAACTGGCCCACGAGAACCTGCTCAGTCAGTCCAGCGTCATCGAGGCGTTCGAGCGGATGGTTGCCCAAGGTGTGCTGGCCTCAAGGCAAGGCGCCGGTTTCTGTGTGGCCCAGCCACCCGCCGAGCGTGGTCTTCGCGGTGAAAACCAATGGTATGAGGGCGCCGAGTCGGGGTGGGGCGCCTTCATCGACAATCAACTGGGCGAACTGAAACTGGGATGCGGCTGGCTGCCGGACACCTGGCGCGAGAGCGACGACATCAGTTACGCGATTCGTGAAGTCACCCGCACCGACACTGCGGCGGTCTTCAACTACAGCACGCCGCTGGGGCTGCCGGCCCTGCGTGAACAGCTGCTCAAGCGCCTGGCGCACATCCAGGTGGCAACCCGGGTCGAGCATATCCTCACCACCCACGGCGCGAGCCACGCCCAGGACCTGCTGATCCGCACGTTGCTCAAGGCCGGCGATACCGTGGTGGTGGAAAGCCCGGGGTACGGCAACCTTTACCGCCAACTGGCCTTTCATGGTGTCAAGCTGCTGGAAGTGCCGCGCACCCGTGGCGGCCCGGACATGCATGCCCTGGAAGCGCTGTTGCGCGGGCACCGGCCCAAGTGCCTGTTCATCAACAGCCTGTATCACAACCCCACCGGCACCAGCCTGTCCCTGGCGGTGGCCGAGCGCTTGCTGCAACTGGCCCATTCCCAGGACTTCTTCATCATCGAGGAGGACGTCTATGGCGACCTGCAACATGCCACGTGCACCCGGTTGTCGGCGTTGCCCCACGAGGACCGGGTGATCTATGTCTCGAGTTTTTCCAAGACCCTCAGCAGCGCCTTGCGGGTGGGGTACCTCACGGCCAGCGGGGCGATCATCGCGCAATTGGCCAGGGTCAAGACCTTGACCGGCATCGGCACCTCGCGGTTTGCCGAGGCGGTGGTGGCGACGTTGCTGGCCAATGGTACCTACCGCAAGTGGGTGCAACGCCTGCGCCGGCGGCTGAGCACGGAAATGGCCATGACCCTGCAGGTGCTGGAAGACGAAGAGTGGGAGGTGTTTGCGGTGCCGGCGGGGGGCATGTTCCTCTGGGCGCGCCCTGGTGTCGGCGACCGTTCCACCGTGCAGGCACGGGCTCGCCGGCTGGGGGTGTTGCTGTCGCCGGGGACGCTTTTCAGCCCGACGGGCGAATCCAGCGACTGGCTGCGCATCAATGTGGCCTACGCTTCTGATCAGCGTGCACTGGCGTTGTTCAAGGCCATGGGGCCGGCAGGATCGACCTCTACCATTCTGAAAACGACGAGGATGTAGCTTTTTGCCATTATTGTGGCGCCAAACCCTTGTATTCAGTGCCCCGGGGTTGCGAATCTCGCTGCATCGAAACCTGGCTTGATGGCATTCGCCATTGCAAGAGGACTCAAGTGCAATGATTTCTGCCGTGCAACGACGTTTTGCCAACCTCGGTATGGCCAAGAAACTGGGCTTGGGCTTTGCCCTGGTACTGCTGTTGACGGCATTGGTGGCCGCGATTGGCGTGTGGTCGCTGCAAACCGTTGGCCAGCGCTTCGAGGGCCTTAAAGCCATGTCGGCGCTCAACAGCGGCTTGCTCAAGGTGCGCTTGATCGAGCAGGACTACGCGTTGCATGCCGACCCCAAGTCGGTGGACGCCTTGCACGAAAGTGTCGACGCGTTGGCGGCCCAGGCGGTAATTCTCAAGGCCCAGTCGCCTGCCAATGTCCCGGTGATGAGCGACGTCGAGCAGGCGCTGGCGGCGTATCGCAAGGCGTTCGATGAGTTTGTCGAGCTGACCCAGACCAAGGACCTGGCGCTTGAAATGGCCAGTTGGTCGGTCTCCAGTGTCGCCAACAACCTTGATGTGTTGCAGGCCGGGCTGGCGGACGACGGCGCCTATGGCCTCAAGGAAAGCCAGGGCAAGGAAGGTGCCGAATTCATCGAGCAGGCGGGGCAGGTCAGCCAGGTCTCGCGCCTGATGCTGCAGGCCATGAACGAAGCGCACGTGCGCCTGGACCAGAGCCGCAAGGGCGATGACGAGAACGCCGAGCAGGGCAAGATCGAGCAGGCCGATCAGGCCCTGGCCCAGGTCGAACAGCTGAAAACCACCGTCAAGGATTCTGGCTACCAAACCGTGCTTAACGAAGTGTCCGGGCATATCGCGGCCTTCAGCGAAAAACTCGGCGAATACACCGGGCTGCTGGCCCAGGAAAAAGTCGTCTACAAGCAGTTGCACGAGCGCGCAGCCGAAGTGGTCACCCGGGTCAATCAGGCCTACGACGCAGAAGACCTGTCGATGCAGTCGCAGTTGAAGAAAAGCGCGTTGCTGATCATCGGTTCTTCGGCGTTGGCGTTATTGGTCGGGCTGATTGCCGCGTGGATCATTACCCGTTTGATCGTTGCGCCGTTGCGCAGCGTGATTGCAGTGGCCCAGCAGATTGCCGCCGGTGATCTCAGTGGCCGTATGGAAGTCAGTCGCCGGGACGAGATGGGCCAGTTGATGCTCGCGATGCAACAGATGAGCAGCGGCCTCAGCAGCATGGTCAGCGGGTTGCAGGCGGGTATCGAGCAACTGGCCAGCTCTGCCCATTCGCTGTCCAGCGTCACCGAGCAGACCAATATCGAGGTCAGCAGCCAGAAGGAAGAAACCGAGCAGGTGGCCACGGCCATGAACCAGATGACCGCCACCGTGCACGATGTGGCGCGCAACGCCGAAGAAGCGGCCCAGGCGGCGCAGACGGCGGATGACAAGGTCGACAGCGGCCAGCAGGTGGTGCGTCAGAGCTTGCAGCGTATCGAGTTGCTGGCCAGCTCCGCGACCTCCGCCAGTACCAGCATCGAAAGCCTGAGCGCGGAGATCCAGACTATCGGCACCGTCCTTGAGGTGATCAAGAGCGTGGCCGAGCAAACCAACCTGCTGGCGCTGAATGCGGCCATCGAGGCGGCGCGGGCGGGCGAGCAGGGCCGCGGTTTTGCCGTGGTGGCCGACGAGGTGCGGGCGCTGGCCAAGCGCACCCAGCAATCGACCGAGGAAATCGAACGGTTGGTCAGTACCTTGCGCAGCGCTGCGCAGGCTTCGGTGCAGCAGATCAGGCAGAGCGGCGAACTGGTCAAGCTGGCGGTCAGTGATGCCCTGGAAACCGAAAGCGCCCTGGGCAGCATCGCGGCGGCGGTGTCGTTGATCCAGCAGATGAACCAGCAGATTGCCGCAGCGGCCGAAGAGCAAAGCTCGGTGGCCGAGGAAATCAACCGCAGCGTCACCAGCATCCGTGCGAGTGCCGATCAATCGGCGTTGAGCATGCAGGGCAATGCAGCGTCGAGCATCGAGCTGGCGCAGTTGGGTACGGAGCTTAAGGGGATGGTCGGGCACTTCCGCCTTTGATCACCGCAGGCCTGCGGTGATCAAAGGGCAGGGCGGTCAGGCGTTGTTGGCCAGGAAGGTCAGCAGCGCTTCGTTGACGAAATCGGGGTTTTCCCGGCTGGAGATATGCCCGGCGTGCGGAATCAACGTCAGCGCGCAGCCGATCAAGGCCGCCATTTCCTCTGATTCGGCCGGTGGGCGTGGCTTGTCCTGCTCGCCACACATCACCAGGGTGGTGTCGGTGTCGAGGCGCGCCAGTTGTGCCAACACATCCGCGCGGCTGAAGATAATCCGGCCCAGGGGCACGATGCTGTGCACCAGGCGTTCCTTGGGGAAGGCCTGCAGTGCGTTGCGGAAATCCTGGTACAAGGCCGACTCCCGGTCGATACCGGGACGGAAGAAGATCGGTGCCACCACATCCAGCAGCGGTTCCGGAATGGCGCCGGCATCTTCGATCATCTTGAACAGCGAAAAGTAGTATTGGCGAGTGGCTTCCGGCTCGGCGCCCAGGTGCGTGTCCATCAGCACCAGGCTGTTGACCCGCTCGGGAGCCAGCAGCGCCAGGCGTGCGCCCCACATGCCGCCGACCGACAAGCCCACGAGGTTGACCCGGGCAATGTCCAGGTGATCCAGCAGCGCCAGGTGCTGGCGTGCGAGGTCGTCCAGGGATGCAGTGTTTGCAGGCAGTGCGCCGGACTCGCCGTGGCCCCAAAGCTCGGGGACGATCACCCGGTACTGTTGCGACAGGGCTTCGATCTGCGGCGCCCACATCTGGCTGTCCCACAGGTAGCTGGAACCGAGGAGAACGGCCGGGCCGGTGCCCTGGTCGAGGTAATGCAGCGGTTGTCCATCGATGAGCACGACAGGCATGGCGAAGCCCTTTTCGTTAACGGAGAGAGGGGCCTTTTTTACGCTATTCGAGGGGAAGGGGATAGGTGCAGAGTGATGGCATGTGGCGAGCGGGTTTGCCGCCCACCACAATGGCAGGGGATCAGTCGTAGATGGCTTTCTTCTTCCAGTCGGCGTCCGCATCCACCACTTTCAAGCCTTCGGTCAATTCGTTGACCTCGTCTTCAGCCGGTTCAAGGTTGGACAGCACCATGGAGTTGGCGCGCGCCAGCTGTTTCTCGAGCAATTGCAGCTGCTGGCTGTACACCACCGGCTCCGGTTGCTTGCGCAGGTACTGCACGCCGCGTTCGAACGCCAGGCGAGCCTGGCCCGGCTGGCCTTGTTGCAGTGCGTGCTGGCCCAGGTTGTTGAAGAACTCGATGTGCAGCAGCACCAGGATATGGCGGATTTCCTTGATCCAGTGCTTGGCTTCATTGGTCGGCAGGAAACCGTCCTGGGCCGCTCGGGTCACCTGGCCATGCAGTGCTTCGAGCAGGAAACGTACATCCTTGGCCTTGGCTTCGGTCTGGATCGGGCCTGGCGGGTTGTTCACCGGAATCGATTCGCCCTGGGCCACCAGCGCGTTGAGTTCAGTGATGCGTGCCTTGAGCGACGCATTGGACTTGTCGAGGTTCAGCAGGCGCTGATTGACGTTGAGCTCCAGGCGGGTCAGCAGCAACTTGAGTCGCGGCGTCATCAACTGGCCAGGGAAGGTCTCGGTGATTTCGCCGCAGCGGCGCAGCCGGTCATTGAGTTCGATCCGGGTCCGGTTCTTTTCCAGCTTATTGTTTTCCACCACGTGGTTCATGTAGCCAATGGCGATCAGTATTACGATCCCGGCTATTACCAGCAGGGTGATCATGAGTGGTGTCACCGGTGTGACCTCTTTATGGGGTTTGCATTGAAGTGTAGTGACTGGTGCAGTGACCGGATAGGACTGAGCGACCAGTTGCGTCAGTAGTTTCTTCTATATAGCGGGGCAGTCCCTGCGTAGATGCACATTGCCATCATTTGCTGTGGCGAACTATAGCGCCTTGTGGAACGCCAGAATATAGGCGCCAAAGCCTGGACGGCGAGAAACCCTTGCAACCCCCGTAAACCACGGCGAAGTCATTGATTTAAATAAATTTATCCTTGGGGGTTGACGACCTCCCAATCCATCCATAGAATGCGCGCCACTTACAGCGTAAAGCACACAGCGAAACGCGGTAGGGAGTGAATGTTGTACGTGTGTCCCCTTCGTCTAGTGGCCTAGGACACCGCCCTTTCACGGCGGTAACAGGGGTTCGAGTCCCCTAGGGGACGCCATATGCGGGAATAGCTCAGTTGGTAGAGCACGACCTTGCCAAGGTCGGGGTCGCGAGTTCGAGTCTCGTTTCCCGCTCCAAATTTAAGCAGTGTTGCCCTCGGGCGGCACTGAGTGAAACCAGGGCGTAATCTTCGGATTTAATCTCTGGGCACTGAAATACACACCATGTGTTTCAGTAGCGTGTCCCCTTCGTCTAGTGGCCTAGGACACCGCCCTTTCACGGCGGTAACAGGGGTTCGAGTCCCCTAGGGGACGCCATTTGCGGGAATAGCTCAGTTGGTAGAGCACGACCTTGCCAAGGTCGGGGTCGCGAGTTCGAGTCTCGTTTCCCGCTCCATATTTAACGAAAACGCCGATCAGCAATGATCGGCGTTTTTGTTTGTGGGTTTTTTGTGAGCTGGAGTGCAATGCCCCGGCCCACGTTGCGTTTGTACCGCTAGAAATTATCCATCGCGTGGCACATCGACAGCCTTCCCGACGGCGTCGGTTCAATCGGACTCCATCGTTCGGCACCTTTCGGCAGCTCAGCAAGCTCGAATGAGCAACTCCCGGACATTGATGCTCGCACCATGTAGTCCATGCCGGGCTTGGGGATAAAGGTCATGGTGTTGAAACATTGCCGGCCATATTGCGGCAACCCAAGGTAATGAAAGGCAATGGGCGTGTTCGCCGGAATCACCTGTTCGGACGACACCGCACCGTCCCAGGTGTAAATCGGCCCCGGCATCCCCAGGCTTGCGCCATTGCGGTCGGCGAAGCCGGATTTGGCGGACACCATCACGCCTGCTCCGGGAACATTCCAGTCCAGGCAATCGCGCCCGGGCACTGCGCGCACCATGCCGTCGCTGATAATGCGCAAGCGCGCCGTCTCGGCAGACGGTGGCGCTGTATAGGCGGTGTTGAGGGAGCGGACGTTATATACCTGGCCACAGCCGCTGAGAAGAACCAGGAACAGGGCGGGAATTACACGTAAGGTTCTCATGGCTGGCGGCAGTTCTGGCTGACCGACAGATGCGGCGCGGGCTCAAGCTTGACCATCTGCAAGCCATTAGCACCCTGGAAGATAAAATATTTGTTGCGACAATCCTTAAACGTCTCCGAGTAACCTTCAGCCCGGAATGCTTCCCCGTCGATCTCCCTGGTCACCGTATTGTTGCGGCTGACCACGGCGAGCACCTGCTCATAGCTCTCGCCCATCTTCACCCCGGGCTCACCGGTGGTGGTCATCGAATTGGCGCAGCCGCCAAGCCCGATGGCCGCCCAAACCAGCGCGGCACCGTACAGTCCATTGCGTGTGTTGTTCATCCCTGCTCTCCCTCCATGAGTTATGCAGGGTTGGTCAGCGCAAAGGCGAAAAAGTGCAACCTGGATATCTGGCAATGTGATATTGCCCGCAAAGCCATGCCATTTGCGGGCAACAGCTTAAGGTTTGCCCGGATGCGGCTGCGGGTACTCACTCGTCACTTCCAGTGCCTTGGCATACGGCCCGTCCCACAGTTGCTCGTGTAAATCTCCCACACGCTTGGCCATCGCCTCACTGCGCATCACCACTTCCAGGTTGCGCGAGTTATCGAAATAACCCCCCAGCCAGTTACTGGTGCCCACCCACGCCACTTGCCCGTCGATTTCCATGGTCTTGCTGTGGATCACCCGCGCATAAGGAATAAATCCTTGCCTGGCCTCGGGCAGCGTGACGATCTTGACCTCGACATTCGGCAGCACCGCCAGGCTTTTCAGGTACGGCAATTCCAGTGCTTCGGTGTTCCAGTTGGATACCATCAACTTGATCGAGACCCCGCGCGCTGCCGCTGCACGCAATGCATTGTCGATCATCGCGTAGTAAGGCCGGGTTCTGTCAGGTCCATAGGACAGCGGCGCGTAGTCCAGCAGTTGTACGCGCACTTCCTTTTTCGCCTCGCCCAGCAGACGTGGCAGTTCCAGCTGCGAATCACCCACACCCGGCGGGTTGTAGCGCTGGGGGCTGGCTACCAGGTAGTTGCCGGTGCGTGCCGGTGTGGCACCTGTGGCGGGCAGGGCAACAGGCTGGTTGTCGGCCAACGCAGCCTGGGCCTGCCAGTCCTGTTCAAAAATGGCCTGGGTCTGGGCGACGACGTTTGCATCACTGATCAACAGCCCGGTTTCGTGGATATGCTCCAGCGAACGCCAGTCGAAGTTCTGGCTGCCGATAAACGCCTGCTTGCCATCCACTACCATGTATTTCGCGTGGATGATCCCGCCACTCAGCTTGCCATAGGGCAGGATGCGGAAGGTCAGGTTGGGAATGGCTTTCAGGCGCTCCAGGGTCGAGGCTTCCGACAGCCGCACGCCTTTTTCTTCCAGCAGGAAGCGAATTTTCACCCCGCGTTTGCCGGCGGCTTCCAGGTGTTCAATCACCTTGTCCATCACCGAGCCAGGATGGTCGGCCGCGTAGAACTGGCCGATGTCGATACGGCTTTTCGCGCCATCGAACAGCTGGATCCACACGGGGCCGGGCTGGCGCAGATCGGCGGTGCCAAGTTGGGTGTCCACTGGCACGGTGTGTACCAACTCAAATCCCGGAATTGAAAAGTCCGCCTGGGCAAGCGGACTGAGGAGCAGGCCTGCAAGGCCGGCGATACGTAATTTCAGCGATATGGACATAGGCGTCTCATCGGGCAAAAAAAGGGCGGGCGCATGATGCGCCCGCCCCGGGAAGGTCACGCAGTGCGGGTGTGCAGCGGGGTCGGTACCAGGTGCGGCACTTCACCCTGCACGCGGGCACCGGTTGCCGCGCGGATCAGTAGGATTTTCAGCTGGTCGTTGATGCGCTCCAGGCTGTCCTGGAAGAAGTTGTGGAACACCACGCAGAACAGCGCGATGGCGATACCCAAACCCGTGGCGAACAGGGCCGTACCGATACCACCGGAAATCTGGCCCGGGTCGGACACACCGGCACTGGCCAGCGCCTTGAAGGTGTCGATGATGCCGAGGATGGTCCCCAACAGGCCGAGCAGCGGCGCGGCGGTGGTGATGGTTTCGATGATCCACAGGCTGCGCGACAGCGGCGCGCGGGTCTTGAGGTACTGGGTTTCGATCTCGTCGTCCAGGTCCTTGCGCGAACCATGGGACGCCTTCTGCGCCAGGATCGGCAGCACCATGCTCAGCGGCAGGCTGTCACGGCGAGTCAGGTTTTCCGGCAGGTCGCGTTCGCTGTGCACATTGGCGCCCAGCACTTCGGTCAATGCACGGGCCTGGCGGCGCACGTAGGCGAAGTAAATGCCACGTTCGATGGTGATGAAGATTGCAATCGCCAGTGCGGCGTACATCACATAAAAGGTGATTTGGTGAAGCAGGTTCATGTCCATGATGCTGAGCCTCGCAGTTAGAAATTGGCTTCCAGGGAAACGGTGACGGTGCGGTCAAGCCCAACGATGTAGGCCGGGTCGCCATCGCGGAAACCGCTGTAGCTCGCCGAGTTGGTCTTGGTGGTGTACACGCCGTCCAGGTACTTCTTGTCGAACAGGTTGTCGACGTTCAGGCGCAGGGTTGCGTCCTTGACGACTTTCTTGTCCACCGGCAGGTAGATACCGGCGCCGAGGTTGAAGATGGTGCGGGCGGAGATGGCTTCGTCGTTGGTCAGGTCGCCATAGAGCTTGCTGGTGAACTTGCCGCCGAAGGTGCCGTAGAAGCGCCCGTCGTCATAGCCGATGTTGGCCGCCAGCATGTTGGTCGGCACGTTGGCGAACTGCTTGCCGCTGGTGGGCAGCACGATCGGCTTGCCGGCGCTGTAGACGGTCAGGTCGTCCTGCTGCTTGGAGCTGGTGTAGGTGTAGGAGGTGTAGTAGTTGAAGTTGTGCGGCAGCTTGCCGCTCCACTCCAGTTCCAGGCCTTTGTTGATGACGGTGCCGGCGTTGATGTCGGCGGAATCACCGTTGCTGTCCAGGGAGGTGAGCTGGCGATTCTTGAACTGCATGTAGAACAGGGTCGCGGCGAGGGTGCTGTCTTCGCCGGTGTAGCGCCAGCCCAGTTCCTGGTTCCAGCTGAGTTCCGGCTTGGAGTCGAGGGAGCCGACGCCTTTGTCGTACAGCACGTAGTTCTGTGGAATACGCATGTTGCGCGACAAGCTGTAGAACAACTGGTCACGCTCGTCGAGCTGGTATTTCAGGCCGGCGTTGGGCAGCAGTTTGTTGTAGGTCTGGCTGGCCTTGCCGGGTTGCTCGGTGAGGCTGCCGTGGTTGGTGCCGTCACGCTCGACGTTCATGTAGGCAATGCCCGCGATCAACGTCCAGTCCGAGTTGATGTACCAGGTGTCCTGGGTCCAGACCTTTTGCGCCGGCGTCACGGTGTAGCGGTCGCGACCCTGTACGGTGTTGCCGTTGGCGTCGACCACGGAGTTGCCGTCGGGCCAGGTATCGCTTGGCTTGCCGTTGTTCTTGAGGGCAATGAACGGTTGGGTCTGGCTTTGGCGGGCGCGTTCATACCAGTAGCCGAATTGCAGGCTGTGGTCGCCCAGGTCCCAGTTCAGCTTGGTGGTGATGCCCGGGCGCCAGGTCTGGGTGCGCGAAGGGCGGTAGTAGACGCCGGTGGTCGCGGAACCGTCGGCGTTGTATTGAGCCTGTGTCGGCAGGTTGCCGAGGTCGAAAACGCCGCCCTTGTTCGAGCCACTGTTCAGCGCATAGGCCGAGGAGCCCACGCCGCTGCCGTTGCCGTAGTAGTAATACGGGATCACCGAGAGGGACAGGTTGTCGCTCAGCTTGTACTGGGTGTTGAGCACGGCGGTAAAGGTCTGGAACGGGTTCTGCGCCAGGTCGTAGTAGCTGCTGACCTTGCCGTTGGCGCCCACCGCCGGTGTCGCCGGGTACGGGTCGTACTTGCGGCCGTACTGCTGGAACTGTGCCTTGGTCAACTGGCTGTAACTGTTGTTGTCCTGCTCGTGGTACTTGAGGATCAGGTTGGCGGTGTTGCCGTTGCCGGCGTCGAAGAAGCTGTTCCACTCCACCTTGTCCGCACGCACGGCACCCGAGCCGCGCCACATCTGGCCTTCGGTGTGGGAAGCCGACAGCCAGTTGCTCAGGCCGTTGACTTCACCGGTATTGAGGCGGGCGAAGGTCTTGCGGGTGGCGTTGCTGCCGACCACTTGCTTGACGAAGGCACCGGTTTCCTTGGTGGGGCGAATGGTCACGATGCCGATGTTGCCGCCGCTGGAACCGATGTGCGGGCCGTCGGCTTCCGACGAGCCCTGGGTGACGAAAATCTGGTCGATGTTTTCCGGGTCGCCCAGCAGGTTGGAGTACAACGCATAGTTGCCGGAGTCGTTGATCGGCATGCCGTCCACCGACATGCCCACCTGGTCGGAGTTCATGCCGCGCATGGTGAAGCGGAAACCCGAGAGGCCGGTGTTGTCTTCACTGGAGATGTTCAGGCCCGGGGTGTACTTGAGCTTGTCGATGGCGTTGCCGGTGGCCGTCTGTTTGTCCAATGCTTCCTTGGTGATGGTCGAGCGGCCCTTGGCGCTCTCTTCCTGGACCATGTAACCGCCCCCAGCGGTTGCCTTGCCCTGTACCCCAATAGTCCCGACGTCACTGTCGCTGGTATCTGCCATGACCACTCCATGGGTCATGCTCGTCGCGGCAACGAGTGCCAGATGAATCCGGGTGAACTTCATCACTGTCGTCCTGGTGGTGTGTGCTTATTGCACGCTGTAGTTGAAGGTGGCGGTGAAGCGCTGCTCGTTACGTCCACCGAAGGCTTGTTCGGGGAACGGTTTCACCTGCTTGATACGGCGCAGGCTGTTGGTGGCGGCCCGGTTGAGCAGCATGCTCGGCGCCGGGGTCTGGATCCCGGAGTCGAGGACGCGGCCTTGGCGGTCCACCATTAACCAGACCACCACCTCGCCACTCGGGCGTTCAAGGGACGCCTGGCGCCCGGTGGGGTATTGCTTGTAGGTGTCCAACTCGTTGCGCAAGCCCTTGAGGTAGCCGCCTTCCAGTGCCTGGCCGTCGACTTTCGGCGGCGCCGGTGGCGCAGCGGGTGCTGGCGTGGGAGCGGGAGCGGCTTGCACCGGCTTGGCGGCCACCGGAGCTGGCGCAGGCACAGGCGTTGGCTTGGCGACCACGGGCTTGGGCACCGGTTTTGGCTTGGGCTCAGGCTTTGGCAGTGGTTTGGGGATCGGCTTGGGTGGCGGAGGTGGAGGGGCAGGTTCGGCCTCCTCGTCTTCGATCACCGGCGGCGGTGGCGGCGGTTCTTCCACCACGGGCTCGGGGACCACTTCCGGCTCCGGCTCGACCAGCGCGAGTTCAACCGCCGACTCGTCGTACTGCGGCTGGATCTTCAGGGGTTGGGACTGGATACCCAGTGCAATCAGCACCAGGGCGATCAGGGCCGGGACACTGCCCAGCAGCCGACGCGCACGAAACAAGGCATACATGATCAGGACTTTTTCGTGGCGATGGAGACAGAGGTAAAGCCACCCAGGCGCAGGGTGTCCATCACCTCGACCAGGCGCGACACTTCCACGCCTTTGTCGCTGTTGACGATGATCGTCGACTTGGTGTCTGGCTTCTCGCCGGCCTTGAGTGCAGGCACCAGCGCGTCGACGGTCAGGTCCTTGCCATCGAGCTGCAGCTGACCTTCCAGGCCCAGGGTCAGGATGAATTTATTTTGCGGCTTGAGCTGCTGTGAACTGCTGGCGCTCGGCAGCTGAGTCTTCATGCCCAGGGCCGGAATCACGTTCAAACTCACCAGTACAAAAAACACCAACAGGAACATCATCACGTCGATCATCGGGATCAGTTCGATGTGTGCCTTGCGTTTTTTGGGTTCATCCCAAGTTCTCATTCCGCTACCCCGCAGTTGATTAGGGGCGACACGCTAGCAACCAAAAATGACCGAATGGTTAACTTTAATTTAAGCTTTTAAGGCTCTAGGACGGGTCTTACAGAAGGCTCGTAGGTCTATTTATCTACGTAATGAAACTGACACGACGCGGGTACATTCTTGGAGAATTTATTTCGCGAGTCCCCCTGCATGAGCATTGCACTGCCGCATTTATCCACCCCGCGACTGCTGTTGAAGCCTCTGCAAAAGGAGCAGGCCGAGACGTTGTCGGTGCTGGCCAACGATCCCGATATTGCGAACAACACGGCTGCGATTCCATCGCCATACACCTTGGAAACCGCACACGCCTTTATTGATGGCCAGGCAGAGAATTACCGCTCGGGGCATTCACTGGGGCTGGGGATTCATCTGCGGGAAACTGGCGAATTGATCGGCGTGATCAGTCTCAGATTATCTGCTGCTCATCGAAGTGGGCATCTTGGGTATTGGGTGGCCGCCCATTCTCGAAGCCAGGGTTATGCCGCCGAAGCAGCGGCGCAGATCATGGCGTTTGGGTTCAGCGAATTGGCGCTGCAGCGTGTGGGCAGCCAGTGCTTTGCTCGTAACAAAGGGTCCGCTCGGGTCATGGAAAAAATTGGCTTGGGTTACGAAGGGTGCATGAAGGGCGCCTTCCTCAAGAATGGGGTGCACGAGGACATGTTGTTGTATGGCCTGGTGCGTGCCGATTGGAAGGAGCGCAGTTGATGAGTGTGAATCACGATCGCCGTCGCGTACTGGGCGGGCTTGCAGTTGCCACGGCGTTTTCGATCCTCAGCCCGTTTGCCCGTAGTGCAGGCATCGACTATCCCTTCACCCTCGGTGTGGCGTCAGGCGATCCATTGCCCGATGGTTTCGTGATCTGGACGCGCCTCGCGCCGCTTTTCAATGCCGCCGACGGTCGGGGTGGCCTGAGCCGCGCGGTGCCGGTGCGCTGGAAGGTGGCCCGCGATGCAGCGATGACGCACGTTGTGCGCCAGGGCGAGGTGATGGCCAGCGAGCGTTTCGCCCATTCGGTGCATGTGGAAGTGAGCGGGTTGGAGGCGGGTCGACCTTACTGGTACCAGTTCGAGGGCCTCGGTGCGCAAAGCCCGGTGGGCCAGTCGCGCACAGCGCCGGCGGTGCATGCCATGGCATCGGCGCAGTTGGGTTTTGTCTCCTGCTCCGATTGGGAGCGAGGCTACTTCAGCGCCTATCGGCATTTGGCCGCCGAGCAGCCTGACCTGGTGTTTTTCCTCGGGGATTACATCTATGACAGTTCCTACGCGACTGATTCCGGCAAGATCATTCGCCCCCACGGCAGCGGCAATGCGTTGAATCTGGTGGATTACCGCAACCGCTACGCCCTGTACAAGACCGATCCGGATTTGCAGGCACTGCATGCTGCGGCGCCCAGTGTGGTCACCTGGGACGATCACGAAGTGCAAAACGACTATGCCAGCCAGTGGTCCCAGGACCCGAACATCCCGGTGACGAGTTTTCTCAAGCAGCGGGCGGCGGCCTACCAGGCCTTCTACGAGCACATGCCGCTGCGGGCCAGCAGCCTGCCGCGCGGGCCGGACATGCGCCTCTATCGGCGTTTGGATTACGGCCGGCTGGCGCGCTTCCATGTGCTGGATGGGCGTCAGTACCGCTCCGAGCAGCCATGCATCCTGGCCAATGGCAGCCACAAGGGGCATGTGGCCGCGAATACCTGTGCTGACCTGCGCGATCCCCGTCGCACCATGCTCGGCTGGGAGCAGGAGGCTTGGCTGGATCAGGGTTTTGCCGAGTCCCGGGCACAATGGAACGTGATCGCCCAGGACCTGTTGGTCGCGCCGCTCACGCAACGTGACCTGACCAACCACAAGCCCGGCCGCTGGACAGATGGCTGGGATGGTTACATGGCCAACCGTGAGCGGATGCTTGCGTCGATGGTGCGCAGAAAGGTGAATAACCCGGTGTTCTGGGGCGGCGATATTCACTCGTTCTGGACGACGGACCTGCACGCTGACGCAGGGAATCCGGATTCGCCCGTGGTCGCGACCGAGTTTGTCGGCACGTCGGTGACGTCTGACGGGCCACCATTTGATGCGTTCAGTGCGATCCTGCCCCTCAATCCCCATGTGAAGTTTTTCGACAGCCGCCAGCGCGGCTATGTGTCGGTGGCGCTTGAGGAGAGGAATATGCTGACGAACTTCCGGGTGATTTCCGATGCCCGGGATCCGAACGCCAGCGTCTCGACCCTCAAGTCGTTTGTGGTGGAACCGGGCAGGGCGGGGGCGATTGCGGTTTAGTCAGTTCAGGGTATAGCGCACCGACAATGCACCCTTTTTCTCGGAGAGGGCCAGGATCGTCACCTGACCCACGTCCCCCAATGCCTGCACGTGCGTGCCGCCGCAGGCATAGGCCGGCAGGTCGCCAAAACCCACTTGCCGCGTACCGTCATCCAGGGCCATATGGCGCGGCAGGTTGGCGGCGATCCATTGGTCGACTTGCCGCTGGATCGCCTCGGCGTCCATGGCCTGGGCCGAGGTGCCGCGAATAAAGGTGATCTTGCCTTCGCCCGGCCAGTGATGAGCCTTGATCGGCATCCAGCCCAGGGTTTCACCGGCATTGCCGATCAGATGCCCGGCCGAGTGCAGGCGCGTGTGCAAGGTGCGGCGGTCTTCATCGACGCGTGCCTGGATCACGCCGGGAGCCACGGGGCGGTCTACGTAATGCACGACATGATCGCCTTCCTGCACCACCTTCAACACCTGGCTTGCCCCGAGCCAGCCGGTGTCGGAGGGCTGGCCGCCACCTTGTGGATGGAAGATTGTGGACTGCAGGATTACCGCAAACTGGTTATCAAAAGGTGTGCATCCCAGCACTTCAAGTTCGGCATTCAGGTGGTCATGGGTAAAAAACAGGCGCTGGGTCATCATTTATATCCGCATCAGGGTTTCTAACCGGCAGTATAAGAAGTGCGCCAATGGGTGATAATCCGTTCAAATCTCAATGGACTTGTGCGTCATGAGCATCAATCTTCCCTTACCGCTGCTGGGCGAAATGGCGATTTTCGTCAAGGTGGTGGAAACCGGCAGCTTCTCCGAGGCTGCGCGCCAACTGGGAGCATCGCCGTCCTCCGTGAGCCGCAGCATCTCACGCCTGGAAAAGGCCCTGGCAACTCGCCTGCTGCAACGCACTACGCGCAAGTTGCGCCTCAGCGAAGGTGGTGAAGAGGTGTTCAAGCGCTGCCAGGAAATGGTCAGTGCTGCGCGGTCGGTGATGGAAATCAGCGGCCAATACACCCATGAAGCCGAAGGGCTGGTGCGGGTCAGCGTGCCCAAGGCGGTAGGGCGTTTTGTGGTGCATCCGCATATGCCGGAGTTTTTGCGGCGTTATCCCAAGGTTGACGTGCAGTTGATCCTGGAGGACCGGCATGTGGACCTGATTGACGACAATGTCGACCTGAGCATCCGCATCACCGACAGCCCGCCGCCGGGGTTGGTGGGGCGCCAGTTGCTGCCGATCGAGCATTTGATCTGCGCCACGCCGCGGTACCTGGCGGAGCACGGTACGCCGCAGCATCCCCATGATTTGCTGGAGCACAGTTGCATCTACCTGGGTGAGACGCCGGGGGATGCGCGCTGGAAGTTTCGCCAGGGCAGCAAGGCGGTGACGGTGGGCGTGCGCGGGCGGTATGCGGCCAATCACACAGGCGTGCGGCTGGATGCGGTATTGCAACATGTGGGGATTGGCAGCTTGCCGTATTTCACGGCGCGGCATGCGCTGGAAGCGGGGGAGGTGGTGCAGGTGTTGCCGGGGTGGGATTTCATTGCGTCGTACCACGGGGATGCGTGGTTACTGCATTCGCCGACGCGGTACCTGCCGCCGAAGTTGCGTGTGTTTATTGATTATCTGGTGGAGTGCATGAAGAGAGAGCCGACGCTGAATAAGCGGTAGGAATACAGTTTAAATGTGGGAGCGGGCTTGCTCGCGAATGCGGTGGTTCAGTCACCTAAAATATTGACTGAACCACCGCATTCGCGAGCAAGCCCGCTCCCACATTTGATCTGCGTGAGCCCTGAAATCAGTGCTTGGGCTGGTCATTGGACATGGCCAATAACTGCTTTTCCTGGTTCCAGTCGAACGGTTCGTCGTTCTGTTCAGCTTCGAAGCGACGTTCTTCCAGGGCCTGGTACAGGTCCAGCTCGTCGTCGGGCATGAAGTGCAGGCAGTCGCCACCGAAGAACCACAGCAGGTCGCGCGGTACCAGGTGAGCAATTTGCGGGTAGCGCAGGATGACCTGGCTCATCATGTCCTGGCCCAGGTACTGGCTTTCGATCGGGTCGATGGGCAGCAAGGCGCGCAGTTCATCGAAGCGCTCCAGGAACAGGAGGTGGCTTTCCTCGGGAACCTGTTCGGCTTCGCCGACGGCAACCAGGATGCTGCGCAGGTGGTCGAGCAAGACGAGATGATCGGCAACGACGTTGGACACGAGATAAGTCCTCAAGAGCAAAACGGGCGCGAGAGTATATAGCTCGGTGCCTTGCCTCACAAATACGATTCCTTTTGACGAGTGGCTGTTGTTGTCAGGCAAGGCGCCGCGACGAGTCATAGCTTGCTATGGCGAGGAGCGGCAACGCAGCATGACGACAACAGACGCCGTCAAAAGGGATCAGTATTTGTGAGGTAGGGCACTCTACCCGTTTTTATATGACCGCTGGGATCAGCGGACTTTTCCCTCAGCCTGGCTCAGTTCTTCCTTGCTGAAATCATCCACGTCGATCACCTTGCGTCGCGCTGCTTCAGCGTCACGCAGGGTCTGCGCCTCGGCCGGTTGCAGCACGCCGGCATGCAGCGCGGCATCGATGGCGTGTTCGCCCGCGGTCGGTTTGACCTGGCCGCTCTTGAGGCCTTCGTGGAGTTTTTTCTGCAACGGATGGCTGTCGGCCAACAGGTCGTAGGCATGTTGCAGGGCGCCCACCGGATCTTCTGCAGACTGTGGGCGATAGCAGTCAGCCAGCACCGCTTCCAGGGTCGGGTCACCCTTGGCGCGACCAAGCACTGCGGCCACCTCGGCATCCAGCGCATCGGACGGGCCTTTATGACGGCGGCCGAACGGGAACACGATCACCCGCAACAGACAACCCAGCACCTTGCTCGGGAAGTTGGTCAGCAGTTCATCCAGTGCACGCTCGGAGTGGCCAAGGCTCTCTTCCATGGCCCAGGCGAACAGCGGTTCCAGGTGGTCTGGCGAATCCAGGTCGTGATAACGCTTGAGTGCAGCCGATGCCAGGTACATGTGGCTCAGCACATCACCAAGACGTGCCGACAGGCGTTCGCGTCGTTTCAACTCGCCGCCCAGCAGCATCATGCTCAGGTCCGCCAGCATCGCAAACGCCGCGGCCTGACGGTTGAGTGCGCGGAAATAGCCCTGGCTCAGGCTGTTGCCCGGAGCCTTTTCGAAGTGACCGAAACCGAGGTTCAACACCAGGGTGCTGGCGGCGTTGCCTACGGCAAAGCCGATGTGCTGCAGCAGCAGGCCGTCGAATTCCTTCAGCGCCTGGTCATGGTCTTCGCGACCGGCCAGGGCCATTTCCTTGAGGACGAACGGATGGCAGCGAATTGCGCCCTGGCCGAAGATCATCAGATTGCGCGAGAGGATATTCGCGCCTTCCACGGTGATGAAGATCGGCGCGCCCTGCCAGCTGCGGCCCAGGTAGTTGTTGGGGCCCATGATGATGCCCTTGCCGCCGTGCACGTCCATCGCGTGGCTGATGCATTCGCGGCCGCGTTCGGTCAGGTGGTACTTGAGGATCGCCGACAGTACCGAGGGTTTTTCCCCCAGGTCGACCGCGTTGGCGGTGAGCATCCGCGCGCTATCCATCAGCCACGCGTTGCCGCCGATGCGGGCCAGGGCTTCCTGGATGCCTTCAAAGGCCGCCAGCGGGACGTTGAACTGCTCACGCACCTGGGCGTACTGGCCGGTCACCAGGCTGGTGAACTTGGCCGCGCCGGTGCCGACGGCAGGCAGGGAAATCGAACGGCCTACCGACAGGCAGTTCATCAGCATCATCCAGCCCTTGCCGAGCATTTCCTGGCCACCGATCAGGAATTCCAGCGGAATGAAAACATCCTTGCCGGAGTTGGGGCCGTTCATGAACGCGGCGCCCAGTGGCAGGTGACGGCGGCCAATTTCAACACCCGGGGTGTCGGTGGGGATCAGCGCGAGGCTGATGCCCAGGTCTTCTTTGTCGCCCAGCAGATGATCCGGGTCATGGGCCTTGAAGGCCAGGCCGAGCAAAGTCGCTACCGGGCCGAGGGTGATGTAGCGTTTTTCCCAGTTCAGGCGCAGGCCGAGGGTTTCCTTGCCTTCCCATTCGCCTTTGCAGATCACCCCGGTGTCGGGCATGGAGCCAGCATCGGAACCGGCCAGTGGGCCGGTCAGGGCAAAGCACGGGATATCGTCGCCACGGGCCAGGCGTGGCAGGTAATGGTTGCGTTGTTCATCGGTGCCGTAGTGCAGCAGCAATTCGGCCGGGCCCAGGGAGTTGGGGACCATGACCGTGGAGGCGAGGTCGCCGCTGCGGGTCGCCAGCTTCATCGCGACCTGGGAGTGGGCATAGGCGGAGAAGCCTTTGCCGCCGAACTCCTTGGGGATGATCAGGGCAAAAAAGCCATGCTGCTTGATGTGTTCCCAGGCGGCGGGGGGCAGGTCCATGGCCTGGCCGATTTCCCAGTCGGTGACCATGGCGCACAGTTCTTCGGTAGGGCCGTCGATGAAGGCTTGTTCTTCTTCAGTCAGTTGCGCCTTGGGATAGGCCAGCAGCTTGTCCCAGTCGGGGCGGCCGCTGAACAGCTCGCCGTCCCACCACACGGTGCCGGCGTCGATGGCGTCGCGCTCGGTCTCGGACATCGGCGGCAGGACTTTCTGGAACCAGTTGAACAGCGGCGCGGTGAAGTACTTGCGGCGCAGGTCCGGTAGCAGCAGCGGGGCGGCTACCACGGCGATCAGTACCCAGAAGATCAGCAGCAACCAGCCTGGTGCGTGGCTGAAGGCGCCCATCGCCAACAGGTAGACGGCGACCACGCCGATGGCGGGCAGGGGCGCGATGCGCCGGTGCGCCAGGTAGGCAATGCCCACCACCAGAACCAGTATCCACAACAACAGCATATTCAATCCTCCGTGAAACCAGGTGCGAAATCACCTCAGAGCTTAGTCGGCATCCGAACAAGCGGGGTGACGAGGGTGTTACGTGGTGTGCCGGCAATGATCAGCACCAGGCGCCGACATTTGGCCGAATCGTCGTTATCCCAGGTGCATGCCTGTGGTTAGACTCAGGGCTTGCTCTCTGAGATTAACCTCATGAATGCGTACTTGAATCCCGGCCGCTTCATCGATAGTGACCACCCTGCGGTGGTGGAGTTCGCCGAAAAACATCGCGGTTCTAGTGCCGCACTTCGTGACCAGGCAGTCAGTCTTTACTACGCTGTGCGCGAGGCGGTGCGCTATAACCCCTATACCTTCAGTCGCGACCCGCAAACCCTCAGCGCGAGCTTCGCACTGGCGGCCGGCGAGAGTTATTGCGTGCCCAAGGCAACATTGCTGGCGGCGTGCGCAAGGCACTGCGGGATCCCGGCGCGCATCGGCCTGGCCGACGTGCGTAACCACCTCTCGACGCCCCGTTTGATCGAGCTGCTCAGAAGTGACGTATTTGCCATGCATGGCTATACCGAGTTGTATCTGGACGGCCGTTGGGTCAAGGCCACGCCGGCGTTCAACCAGCAACTGTGCGAACTGTTCGATGTGCCGCCGCTGGATTTCGATGGCATTCATGACAGTGTTTTTCACGCCTTCAACCGCAAGGGCCAGCGCTCCATGGAGTACGTGGTGGACCATGGGCAATTTGCCGAGGTGCCCGAGGAATTTTTCTTCGCCCACATCCAGAAATGTTACCCGCACCTGTTTGGCGAGCAGATGCCGATCCTGCTGGGGGACATGCAGAGTGATTTAAGCCGGACGTGATCCGGCGTATGCTGCCCCGGCATTCATCCAACCATCTTTTTCAAAATCGGGGCGGTCATGCTGAAAATCTGGGGTCGTAAAAATTCGTCAAATGTCAGGAAAGCACTGTGGTGCGCCGAGGAGCTCGGCCTGGACTATGAGGCAATTGATGCGGGCGGGGCTTTTGGTGTGGTCGACACGCCGCAATACCGCGCGCGGAACCCCAATGGCCGGGTGCCGATGATTGAAGACGGCGACTTTGTGCTGTGGGAATCCAACACCATCGTGCGCTACCTGGCCGCCAAACATGCGCCGGATTCGAACTGGTACCCCAGCGAGCTGCAAGCCCGGGCCAACGCTGAAAAGTGGATGGACTGGACCACCTCGACCCTGGCCGAACCGTTCAAGACCGTGTTCTGGGGCGTGCTGCGAACCCCGGCTGAAAAACAGAACTGGGACACCATCAACGCCGGTCGCCAGGCCTGCATCGACGTTTTGCAGACGGTGGATCAGGCCTTGGCCACGCAACCTTACCTGTCCGGCAGCGAGATCGGCATGGGTGATATTCCCTTGGGCAGCTTCATTTATGCCTGGTTCGAAATGCCCATCGAACGCCCGTCGATGCCTAACCTGGAAGCCTGGTACCAGCGGCTGCGCCAGCGCCCGGCCTATCAGAAATCGGTCATGACCGCGTTGACCTGATACCGACTATTAATACGGGTTACTGTACTTGTGCGGCGCGGACAAGCACCATGCCTGTCACGCGCAGCCGTTGTATTCCGTGCGGTCTGCCCTCATGTAACAATTCTATTCCTCTTCTTTGGTGCGTAATCCGATATGAGTTCCGCTCTGTCCATCCGGCAGCTAACCAAAACCTACGGCAACGGTTTCCAGGCCCTGAGTGGTATCGATCTGGACGTCGCCGAAGGTGATTTCTTCGCCTTGCTCGGCCCCAATGGCGCCGGCAAATCCACCACCATCGGGATTCTCTCGACCCTGGTCAACAAGACCACCGGTACGGTGAACATCTTTGGCAACGACCTGGACAAATCCCCGGCGGCGCTCAAGCGCAGCATCGGCGTGGTGCCCCAGGAGTTCAACTTCAACCAGTTTGAAAAGACCTTCGACATCGTCGTGACCCAGGCCGGTTACTACGGCATCCCGCCGAAGATCGCCAAGGAACGCGCCGAGCAATACCTCACGCAACTGGGCTTGTGGGACAAGCGCGACGTGCCTTCGCGTTCCCTGTCCGGGGGCATGAAGCGCCGCTTGATGATCGCTCGCGCCCTGGTTCACGAACCGCGCCTGCTGATCCTCGACGAGCCGACGGCGGGCGTGGACATCGAGCTGCGTCGTTCGATGTGGACGTTTCTCACCGAGCTGAACCAGAAAGGCATCACCATCATCCTCACCACGCACTACCTGGAAGAGGCTGAGCAGCTGTGCCGCAACATCGGCATCATCGACCACGGCACCATCGTCGAAAACACCAGCATGCGTAACTTGCTGAGCCAGTTGCATGTCGAGACCTTCCTGCTCGACCTGAAAAACGACATGACGGTTGCGCCCCAGTTGATCGGCTACCCGAATCGCCTGGTGGACAGCCACACCCTGGAAGTCCAGGTGGACAAAGCCGTGGGCATCACCGCGCTGTTTGGCCAACTGGCTACCCAGAACATCGAGGTGCTGAGCCTGCGTAACAAAACCAATCGCCTTGAGGAGTTGTTTGTGTCCCTGGTGGAGAAAAATCTGGCGAAGGTGGCGGTATGAGTTCGGAACTGCAACCCAACCTTGTCGCGCTGCAGACCATCGTTTATCGCGAAGTGAAGCGCTTTACCCGGATTTGGCCGCAGACCTTGCTGCCGCCGGCGATCACCATGGTTTTGTACTTCGTGATCTTCGGTAACCTGATTGGTCGGCAGATTGGTGATATGGGTGGATTCACCTATATGGAGTACATCGTGCCGGGGTTGATCATGATGTCGGTGATTACCAACTCCTACGGCAACGTGGTGTCGAGCTTTTTTGGCAGCAAGTTCCAGCGGTCCATCGAGGAATTGATGGTGTCGCCGGTGTCGCCTCATACGATTTTGATCGGCTACACCCTGGGCGGTGTGCTGCGCGGGTTGATGGTTGGGGTGATTGTGACGTTGCTGTCGCTGTTCTTTACCCATTTGCAGGTGCATCACCTGGGGATCACCTTGCTGGTGGTGGTGCTGACGGCGATGATCTTTTCGTTGCTGGGGTTCATCAACGCGGTGTTTGCGCGCAACTTTGATGATATTTCGATTATTCCGACGTTTGTGCTGACGCCGTTGACGTACCTGGGTGGGGTGTTTTATTCGATCACCTTGCTGCCGCCGTTCTGGCAGACCGTGTCGTTGGCTAACCCGGTTTTGCATATGGTTAACGCGTTTCGCTATGGGATCTTGGGCGTTTCGGATATCAAGATCAGTGTGGCGATCACCTTTATGCTGGTGGCGACTGTGGTGCTGTATGTGGGGTGTGCGCGGTTGCTGGTGAGTGGGCGTGGGATGCGCACCTAAGCGTTGAGATGTGATGAGAAACGGCCTCCAGATGAGGCCGTTTTTTTTGGCGATTGGTTTGAGTACATATCCGTTTTTTCGGTAACGGCCACCTATGGTTCCGCTCTTACAGCGGCTCACTTTGGAAAAGCCCCAAA